>DASXKT010000263.1:0-15994 GCA_036496685.1 Phenylobacterium sp.
CTGCTGCAGGCTGACGCCGGCGATCAGCACGCGGTTGGCCTCGCGGCTGCCGGCGGCGGCGGCGCGGCTGGCCTGCGCCTGGGCAAGCGCCGCCTGCGCCTCGGTGAACTTGTTCTTGGCGTTGGTCAGTTCGTCGCCGGAGACCGCGCCGGACGCTGATAGCGCCTCGCGCCGCGTCAGGTCGGTCTTGGCGCGCTCGAGATCGGACCGGGCGCGGGCGATGTCGGCGTCGCGGGCGCGAAGCTGGCCGGCAAGGGCCGTGTCGCTGGCCGCATAGCCCCTCACCTTGCGCTCGGCCTGGCCCAGCGCGGCCTTCGCCTGCTCGACCAGGATCCTGGCGTCGGAATCGTCGAGGATCACGACCGGCGCGCCGGCCTTCACGAGCTCGGTTTCACGGACCAGCACCTTGGCGACGGGTCCGGCGACTAGCGGCGTCACCTGTGCGACTTCGGCGCCGACATAGGCGTTGTCGGTCTTCACGCTCTTGCCGGAGGTCAGCAACCACCAGACGCCGAAGACTGCCGCGCCCACGACGACGGCCACGGCCAGCCAGATCAATAGCCGGTTGCGGCGGCCGCGGGCGACAGCGCTGATCTTGGCCGTGAAAGCGACGTCGGACATCGGGGCGGTTCCAGGGGACGGACGATCAAGCATACGAAAAACCTCTACTTCAGGCCGCGGCGTGGTAGCCGCCGCCGAGCGCGCGCACGAGCTGGACGTCCAGGGCCAGCGCGCGGGCGTCCAGGTCGGTGACGATCCGCCGGCGGCGCAGCACGTCCTGCTCGGCCAGCAGCACGCTGGGATAGATGGCGAGACCGCCTTCGTAGCGGAGCTTGGCGATGCGATAGGCGTCCTCGCTGGCAGCGAGCGCGGCGCGTGACGCAGTCAGCTCCAGGGCAAGCGCCCGGCTCGAGGCCACCACGTCGGCCACCTGACGGAAGGCCTCGGTGACCGCGGCGTCGTAGCTGGCCACCGCGGCGTCGCGATCGGCCTCGGCGCCCTGATAGCCGGCCCTCAACCGCCCGCCGTTGAAGATCGGCAGGCTGATGGCCGGGCCGACCGACCCGATGTCCGAGCCGGACGCGGTGAGCTTGTTCAGGAACAGCGACTGAACGCCGATGAACGCCACGAGATTGACGTCCGGATAGAAGGCGGCGCGGGCCTCGTGGATACGCTCGGCGGCAGCCTCCGCCCGCCAGCGGGCCGCGGTCACATCCGGCCGGCGCCCGATCAGGTTGGCGGCCAGCTCCGCCGGGACACCTAGCGGCTTCAGGGTCGCGGCGTTCGGGCGCGTCAGGGAAAGGCCGCGGTCCGGCCCGGCGCCGACCAGCGCCGCCAGCTCGTTGCGGGTCAGGGCGATGCGTTCGTCGATGGCGGCGATGTCGGCCTGGCCCTGCAGCGGCTCGGCCTCGGCCTGGCGCTGCTCGGCCAGGGTGTCGAGGCCGTTGGCGACGCGACTCTTAACCAGTTTGCTGGTCTCAGTCTGGACGCTCATGGCGCGCTCGGCCACGTCCCGCTCGGCATAGAGCCGGGTCAGGTCGGCGTAGGCGGCGGCGATGTTGGTCGAAAGCATCAGCCGGGCCTCGGCGGCCTCGGCCTCGGCCGCGCGCGCGTCGGTGACGGCCGCAGCCACGGCCGCGCGGTTCTTGCCCCAGAAGTCGAGCTCCCAGCTGAAATCCAGGGTCGCGCGGCCGTAGTCGTTGTAGCCGTGCGGGACGAATTCCGGGGGGATGCCGAAGTTGTAGCTCTGCTTCGCCTCCTCGGCGCTGCCGTTGGCCGAGATGGTCGGCAGTTCGTGGGAACGGGCGATCGCGACCACGGAGGCCGCCTTGCGGACGCGCGCCTGCGCCGCCGCCAGCGTCGGCGAACCGGCCAGGGCCTCCTGCATCAAGCCGTCGAGCTGGGCGTCGCCATAGGCCGTCCACCACGCTTCGGCCGGCCAGTCGCGCGAGGCGCCGGCGACGGATTGGGTCACCGCATAGGCCTGCGGCGCCTTGGCCACGCGGGCGGTCGTCGGGGCCGGCAAGCTCGCGCAGGCGCTCAACGCGGTCGCGGCCAGCAGCCCGACGACGCCCATCGCCCGGCGGGACCTAGGCTCGAACAGCGCGGGGTAAGGGCTCATGGGCGTACTCTTGTCATACCGTACGGTACGGTCATATTATACACGTCGATATAGCGAGCGGCGCCATGGAGCGTCAAGGTGACCATACCGTACGGTTGGAAAAAAAGATGCAGCTAACCAAAACCCGGCTCGATCGCGACGCACGCCGGGAGCTCATCCTGGACGTCGCCCAGGAAGTGTTCCTCGAGGAGGGGTTCGCCAACGCCTCCATGTCGACCATCGCGGCCCGCCTCGGCGGTTCGAAGGGTACGCTCTACAACTACTTCAAGAGCAAGGATGAGCTGTTCAACGCGTACGTCGAGCGACGTTGCCTGTGGCAGGACGAGATATTCGCCTCGCCGCTCGACAATGAAACGCCCGACCAGACCTTGCGTCGTATCGGCCGCGCCTACCTCACGCGCGTCCTGACCGACTTCAACCTGCGCAACTTCCGCCTGATCTCCGCCGAGGCCGAGCGCTCGCCGGAGATCGGCCGGATCTTCTACAACGCCGGGCCTCGCCTGGGCGCCGAGCGGGTGGCCGAGCTCCTGAGCGGCATGGCCGAAGCCGGCCATCTGCAGCTCGACGACGATCCGCTCGACGCCGCCCACCAGTTCCTGGGCTTGGTGCAGAACCGCTACTTCAAGGCCAGGCTCTGCAACGCCATCCCCGAGTTGACCGAAAAGCAGATCCAGGATGAGGCGTCGCTGGCCAGCCGGACCTTCCTGCGGGCCTTCGCGCCTCGCCGCTAGGAGCCTGTCACCAACCCTCCGCCCGACGCCGCTCCTGGACAAAGTCGATTAAGGCCCGCAGCGCCGACGGCGGATGTCGTCGGCTCGGGTAATAGAGCCTGGGTCCCGGGAACGGCTCCGACCAGTCCTCGAGCACCTCGACCAGCCGGCCTGACGCCAGATGACGCGCAGCCGCGCCGTCGAAGGTTTGCAGAAACCCCACCCCGTCCAGCGCCGCGCGCATCAGCAGCGACGGACTGGTCGTGAGCAACGGGCCTTGCGGTGCGATCCGCACCACCTCGCCTCGACGCTCGAACTCCCAAGGAGGCTCCGCCCCGCTTGGAAAGCGCACATGCAGGCAGGGCCGGCTCGCCAGTTCGCTCGGGTGGGCCGGCGCGCCGTGGCGCGCTATCACCTCCGGCGTCGCCACCACCACGTAGCGCTGCGGCGGTCCCAGCGGCACGGCGACCATGTCCTGCGCCAGGCTCTCCTCCCAGCGCACGCCGGCGTCGAAGCCCTTGGCGACAATGTCGACGAAGCCGGTCTCGGAGATGATCTCCAGTCGCACCGCCGGGTAGGCTGCGAGGAAAGCCGCCGCCAATGGCGC
Source organism: Phenylobacterium sp. (assembly GCA_036496685.1). Taxonomy (GTDB): domain Bacteria; phylum Pseudomonadota; class Alphaproteobacteria; order Caulobacterales; family Caulobacteraceae; genus Phenylobacterium. The sequence goes on from DASXKT010000263.1 coordinate 3,440, forward strand.
CAGCACCAGATCCACCGCCGGCTCCGGCGCATTGATGCGCAAGGGCCCGGACGGCGCGTCCTGCACGGCGCGGACCTCATCGACCGCAGCGGCGATCTGACTGAGCGCCGGCTGCAACGATTTGAGCAGGGCGGCCCCGGCGTCGGTAAGCGCCACGCTGCGGGTGGTGCGGTTCAGCAAGCGCACGCCCAGCCTCGCTTCCAGGTCGCGCAGCGTCTGGCTCAGCGTCGACGGCGAGACGCCCCGCTCCACGGCGGCGCGCCGGAAATTGCCGTGCCGCGCGATGGCCGCGAAGCTGTCCAGCGCGCCGAGGTCGATCCGATCCATTGTTCGAAATTCCGCACAGTCCGTGCAACATTATGCGGCTTATGCTCGAGAACCGTCAGACCTAATTTGCAGGCTACACCGGCGATCCGGCCGGCCAGGAGTTCCCCGATGAAGATGCGTAAGCTTGGAAACACCGGTCCTGAGGTCTCCGCCATCGGCCTGGGCGCCATGGGCATGTCGGGGATGTATGGCCCCTCCGACCGGGCCGAGAGTCTGGCCACGATCCACGCCGCGCTCGACGCCGGGATCAACATCATCGACACCGGCGACTTCTACGGCATGGGCCACAACGAGCTCCTGATCGGCGAGGCGCTCAAGGGCCGGCGTCGCGACGAGACCCTGATCAGCGTCAAGTTCGGCGCCCAGCGCGGCCCGGACGGCGGCTGGCTCGGCTATGACGCGCGGCCGGCAGCCGTGAAGACCGCCTGCGCCTACAGCCTGCAACGGCTCGGCGTCGATCACATCGACATCTACCGCCCTGCCCGGCTGGACCCGAATGTGCCGATCGAGGAGACAATCGGCGCGGTCGCCGACCTGGTGAAGGCGGGCTACGTCCGCCACATCGGTCTCTCCGAAGTCGGCGCGGCCACCATCCGCAAGGCGGCCGCCGTCCATCCGATCGTCGACCTGCAGATCGAGTATTCGCTGATCTCCCGCGGCATCGAGGACGAGATCCTGGGCGTCACCCGCCAGCTCGGGATCGGGGTTACCGCCTATGGCGTCCTGTCACGCGGTCTGATCGGGGGCCACATGCAGGGCGGCGTGGCGACGACCGGCGTCCACGGCCAGGGCGACTTCCGCGGCCACAGCCCCCGCTTCCAGGGCGAGAACCTCGCGAAGAACCTGGCGCTTGCCGAGGCGCTGCGTGCAGAGGCCGAAAAGCTTGGCCTCACAACCGCCCAGGCCGCGATCGGATGGGCGCTCGCCAAGGGCGACGACATCGTGCCCGTGATCGGAGCGCGCACACGCGAACGACTGGCCGAGACCCTGGGGGCGCTCGACAAGCCGCTGACGCGGGACGCCGTCGCCGCCATAGAGGCCGCCGTGCCAAAGGACGCCGCCGCCGGCGAGCGATATCCAGCCATGGCGATGGCGACGCTCGACAGCGAGAAGCGCGGCGCCTAGCCGCTAAGCCCCTCGCCGCGCACGACTGGACATCGGGGACCCGACGTCCCATCCTCCGCGTTCAAACAGACGTTCGTTGCGAGGGGCTCTCGCCCATGTTCATGCGTTTCTTCACCGAGCTTCGCCAGGCCAAGGTGCCGGTGACGCTGAAGGAATACCTCATGCTCATGGAGGGGCTCGACAAGCAGGTCATCGACCGCTCCGTCGACGATTTTTACTACCTGTCGCGCGCGGCTCTCGTGAAAGACGAGAAGAACATCGACAAGTTCGACCAGGTCTTCGCCCACGTTTTCAAGGGCCTGGAGCGCATGGGCGAGGACGTCACCGCCGACATCCCAGCCGAGTGGCTGAAGAAACTCTCCGACCAGTTCCTCACCGAGGAGGAGAAGGCGCAGATCGAGGCCATGGGGGGCTTCGACAAGCTGATGGAGATGCTGGCCGAGCGCATCAAGGAGCAGAAGGAACGCCACGAGAAGGGCGACAAGGCGATCGGCACCGGCGGCACCTCGCCCTTCGGCGCCAATGGCTATCATCCCGAGGGCATCCGGATCGGCCAGGACAAGGGCCGCCACGGCAAGGCGATCAAGGTCTGGGACAAGCGCGAGTACAAGAACCTCGACGACCAGGTCGAACTCGGGACCCGCAACATCAAGGTGGCGCTGCGGCGCCTGCGCAAATGGGTCCGCGACGGCTCGCCGGACGAGCTCGACATGAACGGCACCATCAAGGGCACCGCCGAGAAGGGCTACCTCGACATCCAGATGCGGCCGGAGCGCCGGAACAAGATCAGTGTTCTGATCTTCTTCGACATCGGCGGCTCGATGGACAGCCACATCAAGGTCTGTGAGGAGCTGTTTTCCGCCGCCCGCTCCGAATTCAAGAACATGGAGTTCTACTACTTCCACAACTGCCTCTACGAGAGCGTGTGGAAGGACAACCGGCGCCGTCACGCCGAGAAGATCAACACCTGGGACGTGCTTCACAAATTCCCGCACGACTACAAGGTCATCTTCGTCGGGGACGCGACCATGAGCCCCTACGAAGTCACCTATCCCGGCGGCTCGGTGGAGCACTGGAACGAGGAAGCCGGCGCGGTCTGGATGGATCGCGTGGCCAACATCTACGAGCACATGATCTGGCTGAACCCGACCGCGGAACGGCACTGGGACTACACGCCCTCGATCGGCGTCCTCAAGCAGCTGGTGGGCGACCGGATGTTCCCGCTGACCCTGGCAGGGCTGGAGAAGGCCATGAAGGAGCTCGCCCGCTAGGCGGGGCCAAATGACCGACCACTTCACGAACGAGGCGCCGCAGAACCTCGAGGAAGAAACCCACGCCGCGACCAAGGCCGCTGTCTTCGGTGCGGCCGAGCGGCTCTTCGCCCTGCACGGCTTCCAGAACGTCTCGGTGCGCGACATCACCGCCGAGGCCGGGGTCAACCTGGCGAGCGTGAACTACCATTTCGGGTCCAAGGACGCCCTGCTGTTCGAGATCTTCCGCCGCCGCACCAGCGAGCTGAACCGCGAGCGGGCGCGCATGCTCCACGAAGCGGCCGACCGCCACGGCGGTAAGCCCCCGGTGCGCGAGATCCTCGAGGCGCTGTTCGCCCCGCCCCTGCGCTGGGCCGACCCAGCCAACGACCGACGGATCGGCGTGCAGTTCATCATCCGCGCCCGCTCCGAGGGCACTGCGGAGATGCGCGAGGCGCTGCAGAACGACGTCTCGCACCTGGCCCGCTTCGCAGAGGCCTTGAAAGCCGCACGACCGGACCTGCCGCCGGAGACCGTCTACTGGCGGCTGCACTTTGTCCTCGGCATGGTCCACAACAACCGCTTCGTGGAGTTCGACCGGCTGCACCACCTGTCCGGCGGCCTGACCCGCGAGGGCGACGTGGCCGGTCTGCTCAACCGCATGCTGGATTTCGCAGAGGCCGGGTTCCTGGCGCCCTAGCTCAGGGGGCCGCTTTGGTCAGAACGATGGTGGCTTCCGGCATCAGCTCACTCTTGGCGTCGGCGGTCAGCGCCGCATCGAAGCTGTCGAGGACGGTGATCGCCCAGTCGGGCAGGGTCAGGTCGTCACGGCCGGTCGCCAGCCGCAGCTGCACCTTGGTCATCTCGCGATAGACGTTGGGCTTGGTGTTATGCAGCGTGAACCGCACCACATCGAAGCCGGCCGCCCGCGCGGCGGGCTCCATGCCGGTGCGCGGGAACAGGCGCTTGTCGTCGAGGTTCTTGAACCAGAGGACCGTGACGTCGGGGCTGCTGCGCTCGGCGATGTCGCGGATCAGCGCGCGGAGTACGCCATCGACGGCGGGGTGCGCCCTGCCCCCGTTTGCGGGAAGCCTTACCCTTACGACGGGCAATGGCAGGCAATCCGGCGACGGGCGTCCCGCCGGCTAGCCTCATCCCGCGGGACTCTGATAGACCAGCCCCATTGAACTCATGCCTTTGCTGAAGGGCGCCGTAGCCGGCTCGCCTCGCCGGTCTTGAGCGGCGTTGGTCATTTGGACGCCAAGATTGAACCCACCGCCGGCGTTGCGGGCGAACCCGATCTCGCCACCCGCGAAGCGGCGTACGAGAAGTTCGTCTGGGACAACCTGAGGCGCAACTACCTCGGCAACTACCTGCACGGCATGCTGGGCATGACCGGCTTCAGGCTGGTCAACGCCCCGACCTTCCTGCCCGCCTACCTGCATATGATCTCCGGCTCCAACGCCATCGTGGGGCTGGGGCTCGCCCTGCAACAGGTGGGCGGGGTGATCTCGCCGATCTTCGGAGCCAGCAAGATCGAGCACCGCACCAAGGTCATGCCGGCCGCCATGTGGATGGGCGGCCTGGCGCGCATGGCCGTGCTCGGCATCGCGCTTTCCGGCTGGTGGCTGAAGGGCAACGCGCTGGTGGGCGCGATCCTCGGCTTCATGCTGATGTTCGGCATCTTCATGGGCGCCCAGCGGGTGGTGTTCTCGCTGCTGATGGCCAAGGTGATCCCGATCAGCCGACGCGGACGCCTGCAAGCCTGGCGCAACGCCACCGGCAGCCTGATCGCTGCGGGCCTCGCCTACCTCGCTGGCCGGTTCTTCATCGGGCCAAACCTGTTCGGTAACGGGTATGGCGCAACCTTCATCTGCGCCTTCGTCCTGACCACGCTGGGTCTCTGGGCCCTGCAGCTCCTGCTGAAGGAGCCCGAGCCGCCCACGACCCGCAGCCAAAGCCGGTTCCGTGACCGGCTGCGTGAGTTTCCGCGACTGATCACCGAGGACCGCACCTATGCCTGGTTCCTGGTGGTGCAGATGCTGGCGAGTTCGGCCCGGATCGCGACGCCGTTCTACATCCTCTACGTCTCGGCCTCGGTCCACATGACCGGCCGGCTGCTGGGCGCGCTGTCCTTCGCCTTCATCGGCGCCGACGCGCTGTCGAACCTCGTCTGGGGCTATCTCGGCGACAAGACCGGCTTTCGGCTGGTGCTGCTCTTCTCGATCCTAGTCTGGGCCGCCTCGACGATCCTGTTGATCGAGATCCACGAGCCCTGGGCGATCTTCCTGGCCTTCTTCGGCCTGGGGTCGGGGCAAGCGGGCTACATGATGGCCGCCCAGACGATGATCCTGGAGTTCGGGGCGCGGGACGACCTGCCCATGCGCATCGCCGTCTCGGCCACCGCCGAGAGCATCACCGCGACGCTCGCGCCGTTGATCGGCGGGCAACTCGCGGACCTGTTTGGGTACAATGTGGTTTTCGGGATATCGATCGGCGTACTGGCCGCCGGCCTGCTGCTGCTGGTGACCGCTGTGAAAGAGCCGCGCACAGCGCGTCTGGCGGCAATGTAGAGAGCCTCCTGCCCGTGCGAGTCGTTCGGCGTTCAGACCGAGACCCGCACGGGAGCCACGAGGCGTGGCATTAGGCTTGCGAGATTGCCGACACCGCCGCCGAGAAGACGAGGGCGGTGAACGGAATGGCCGCCAGAACCAGGCAGGCGAGACTCGCTAGACCGCAATTAGTCCTGAGCATTGGAGTTCCTTTAGCTAGAAGCGCCGACGACCGGCGCGGGAAGCTCCTTTTCGGCGCTTCCTGGCCGGCCTGCTGTGACAGGCGTCACCCTTGTGGCGGCCCTTGCGCCGGAGCGGGGCGGCTGACTTGATCGGGCGATGATTCATATCGCCACCGCGCCGTGGGCCCACACGGTCTTCGACCTCGCGGGCTGGAGCGGCGGCCTGGCGCTCGGCGCCCTTCTCTATCGCTGGCGCCTGAGGGGGCTGACCCAGGAGATCGCACGCAAGGTCGACGGCGGCTACTTCGCCGCCCTGGTGGCCGGAGCGATCCCGGGCGCCTGGCTCGCGGGATCGCTGAACACCCTGAGGGCAAGTTCGCCGGCTCTCTCACACAGCGTCGTCGGCGCCCTGGTCGGGGCGATCGTCGGCGTGGAGATCTACAAGCGGCTGCGCGGGGTCACCGGATCGACCGGCGGCGTCTTCGTGGGCTCGTTCACGCTTGGCGTCGTCATCGGCCGGCTCGGCTGTTTCTTCGCCGGCCTGCCAGACGGGACCTATGGCGCACCGACGCACCTGCCCTGGGCGGTCGATCTCGGCGACGGCGTCGGGCGCCACCCGGTCCAGCTCTATGAGAGCGCGGCCATGGCCGTGTTCCTCGCAATCTACCTCGTGGGCCTGCAGCGCCGCAGCCCCTGGGCGCTCCGGCGCGGCTTCTACGCCATGTGCCTCTGGTACGGCGTCCAGCGCTTCGCGTGGGAATTCCTCAAGCCCTATCCCACGCTGGTCGGGCCGTTTAACCTGTTCCACATCCTATGCGGGGGGCTGATCGCCTATGGATGGCTCTATTGGCGCGGCGACGTCAGGCGCGAGCGCGGCGCGAAAGAGCGCGCCCTATCTGTTCCAGGGCCAGACCACCAGCCTGTGTGAGACCTGCCTGGGCCTGGTCCCGGCCAAGATCATCTCAGAGGACAACAACGTCTTCTACCTGAAGCGCTGCCGAGAGCACGGCGTGCAGAAGACGCTGATCAGCGACGACCTCTCCTACTGGAAGGCGCAGAAGGATTGGCTGAAGCCCGGCGACCGGCCGCTCGGCGTGCAGACCCGCACCGAGCACGGCTGCCCTTATGACTGCGGCCTCTGCCCCGACCACGAACAGCACTCGTGCCTGGCCATCATCGAGGTCAACGAAGCCTGCAACCTATCCTGCCCGGTCTGCTTCGCCGACTCGTCGGTGAAGCGCGAGGCGCACCGCCCCCTTGCCGAGATCGAGGCGATGCTGGACGTGCTCGTCGCCTCGGAGGGCGAGCCGGACCTGGTGCAGATCTCCGGCGGCGAGCCCACGATCCATCCGCAGTTCTTCGACATCCTGGCCGCCGCGCGGGCCCGGCCGGTCCGCCACCTGATGATCAACACCAACGGGCTGCGCATCGCCCGCGAGCCGGGCTTCGCGGAGCGACTGGCCGATTTCATGCCGCGCTTCGAGGTCTACCTGCAGTTCGACAGCCTGAAGCGCGACGCCCTGATGGAGCTGCGTGGCGCGGACCTGACCTCCATCCGCCAGCAGGCGTTGGAGGCGCTCGAGCGCAACAACATCTCCACCACCCTGGTGGTTACGCTCAAGAAGGGCGTCAACGACGACGAGATTGCCGACATCGTGCGCCATGCGCTGAAGTGGCGGTGCGTGCGCGGGGTCACCTTCCAGCCGATCCAGGACGCCGGCCGCAACGACGGCTTCGACCCCAAGGCGCACCGCATCGTCCTGACCGAGGTCCGCCGCAAGATCGCCGAGGCCGGGGTCTTTGCGCTCGAAGACCTGATCCCGCTGCCCTGCAACCCCGACCAGATCTGCATCGGCTATGGGCTGCGGAACGGCGAGACGGTTCAGCCGATCACCTCACTCCTGCCACGCGAGCTGTTCGTGGCCGCCGCCCCCAACACGGTGACCTTCGAGGCCTATCCGGAGTTGCAGGCCGCGGTCTTCAACCTGCTATCGCTCTCCACCGCCCAGGCCGACACCTCGGACAAGCTCGCGGGCCTGCTCTGCTGCTTGCCGGAGGCCGTGGTCCCCGACGAGATCGCTTATGAGCACACCTTCCGCGTCGTGGTCTCGCAGTTCCTCGACCGGTTCAATTTCGACTTAGGTACGGTCAAGCGCTCCTGCGTGCACTTCGTCGAGCCGGACGGCCGCATCATCCCCTTCGACACCTACAACACCTTCTATCGCCCTGGCGCGGCCGGGGCTGAAGCGCTGCGGCGCGGGCGCCTCGCATGAGTGAGCCGCGGCGCGACGACGCCGTCCTGCGCTTCTTCGCCAACGGGTTCACCGCCATCGGCTGGCTCATCCTCACGCTCGGGGGCCTCTGCACCCTGATCTTCGGTGCAGTCATCCTCAGCGACAGCCAGGCCCGCACGAGCCTTGAGGACTGGATGCTGCCTGCGACCATGCTGGCTGTCGGCGCCGGGTGCCTGTGGGTCGGCTCGGCGATCCGCCGGGCCATGGCCAACCCGCGAAAAGGTGACGCAGATGTCTGAGGCTCCCCACGATCCGACCCGGCGCTTCTTCGGCGCAGCGCTCACCGCCGTCGGCGCACTGATCTTCGCCCTGTGCGGGCTCTGCACCCTGACCTTCCTGGTCGCGAGCTTGGTCCCGCAGGGCGACCGCAGCTTCGCCGTCATGGCGCTGGTCATCGGCGGCCTGCCGACCGTGGCGGGCTACTTCACCATGCGCGCCGGCTGGCGGATGTATCGCACCCCGAAGGCGCTGCACATCTCCCCCGGAGAGGCGCGGCCGATCCCTAAGCCGCCGCCTTCTGCTCCGCCGCAAGAGTGATCCGGCCCCTGGCGATCTCGTTGGCGACGTCCGAGGTCGGGCGGTGCTCGACCTTGGAGCGGTCGAGCACTTCGTCGAGCGTCAGCATCAGGCGAGCGAGCTTTCCCTCCACCCAGGCCGGATCGAAGGCTTCACCGCGCTCCAGCGCGCGGATCTCGCCGGCCACGTTGATGATGCCGCCGCCGTTGATGACGTAGTCCGGCAGATAGAGGATCTGGTGCTCGTAGACGGCCCGCCCGATCTCGGGCGTGGCGAGCTGGTTGTTGGCCCCACCGGCGATCACCTTGGCCCGGAGCCTCGGCAGGGTGTCTTCATTGATCGCGCCACCCAGCGCGCAGGGCGCGAACACCTCGGCGTTCACGTCGAAGATCGCGCCGGGCGCCACGATGCGCGCGCCGGTCCGACCAGCCACCTCGCGCAGCGCTTCCTCGTTGACGTCGGTGATCACCAGGTTCGCGCGGGCCGCATGCAGCTTGTCGGCCAGGTAGGCGCCCACGTGGCCGACGCCCTGGATCGCTACGGTGACGCCGGCGAGGTCCCTGTCGAGGGCGCGGCGGACGCCGAGCGTGATCCCTCGGAAGACGCCCTCGGCGGTCACCGGACTCGGGTCGCCAGACGCGGCGTTGTGGCCCTCAAGCCCCGCGACGTAGCGGGTGCGCTTGCGGGCATGCATGAGATCGGCGGGCGAAACGCCCACGTCCTCGGCCGTCCAGTACTTGCCGCCGACCTCCTCGACCGCCTGGCCGAAGGCTTCGAAGAGGGCCGGCGTCTTCTGGGTGCGGCTGTCCCCGATAATCACAGCCTTTCCGCCGCCCAGCTCCAGGTCGGCCATGGCGTTCTTGTAGGACATCGCCCGCGAAAGCCGGAGCGCGTCCTCCAGCGCCGCCTCGGCGCTCGCGAACGGCCACATGCGGCACCCGCCGGCTGCGGGGCCTCGGGCCGTGGAATGCACAGCGATGATGCATTTGAGGCCAGATTTTTCGTCGGAGAAGGCGTGGACGCCTTCATGGCCCTCATAGGCGGGGGAATCGAACAATGTCATGCCGCGCACATCGCTGATGCTGGGGAAGGAATTGCGCTTGCCTCTACCCCTGCGCGGCCCGCCTCACAACCCCGCCGCCGCCCGGGACTGGCCGGTAGGTAGGGGTGCGGTGGGGATCTGCGGGGCGCCTGAGGGCAAGGGGCCGGTCGGATCGCGGATGAAGGCCAGGATGTCCTTCCAGACCACCGGCCCCTGCCTGTCGCGCGTCATCAGGTGCCAGCCCTTGGCGTAGTAAGCCGACCGGTCCGTGGGCCTGAGCTGGGCGGCGGCCTTGAAGGCGGCGTTCTTGGGGATGATCTCGTCGTGGGCGCCGTAGAGATACAAGGTCGCCGGCTTGGCCTTGCCGACATCGTCGGCCGCCTTGTCCATTGTCGAGACCAGGCCGTAGATCGTGTCCGACCGTGCGCCCCAGATCATCAGCGGATCGCGGCCCATGGCGATCAGCTCGTCGCGATTGTCCGTCGGGCTGACCTTCGACGTGAGCCAGCGCGGCGGGGTGTAGACCTTGGGGCCGGTGAAGTTGGCCGCGAACCACAGCAGCGTCTTGTTGGGCAGCGGCTGGGTGCGCCAGCCCCAGACCGCGGGCGACAACAGCACCAGCCGATCTGCCGTCGGCGGCCTGTCCGACGCAAAAGCTTCCGCCGCCACCGCCCCGCCCAGGCTCTCACCGGCCACCACCAGCAGCGCCTGAGGATACTTCTGGCGGACGAGCGCGGCGACCGTCCGCAGGTCCTCGACCATCAGGTCGTCGCCCGCCCAGACGCCGCGGCCCGGCGAGCGTCCGAAGCCGCGCTGGTCATAGGCGATTGTGGTGACGCCCTGGCTGGCCCACCAGGGCGCGGCCATGTGGAAGGCGTTGGCGTAATCGTTCATGCCGTGGACGCCGACGATCACCGCCCAGGGCTCCCCCTCTGCGTCCCATCGCGTAAGCCCGAGCCGCGCGCCATCGAAGCTGACGATTACGTCGCGATCGAGCCGAGCACCCTGGAAGCCCATGGGCGGGTGACCGACCTGCTGCACCATCAACGGCGTGCAGCCGGCCAGCATCAGGGCGGCGAGAAGGGCGGCGAGGAAACGCGTCATTCGGACGGACTATTACTCGCCCTTCTCACCGGTTCGAATGCCTCAGGCCGCCAACTGGGCTTTTTCCTGCGCGATCAGCTTGGCGAAAGCAGGGCGCTCCCAGATGCGGGAGACGTAGGCGTGAGCCTTCGGATGGTTGCCCGCATTGATGTGGCAGTCCCCGAGCGCCAGGGTGGCGAGCGGGCTTGCGACCGCGATGTCGGCCAGGGTGAAGCGATCCTCGACCAGGAAGCCCGAGGCCGGGACGACGCTTTCCAGATAATCCATCAGCCGCGGAAACTCGGTCTTCTGCGCCTCGTCAGCCGCCGCCAGGTCACCCGGCCGGCCGAAGAACTTGGGCGAGACCACGCGGTTGAAGAACACCTTGCCGCCGCAGGCCGCGACGATGGTGTCGCCGTACTCCTCGTACCAGATGGTCCGCGCGCGGGCCTTGGCCTCGGTCGGGATCAGGTTCGGATCGGGCTTGATGGTGTCCAGGTAGGTGATGATCGCCGTGGAGTCGGAGATCAGGAAGTCGCCGTCCTTGAACCCCGGCATCTTGCCGAACGGGCTCGCCTTCTTGAACTCGTCGGAGCCCGTGGGTTGCACCTCGAAATCCATGCCCTTTTCGGTGGCGAAGACGATGGTCTTGCGAACGAACGGCGACATGGATGAGCCGTAGATGATCATGGCTGGTCTCCCTTCGGGGGTTCTGCGTCCGGCAGCCGCAGCCGATAGACGCCCTTGAAGTCTTCCGGATCGGCGGGCTTGTTGTGCCGCAGGATCACCAGGCGGTCCTGCCTGGCAAGCCCCCGGGCCACAGCCCGCACATGCCCCAGCAACCGGCGCCAGCCCTCCGGATCGGCGGCGCGCGCCACCTCCTCCGGCGAGATCGACTTCCCCGGCGCGACCTTGCCCAAAAGATCGAAGATCGTGGTCTCGATCTCGGCGCTCATCGCCTAGCCGCCCCGCTTCAGGGTTTCGCGCGCGATGACCACCTGCTGGATCTGGCTGGTGCCCTCGTAGATCCGGAAGATGCGGACGTCGCGATAGAAGCGCTCGATGCCGTGGTCGGCGACATAACCCGCGCCGCCGAAGATCTGAACCGCCCGGTCGGCGACCCGGCCCACCATCTCCGAGGCGAAGTACTTGGCGGCCGCCGCCTCCATGGTGACGCTCTGGCCGGAGTCGCGCTTGCGGGCGGTCTCCATGGTCAGGGCCTTGGCCGCCAGGCTCTCGGTCTTGGAGTCGGCGATCATCCCCTGGATCAGCTGGAAGCCGGTCAGCGCCTGGCCGAACTGCTTGCGTTCGGAGGCGTAGGCCACGCAATCGGCGATCAGCCGCTCGGCCACGCCGACGCAGACCGCCGAGATGTGCAGTCGCCCGCGGTCGAGCACCTGCATCGCGACCTTGAAGCCTTCGCCCTCCCGGCCGAGACGGTTTTCGGCCGGCACGCGGACGTTGTCGAAGACCACGTCGCAGATGTGGGCCCCCTGCTGGCCCATCTTCTTTTCGGGCTTGCCGACCGACAGCCCCGGCAGGTTGCGCTCCACGAGGAACGCCGAGACGCCGCCGGCGCCGGCCTTGGACGGGTCGCTCCGGGCCATCACCGTGAAGAGGTCGGCCTTGTTGGCGTTGGTGATGAACCGCTTGGAGCCGTTGAGCACATAGTCGTCGCCGTCGCGGATGGCCCGGGTCTGGACGTTGGCGCTGTCGGAGCCGGCTTCCGGTTCGGTGAGCGCGAAGGAGGTGATGATCTCACCCGAGGCGATGCCCGGCAGGTACTTCTGCTTCTGGGCGTCGGTGCCGAACATCACCAACCCCTGGCTGCCGATGCCGACATTGGTGCCGAAGGTCGAGCGAAACGCCGGACTTGTGCGGCCGAGTTCGACGGCCACCAGGCACTCGTCCTCCATGGAGAGGTCAAGGCCGCCGTAGGACTCGGGGATCGACAGACCGAACAGGCCCAGGCCCTTCATCTCCTCCACCAACTCGGGCGGCATGGCGTCTTCTTCCGCCACCTTGGCCTCGAGCGGGCGCAGCCTTTCGGAAACGAACCGGCGGACGGTGTCGACCAGCTGGTCGCGGGTGTCGATGTCGAGCGCCACTGTGGTTAGGCCCGCTCGAAGATCGCGGCGATGCCCTGGCCGCCGCCGATGCACATGGTCTCCAGGCCGTACTTGC
>DASXKT010000264.1:0-22886 GCA_036496685.1 Phenylobacterium sp.
CGCCGACCTTCACCAGAAGGAAGCGGCGCTGCTGTTCACCTCGGGCTACGTCTCCAACGAGGCGACGCTCTCGACCCTGTCGAAGATCCTGCCCGGGCTGATCATCTTCTCCGACGCGCTGAACCACAATTCGATGATCAGCGGCATCCGCGCCCACAAGGGCGCCCGCCACATCTTCCGCCACAACGACCTCGAGCACCTCGAAGAGTTGCTGGCCGCCGCCGATCCCGCTGCGCCGAAGGTCATCGCCTTCGAGAGCGTCTATTCCATGGACGGCGACGTGGCCGACATTCCGGCCACCGTGGCGCTGGCCAAGAAGTACGGCGCCATGACCTACATCGACGAGGTCCATGCGGTCGGCATGTACGGCCCTCGCGGCGCCGGTGTCGCCGAGCGTGACGGGGTAATGGCTGAGATCGACATCATCGAAGGGACGCTGGGCAAGGCGTTCGGCGTGATGGGCGGCTACATCGCGGCCGATGCGACCATCATCGACGCCATCCGGAGCTTCGCCGACGGCTTCATCTTCACCACCTCGATCCCGCCGGCGCTTGCCGCGGGCGCGGTGGCCTCGATCCGCTTTCTCAAGGAACACAACGAAATCCGCATCGCCCATCAGGAGCGCGCCGCCGCCCTGAAGGCTCGCCTCGTGAAGGCCGGCCTGCCGGTGATGCCCAGCGTCTGCCACATCGTCCCGGTGCTGGTGGGCGACGCCGTCCACTGCAAGATGATCTCCGACATCCTACTCGAAGATCACGGCATCTACGTCCAGCCGATCAACTACCCGACCGTGCCGCGTGGCACCGAGCGCCTGCGCTTCACGCCGTCGCCGGCCCACACGGACGAGATGATGGACGTACTGGTCGCCGCGCTCGAGACCCTGTGGGTCCGCTGCAACGTCCAGCGCGTCGGCGGCGTCGCCGCCTAGCTCGCCCAGAGGGGCGAGGAGCCCTTCATGAACCGCAGCAGGTAGAGCACTCGGCCAAGGTCGGGGCCGCCGTGCTTGGCGGTGAAGATCACCTCGTACCAGACGTTTTCCGTTCGCGGGCTCTCGGTCAGCTTCAGTACCTTGGTCCTGGCCAGGTACTCGACGCCGGCGCGCAGGGGTCCGGCGAACTGCTCGACCTCCAGCGCCCCGAACAGGCCCACCGACGGCTGGGCGGCGTTGCGCAGCACCTCGCGGCGGGTCATGTGCGCCAGGTGGACCACGAGGGACGGCGGCAGGACGCGATCGTCGCGATAAGCCGCCATCGGCTCGGTGATCCGCTCCAGCATCTTCGCCAGGGCGTCGAGCTCCACGCTGACCGGCAGGCCATGGTGCTCGTCGCCGATCTTCATCGCCTTCAGGATGCGCAGCGCCTCGGGCCCGGCCGGCGTCTGCGCCTCAAGCCGCTTGGCGAGCTCGGAGTGAGGATCGCGCCCGAGTGTGGCCGTGCCCTCGCAGATTTGCGCTCCGGCCTCGTTGTGCATGGTCAGCTTGGCGCGTTCTTCGCCCGGCGCGATGGTTGCGCGCACTGCCTCGGCGTCGACGGTCGCCTGGGTGAAGTAGAGCGACATCGAGCCCAGCTCGAACCAGCGCTCGCCGAACATCTCCACGAGGCCCGGCACGAACTGATCCATGTGGATCGAGCCGGCAACCGTGCCGCCCTTGAAGCCGAGCTTCGAGGCGGTGGCGTCGTCGTGGATGGAGCCCTTGGCTTCTGCGGCCGAGTTGCGGGGCTTGCGGAACTCTCCGGTCCAGACTTCAGCGGCGGTCACACTCATGGCGTCCTCCCTATCGGACGAAAGGCTAGACCCGTCGCGGACGAAGCAAAAGTGACCTCTAGGGCTGGTCTCGGCGACAAGTGACGCTCCAGCCGCCGGCGAAGGTCCGGATCTCGTCGACCGCCAGGTCGTGGACCACACCGCGGCTTTCGATGTTGAAGCGGTCGCCAAGCTGTGGCGCGCGCGACATCCGCGACCAGATCACCACCCGGCCGGTATCGGCGAAATCTTCGTCGAAGACCTCGTAGCCTCCGGCGCTGAAGGGATGCTGCCCGTCAGACGGTCGCGCCACGGCTATTTCCGCCGCCTCACGCCGCGGCCGAGCCCGATCTGCTTGGCGAAGTCCGAGCGCCGCGCGGCATAGGCCGGCGCGACCATCGGGTAGTCCGAGGCCAGGCCCCAGCGCTTGCGGTACTCTTCAGGGCTCAAGTTGTAGCGCGAGCGCAGGTAGCGCTTGAGCATCTTCAGTTTCTTGCCGTCTTCCAGGCAGACGATGAAGTCGTGCTGCACGCTGCGGCCGATCGACACCGCAGGCTTCGGCCGCTCCTCGACGACCGGAGCCGGGTCGCGGGAAAGGCCCTCCAGCGCCTGGTGCACCGTGCGGATGAGATCAGGAATAGAGTCGGCGGTTACGGAGTTGCGGCTCACATAGGCGGCTACGATTTCGCTTCCAAGCCGTAGGATTTCTTCGCCCGAAGGCCCCTCCGGGTCCGCTCCAACGCTCATCTGAGCCCCCTATCCACAAACGCTGCAAGCCCCTGAGCGCAGCCGGAGCCTGCACATGGGGTGAAGGCTGAAACGCAGGCCCGGCGCGATTGTTCCGCAGGTATCGGGGAGGCGGTGGAGAGAAAGCTGGTTTGGGGGTAAAGAGCGCACTCCGCCCCGGACTCATGCCCCGACTTCCATCAGCCTGAAAGGCGCCGCCCTTGACGCTCAACGTGCAAGCCCAACCTTCGTCCGCCAATTCCGCAGCTGGCGGGTTCTTCGGCGACGGCGTCGCCCAAGGCGATCCCGACCTGGCCCGGATCCTGGACGCAGAGCTTACGCGCCAGCAGAACCAGATCGAGCTCATCGCGTCTGAGAACATCGTCTCGCGCGCGGTGCTTGAGGCCCAGGGCTCGGTCCTGACCAACAAGTACGCCGAGGGCTATCCGGGCAAGCGCTACTACGGCGGCTGCGAGGTCGTCGACGAGGCCGAGATCCTCGCCCAGGAGCGCGCACGCCGTCTCTTCGGCTGCGAATTCGTCAACGTGCAGCCGCACTCGGGCAGCCAGGCCAACCAGGCCGCCTTCATGGCGACGATGAAGCCCGGCGACACCTTCATGGGCATGGACCTGGCCGCCGGCGGCCACCTGACCCACGGCAAGAGCGTCAACCAGTCGGGCAAATGGTTCCGCCCTGTGGCCTACAGCGTGCGCCAGCAGGACCACCTGATCGACTACGACCAAGCCTGGGAAGTCGCGCGCGCCGAGCAGCCCAAGGTGATCATCGCCGGCGCCTCGGCCTACTCTCGCCACATCGATTTCGCCCAGTTCCGGGCGATCGCGGACGAGGTCGGCGCTGTCCTGATGGCCGATATCGCCCACTACGCGGGTCTGGTCGCCGCCGGCGTCTATCCGAACCCGTTCCCCCACGCCCACATCGTCACGACGACCACCCACAAGACCCTGCGCGGGCCGCGCGGCGGGATGATCATGACCAACGACAAGAAGCTGGCGAAGAAGATCGACTCCGCCGTCTTCCCGGGCCTGCAGGGCGGCCCGCTGATGCACGTCATCGCCGCCAAGGCTGTGGCTTTCGGCGAAGCGCTGCGGCCGGAGTTCAAGCTCTACGCTCAGAAGGTGATCGAAAACGCGCGGGCGCTGGCGGACAGCCTGCAGTCGGCGGGGTTCAAGATCGTCTCCAACGGCACCGACAGCCACCTGATGCTGGTCGACCTGACGCCGAAGGGCGTGAGCGGGGCCGACGCCGAGGTCGCGCTGGAGCGGGCCGGCATCACCACCAACAAGAACGGCATCCCCTTCGACCCGCTTCCGCCGATGCAGACCTCGGGGCTGCGAGTCGGCTCGCCGGCTGGCACCACCCGTGGTTTCGGGCCTGCTGAATTCCGCCAGGTGGGCGCCTGGATGGGCGAAGTCCTCGACGGCGTCGCGGCCGGCGGCGACAATTCCGCGGTCGAAGCGAAGGTCCGCCGCGAAGTCCTGGCCTTGACGGCGCGCTTCCCTATCTACAACGGATAGGGTTTGGTAGGCCCGAGGGGGCTAGATCATGCGCTGTCCGTTCTGCGGCCACGCCGAAAGCCAGGTCAAAGACAGTCGACCGTCCGAGGACGGGGCGGCGATCCGTCGTCGGCGGTCCTGCCCGGAATGCGGGGGTCGCTTCACCACCTTCGAGCGTGTGCAGCTTCGCGAACTGACGATCCTCAAGCGCTCGGGCCGTCGCACGCCGTTCGAGCGCGACAAGCTCGCGCGCTCCATCTCCATCGCCATCCGCAAGCGGCCGGTGGACCCCGAGCGGGTCGAGCGGATGATCTCCGCGATTGTCCGCCAGCTGGAAAGCATGGGCGAGACCGAACTGCCGTCCTCGGCCATCGGCGAGCTGGTCATGAAGCAGCTCAAGGCGCTCGATGACGTGGCCTACGTCCGCTACGCCTCGGTCTATCGCGATTTCAGAGAGACCCAGGACTTCGCCAAGTTCCTCGGAGAGGAAGGCCTGGCCGAAGCGGCGGAGGTCGAGGACTAGGCGCTCCGTGCCCGTCACCCTCAAGCTCGCCACATCGCTGGACGGCCGCATCGCCACCGCAGGCGGCGAGAGCCGCTGGATCACCGGCGAGGCCTCCCGCCAGGCCGTGCACCGCCTGCGGGCCGAACACGACGCGGTGCTGGTGGGCGTCGAGACTGCGCTCGCCGACGATCCGGAACTGACCGTCCGCCTGCCGGGCTACAAGGGCCCGCAGCCGGCCCGCGTCGTGTTGGATAGCCGCCAGCGGCTCTCGCAGAGCTGCAAGCTTGTGACCTCGGCACGGAAAATCCCGACCTATGTCGTGGCGGTCGGCGACCCGAACCCAGCCCTGGTCGAGGCCGGCGTGCGCGTGCTCAAGGTCCCCGCCATCGGCGAAGACCGGCCGGAGCTCAGCGCCGTCGTGCGCGCCTTGGCGGAGCAGGGGCTCGCTCGCCTGTTCGTCGAAGGCGGCGGGCAGGTTGCGGGCAGCTTCATCCGGTGCGGCCTAGTGGACGCCATCGAGTGGTTCCGCGCCCCGATGCTGATCGGCGGGGAGGGGCGTCCCGCAATCGGCGCCTTGGCCATTGCCGAGCTCGGCCGGGCGCCCCACTTCAGGCGCATCGCGGTCCGCGAGGTCGGCGACGACCTCTGGGAACGCTACGAGAGGAGCTGAATGTTCACTGGCATTATCACCGACGTGGGCCGTGTGCGCCGAGTGCGCGACACGAACCGTGACCGCAGGTTCGAGATCGATACGGCCTTCGACCTCTCGACCCTCGACATCGGCGCCTCGGTGAGCCACGCCGGTTGCTGCCTCACCGTCGTCGAGAAGGGCCACGACTGGTTCGCGGTCGAGGTGTCCGGTGAGACGCTCTCGCTGACAACGCTTGGCGACTGGGAGAAGGGCCGGCGGGTCAATCTCGAGCGCGCGGCCAAGGTCGGCGACGAGCTCGGCGGCCATATCGTCTCCGGCCACGTCGACGGGATTGGCGAGGTCCTGTCGGTGGAGGGCGAAGGCGGCTCGCATCGGGTTCGCATCCGGATCCCGCGACCGCTGCATCGCTTCATCGCCCCGAAAGGATCGATCACCGTCGAGGGTGTCTCGCTGACGGTCAACGAGGTCGAGGATGACGTCTTCGGCGTGAACCTCATCCCCCACACCTGGGACGTGACCACGCTCGGCGACCTCAAGGCCGGGGTTCGCGTCAATCTGGAGATCGACATGCTGGCGCGCTATCTCGCCCGCTGGCGCGAAACGGCCTAAAGCGTTGGCCTCACGCTGAAGGGGCCCTGATGAGCGAAGACCAGATCCGCATCCTGATCGTTGAGGCGCGCTTCTATTCGGACTTGGCCGATGAGCTGCTGAAGGGCGCCCAGGATGCTCTCGAAGCCTATGGCGCGGCCTACGAGGTCGTGACCGTGCCCGGCGCCCTGGAGATCCCGGCGGCGATCGCGCTCGCCGAGGAAGGCGGCCACCGGCCCGCCGCTGCCGCCCCCTACGATGGCTACGTCGCGCTGGGAACGGTGATCCGCGGTGAGACCTACCATTTCGAGATCGTTTCCAACGAGTCGGCGCGCGGCCTGATGGATCTGGCGGTGTCCAAGCGGCTCTGCATTGGCAACGGCATCTTGACCGTGGAGGACGAGGCACAGGCGCGGGCGCGCGCCCGGGCCAGCGAGGGCGACAAGGGCGGCGGGGCGGCGCGTGCGGCGCTCACCATGATCGCGCTCCGCCAACAGCTGCTGGCCGGCAAGCGATGAGCGCGATCCCCAAACAGGCCCGTTCGGTGGCGCGGCTGGCCGCGGTCCAGGCGCTCTACCAGATGGAGGTCTCCAGCGCGGGCGCCGAGACGGTGATCCGCGAGTTCACCGAGCACCGCTTCGACCGCAACCTCTCCGATGAGGCCGGTGAGGACATGACCCTGGCGCAGGCCGACGAGGCCTTCTTCGCCGATCTCGTGCGGGGCGTCGTCCAGCATCAGAAAGCGGTGGATAACGCCATCGCCAAGCGCCTGGCTTCAGGCTGGCGGCTTGATCGCCTTGACGCCACGGCCCGCGCGATCCTGCGGGCCGGGGCCTACGAGCTCACCCACCGCGCCGACGTGCCGACCGAGGTGGTGATCGACGAATATGTCGAGCTCGCGAAGTCGTTCTTCGAGGGGCCCGAGCCTGGGTTCGTAAACGGCGCCCTGGATGCGGTGGCGAAAGACGCGCGAGCCTGATGTCGGGGGACGGATGTCCGGTGCTGACGAGTTCTCCGAGATCGCACGGCTGTTCCGCCCGCTGACGGGTGGCGCGCCGGGCGCGTTCGACCTCCTGGACGACGCTGCCATCGTTCCGCAGCGCCCGGGCTTCGACCTGGTGGCCACCAAGGACGCGATCGTCGAGGGCGTGCATTTTCCGATCGGCGAGCGCCCGGAGTTGGTGGCGCGCAAGCTAGTGCGCGTGAACCTCTCCGACCTGGCGGCCAAGGCGGCCGCGCCCTTCGGTTGCTTCCTGGCAGTCGCCTGGCCGACGAGCTTTGGGCCCGCCCAGCGCGAGGCGTTCGCCGGCGGGTTGGGCGACGACCTGCGAGCGTTCGGCGTCGCCCTGCTGGGGGGCGACACCGTCTCGACGCCAGGCCCCTTCACCGCCAGCCTGACGGCGCTGGGCTGGGTCCCGGAAGGCCGGATGGTGCGTCGCGCCAACGCGCGGATCGGTGACGTGATCGCGGTCAGCGGCACGATCGGCGACGGAGTGCTCGGCCTGCTCGCGTCGCGGGGCGAGGTCGAGGACGCCGACGGCTGGCTCGCAGGCCGCTACCGGCTCCCGTCGCCACGGCTGGAGCTTCGCGAAATCCTGCTCGGATCGGCCACGGCCGCAGCGGACGTTTCCGACGGGCTGGTCGCCGACGCTGGGCATATCGCCGCGGCGAGTGGCGTGCGCGTGAGCCTTGACCTGGCCCGTATCCCGCTCTCGAAGGCCGCGGCGCGCTGGCTCGCGGCCCAGCCAGATCGGGTCGCCGCACTGACGCAATTGGCCACCGGCGGCGACGATTACGAGGTGGTGGCGGCCTTCGCAGCTGCCCCCGCCGGCTTCACTGAGATCGGCAGGGTTTCGGCCGGCGCCGGGGTGGAGGTGTCGGTCGACGGACAGGTCGTCAGCATCGCCCAGGGCGGCTGGCGTCACGTCTGAAGGCTTGCGTTCTTGTTCGTGCTAGGGCTTTTGCCGCGTCCGCCGCGTTTCGTGAGAGCGGACGCCAAGGATCCTAGATGCCATTCCCCCCGACCCACCCAGCGCTGGCCCTCGCGCTTGAGCAGCAGGGCTATGCCGAGCCCACCCCCGTCCAGGCCGCCGTCCTGGCTGCGCCGGAACAACAGGACCTGCTGGTATCCGCCCAGACCGGCTCCGGAAAGACCGTAGCCTTCGGCCTCGCCCTGGCGCGCGGCCTGCTTGGCGAGACGCCGCAGTTCGGCCGGCCCGAGACGCCGTTGGCGCTGGTAATCGCGCCGACCCGCGAACTCGCCCTGCAGGTCAGCCGCGAGCTCGAGTGGCTCTACGCCCAGGCCGGCGCCCGGGTGGTGACCTGCGTCGGCGGCATGGACCCCTTGCGCGAGCGCCGGGCCCTGCAGGCCGGGGCCCACGTCGTGGTCGGCACGCCCGGCCGCTTGCGCGACCACCTCGAACGCGGCGCGCTCGACCTTTCGGGCCTTAAGGTCGTGGTGCTCGACGAAGCCGACGAGATGCTGGACCTCGGCTTCCGCGAGGATCTCGAGGAAATCCTCGACTCCACCCCGACCGAGCGCCGGACCCTGTTGTTCTCGGCGACCATCGCCAAGGAGATAGCCACCCTGGCGCGCCGCTACCAGCGCGACAGCTTGCGCATCGACACCCTGCGCCGCGACGAGGCGCACGGCGACATCGAGTATCGCGCCATCCGCGTCGCGCCGAACGAGGTCGAGCACGCGGTCGTCAACCTGTTGCGCTACTTCGAAAGTCCGGGCGCCCTGGTGTTCTGCGCGACGCGCGACCGCGTTCGCCACCTCCACGCCGCCCTGCGCGAGCGGGGGTTTGCCGCCGTGGCGCTTTCCGGCGAGCTCAGCCAGAAGGAGAGGGCGGACGCCCTGCAGGCGCTGCGGGACGGCCACGCTCGCGCCTGCGTCGCCACCGACGTCGCCGCCCGCGGGCTCGATCTGCCGGACCTGGGCCTGGTGATCCACGCCGACCTACCGGTGAACAAGGCCGGGCTGTTGCACCGGAGCGGACGCACAGGCCGAGCGGGCAAGAAGGGGACCTCGGTCCTGGTGGTGCCCTACAACAAGCGCCGTGTCGCCGAACGGCTGCTGGACAGCGCCAGCATCGACGCCGGCTGGTCCGGCCCGCCGCTCGCCGACGAGATCCGCGCCAAGGATCAGCAGCGCCTGCTCGACGATCCGATCCTCACTGAGCCGGCCTCGGAAGACGATCTGACGTTGGCCCGCAAGATCCTGGCTGACCGCTCTGCGGAAGCTGTCGCTGCGGCCCTGATCCGCCTGCACCGCCAGCGCCTGCCCGAGCCGGAGGACCTGTTCGACGACGTGCGCGACAGCGGCCAGCTGATCCCGTCCGCAAAACCTCGCGGCGGCACGGCCTACGATCCCATGCGCGAGGGGAGCCCCGGGCCGTCCCACGCCGCAGGTGGCGCAGGCGCCGAATGGTTCCGGATGCCGATCGGCCGCCAGAACAACGCTGACCCCAAGTGGCTGATCCCGCTGATCTGCCGCCTGGGCCATGTGACCAAGAAGGACATCGGCCAGATCCGCATCTTCGACCGCGAGACAAAGTTCGAGATCGTTGCCGAGACCGAAGCCCGATTCCGCCAGGCGATCAAAGGCGCTGCGGAGGGTGACATCCGCATCGAACCGGCCGCCGCCCCGCCCGCCGCCGACCGCCCGCGCGGCCCGCGCCCGGCCCCCAACCGTCACGCGCCACAGGCGCAGGAGCGAAGGGCCGATGGCCCCCGCCCAGCGCCGAGGCCGCCCGGAAAGCGGCCGTCGGGCCCCAAGGCTCCAGGCGCAAAATTCAAGGGCGGCAAGCCTCGGCGCAAGCCCAACTAAGCCGAGGACGTCAGCCTGGCGTCAGACTCATTGCGGACTATTCGCCGATCCGGTTATTTGAAGCTGGAGGACCCCTTCATCAGCAGGTCTAGTCCGAGGTTCGTCCTAGAGTTCCAGTCGCCCATGACCTTGCAAGATATCGCCCCCGCCGAGTCCCAGGACGGGGAGCAGACCCTTGTCTTCCGTTGCCCGAAGGAACTTGAGGGCCTCCTGCCGCCGCCCTTGCCGGCGGCCCAGGGCCTGCCCGATTGGTTCAAGACCATGCCGGCGCAGGCGTTCTGTCCGTCCTTCGCCGGCGAGCAGGACACCTTGAAGCGCTGCCCGCCGGTGATCGACGCCATGACCAGCGGGTTCCTGATGCCTTTGTTCTGCGACGTGAGGGTCGAGAACGGGGAGTTCACCTGGGACAGTGACCTGCCGCCGCGCGCAACGATTGATTTCCCGCGTTCGCCGCTGGGGATCCACGACCCGGGGCAGGTGGCGGGAACGCCGCTGTTCGACGCCGACCGCTTCCTGATCAAATTCAACAACCTTTGGACGATCGAAGCGCCGCCGGGCTACTCGCTGTTCTTCACCCATCCGGTCAATCGCTTCGACCTGCCGTTCACGACGCTGACAGGCATGGTCGACTGTGACCTATACCGCGACGCCTGGATCAACTTTCCGGCGCACTGGCACGACACAAGCTTCAGCGGGGTGTTGCCGAGGGGCACGCCGATCGCCCAGTGCATTCCGGTGAAGCGGGAGGGTTGGGGCGTGCGCGTCGCATCGTTCACCGAAGCGGACACCCAGCGGACGCACGACCTGCTCCGCACCATCAGGCGGGAGACGGGCGTCTATCGCAAGCAGTACCGAGCCTAGCTGAGATCAGGCCGCTCCGGCGCCGAGGAACCGCAAGGCCGCGCTGGGACGCAGGAACATGCGGCCCCGCGCTGTCGCCGCCAGCGCCGTGATCGCGAGGCCAGGCGCCTGTCCGCCGCTCCGGGACGCCAAGCGCAGCGCCGCTTCACCGACGGGGCGCTCGCCCATCTCCGCCAGGCACTTGGCCAGGCTGATGCGCGTCGCCGGATCGTCTGGCCGCAGGTCGAGGGCTTGACGGTAGAGATCGGCCGCGGCGGCGTAGTCGCCATCCAGAGACAGCACCGCCGCCAGCGCCAGGCAGGCGTCGCGGCGGCCGGGAGCTTCGGCGCGCACCTGCGCAAAGAGAGCCCGGGCGCGGGCGCGATCATTGCGGTGCAGGTGGACGTAGCCGAGGCCGATGCGCAGCACGACGGCCCCCGGCGCGAGCGCCAGCCCGGCTTCAAACACCGAGATAGCTTCGTCGAACTGGTCGGCGGCGCCCAGCTGATCGCCGAGTTCGAGGAAGGCTTGCGGATAGGGCGGCCGCCGTGTGGTCGCCAGGCGCAGTTGATCGAGCGCCTCGTCCCGACGCCCGACGTCGGTCAGGGCTCGGGCCAGCAGGGTCTCCACAATTGGATCCCGGCTGCGGCGCGCCGCGGGCTGCAAGGCGCCTATGGCCTCCGTCGGCCGGCCCTGCAGCAGCAGCGCCTGCCCGAGGATTTGCGCGGCCTGGGCATGGCCGCGGTTAGAGGTGAGCACATAGCCGGCCAGCCGTTCAGCCTCCGGTGCGCGCCCGGCCTGCAGCGCTGAGACTGCGCGATCGAGGGCTTCGGATATGGTCGCCGGCCGTTCGGCGGCAGAGAACGAATGCTGCTGCGACATCTGATTCCGAGCAATTCGAAGAGGGAAAGGCGACCCACACTGGCGCTGCGGGCCGGCTATCTAGCCGCCCGGCAATGCGCCCATATTTCATTCGCCTAACCGGATATGTCGGCTCAGTCCTGAAACTGACGCAGAGGGAACTACGCCTGCACGGGCGGGTGGCGGCGGCGCCAGTCGGTCGCCTGCTCGTAGGCAAAGGCCACGCGGCAGAGCATCGCCTCGCTGAGACGGCGCCCGGTGAGCTGAAGGCTGCACGGCAGCCCATCGGCCGAGAAGCCGCACGGCACGCAGATCGCCGGCACACCCGCCAGGTCCATAGGCATGGTGAACTGCGCGCTGCGCGGCTGCGCGGCGCCCCAGGCACGATGATAGTCGTCGCGCGGCCCGACCTGCAGGGCGTGGGTGATCGGCCAAGCCGGAGCGTCGCTCGCCGGGCTGGCGAGGACATCGATCGTGGCCAGCAGCTCGTCCAGCTGTGCCGTCAAAGCGGCCTGGCGTCGCCGCGCCGCGCCCAGTTGTTCCGGTGTCACGGCCGCGCCGTCCGCCAGGAACGCGCGCAGGTAAGGTCCGTATTCGCTGGCCCGCGCCGGATAGGTCCGGGCATGCGCCGCCGCCATTTCGTGACTGCAGATGACGCCCCAGTATCGCGGCACGTCCGATACGTCGGGCATGCGTACTTCGACGATCTGCGCACCCGCCGCCTGCAGCACCTTCAGGGCCACCTCGAGGGCCTTCGCCTCCTCAGGGTCGACGTCTTTGAACGCATAATCACGGTCCAGACCGATGCGGAGGCCGCGCACACCGCCGCCCAGCGTCTTCGCCGCGTTCGCCGGAGCGGCGTCCAGCGATGTCGGATCGCGCGGGTCATGCCCGGCCATGGCGTCGAACATCAACGCTGCGTCGCCGACCTCTCGCGCCAATGGGCCGACGTGGTCCAGCGAATCCGCCATGGCCATGACGCCGTAGCGGCTCACCCGCCCGTAGGTGGGTTTCAGGCCCACGACGCCGTTGGCGGACGCTGGCATGCGGATCGACCCGCCTGTGTCGGTCCCAACCGCGCCGAAGCACAGCCCCGCCGCCACGGCGACGCCCGAGCCGCTCGACGACAGGCCCGGCCAACGGTCGTGGTTCCACGGGTTGAGGGGCACATCCATGGCCGGGTTGTAGCCGGCGGCGGCGCCCTCGGAGAGGTTCAGCTTGCCCAGCACCACGGCGCCGGCGGCGCGCAGCCGGGCCACCACCGTCGCGTCCTCCTGCGGCACGAACCCGCGCCTAACCGCGAGACCGCCCATGGTGCGGACGCCTCTGGTCCAGCACAGGTCCTTGATTCCGATGGGGACGCCGTGCAGCGGCCCGCGATAGCGTCCCGCAGCGATCTCGTGGGCGGCTGCCTGCGCATCCGCCATCGCGCTGTCAGCCATCACCGTGGCGTAGCTCTTCAGGACAGGGTCGACGGCCGAGATCCGGCCAAGCATCTGGCCCGTCAGGTCCACCGGCGAGACCTCCCGCGCCGCGATGCGCCGCGCGGTCTCGCGCAGGCTCAGATAGGGCTCGAATGGAACGGACGCCCGGGCGACGCCCACATACATCGCCGACGCGACCGTCCCCGCTATGGCGCGGCGCCGTGTAACGCCGCCTGGCTGCTCAGACATGTTTCCCCCCACCGATCCTTCAGTGAAGGCGCAAAGCACAGGCCGCGCAACGGGGTGTAGGGCCGATTGGGACGCCCGGTCACCGCAGGTGAGCGGCGAGGTACTTGCTCATCACGGCGAACGCCTGGTCGGCTTCCGGCATGGCCAAATACGACCAGAAGGCGTGAGGTAGTCCGTCAAAAACCACCAGCTTGTTCTCGACACCGGCAAGCTCGAGCTGGCGGCAGAAGTTGGCCGTCGTGCTGAGATAGAAATCACGGGTGCTCGAGACGCAGAGTGTGGGCGGAAAGAACCCCGCCGGGGCGAGGGCCGGTGAAGCCAGTGGGTCCGTGAGCAAGGCGCCACCGAGGTAGCGCTTGTACTCGGGCGTGATGTCGAAGGGCAGGGACGACAGGCTATCGCCCTTGCGGGACAGGTCGGTGTCGCCCGAGAACATGCCCAGCACCGCCGGCTGCGGCAGCCCTTCCCTGTGTATCCGTGCGATGAGCTGGGGTCCGATAACTGCGCCGGCGGACGTGCCGAAGATGCCGATCTCGGAGGGCGCGTGGGTCTTGAGAAGCTCGCGATAGACCGCGAGGCCATCGTCGACAGCGGCCGGGAAGGGGTGCTCAGGGGCGAGCCGGTAGAGGACGGCGACGACGGGTATCCCGGTCAGGGCGGCGACAGGGATGTTTTCGGTCAGGGAGCCGGAGTCGGCGTTGAAACCACCGCCGTGCAGGTTGATCAGGATGCGTCGACTGTGAGCCGACGAGTTCTTGGGGCGGATCATCCGCACCGGGACCCCGCCCAGGGTCGAAGCCTCGACCTCGACCGGATAGCGGCGGCGCTGTGCGTCTCCAAATTGCTCCTGGAACCTGGACAGGAATGCGCGCCTGGACTCAACGTCCGTGCCCGGGGGTTGCGGCGTCTTCGCGGCTTCGACGAGGGCGGCGCGGCCCTCGGCGCTGAGCGTCGCCGGCGGGGTCGACTGGGCGAAGGCGACGCCTGTTAGAAGCGCGAGGGCCGAACTGAGCGCGCCTCCCCGCAGGACGCTTGCCATCCGAATCCTCAGTGAGGCGATCATGCCTTGGCTCCTCGGCGCGGCTGCGCCGGTTGCGAGGGACCGGCCCCGAACTCTGGCATCACCGAGGGGCGCGCGGAAGTCAGGCTTGCCGCATAGACGAAGCCAACCCTCCGCCGGCGCCAGTCTGCCAACCACCCCAGCGCGTAGTTAGCGAACGATGAACCGTTGGCACGCGCGCTGCATCGGATGGCGCAGTCGACGAACGCGTTGTGCCGATGAGGGACAGATGGAACTGACCGATCACATTATCGCCAGTGTCACCCGCCTCGGGCCGGATCTCGTCGGCGCCGGCAACCAGGTCTTTGAGTTGGCCTGCGCGCATCCCCTGACAACCATGATGGCTGTGACGCTTCTGTCCTTCGCCGCGCTCGGACGCGGCGGGCAGACGAACTGAGGAACCCCCAGATGTCCCTGAACGCCCTCACGCATCTTCCCTACCGGCTGATCGCGCGCCGCGACGCCCGCGCCGTGGCCGAGCTCCTCGACACGGCGGAAATCGACCGCACCTCGCCGCTCGGCGTGGAACTCGCCGACGTGCTGCAACGTCAGGTCATGGATTGGCGCGACTTCTTCGCCGCCCGTGGCGTCCGGATGCGCCGCTCCACGCTCATGGTGCTGACCGGCCGCTCAATCGCCGATGACGCCGCTGCGATCGCCAGACTCGACGCGGTCACGGGCAAGCACGGTCGAATGCTGCTCCGCAGCTTCTCGATGCTCATCGAACGCCTGTTCGACGGCGACCTCTGGACGCCCCTGGCCTCGGCGCCTAAGGCCGTTGGTCGCCAAGCACAGGCAGGCGAACCCAATGCACCGATACCTTTCGAGCCGCGTCCTCGCCGGGCGGCTGAGGAACCCCAGCACTTCGCCATGGCAGCCTGAGGCGCGCGACAGTCTTCCCTCGCCCGAAACGACAGAACACATCAGTCGGCCAAAGAAACGCCACATCTCGGACCGGACCGTGGTCGCATGACGGCCCACAGGTCCCGACGTGCAGCCAAGACAAAGCCAGCGGCAGCGCTAGTGGCGGGCATCCTGGCGCTTGTCGCCTCGGCCGCCGCGGCCGAGCCCTCATCGCCGTCGGGGCTGTTTGATGACCTCGCTAAGGCGAGCGCGCAGGCCACTCGGGCGGTCCATCGCGCGATCCCGTTCGAGGCCACCTGCTTGAGCAGGACGTGCGCGCGCGCCCTTTCGAGGGCGGCGACGGCGACCAGCGCCGCCATCGCGCAGATCAGCACGCTCCCCGACAGCAGAAACCTGCTGGACGCCGTCCTCAGGGTGCGGTTGGCCGAAGGGCCCAAGGCCTCCATCATGCTGACGGACAGCGTCCTGAGCGTCACAGTCGCTCCGGCGGCGGAGGAGTCCTCAGAATGGCCTTCGCCGGACCAGATCGTGCAATCCTTCCGGACTGCGCCCAAGTAGTCACGGTGGCCGCTTGAATTCGGCCGCGGCGGAACGACCTAAGTTGCGACTTCAGGGAGTATCCGCATGACAGGCAAGGTCTGGTTCATCACCGGCACGTCCAAGGGCTTCGGACGCATCTGGGCCGAGGCGGCCTTGGCGCGCGGCGACCGGGTGGCAGCGACGGCGCGAGACATCAAGACCCTGCAGGCGCTCGTCGAGCAGTACGGCGACAAGGTGCTCCCTCTCAGCCTCGACGTGACCGATAAGGCCGCCGTCGCGGCGAGCGTGGCGGAGACGATCAATCGCTTCGGACGCATCGACGTGGCCATCAACAACGCCGGTTACGGCCTGTTCGGGACAGTCGAGGAGGTCAGCGAGGCCGACGCGCGGGCGCAGATCGAGACCAACCTCTTCGGCGCCCTTTGGGTGACCCAGGCGGTGTTGCCGCAGATGCGCGCCCAGGGCTCGGGCCACATTCTCCAGGTCTCGTCGATCGGCGGCGTCAACGCCTTCCCGACCGTCGGCCTGTACCACGCCTCCAAATGGGGCCTGGAGGGCTTCAGCCAGTCGCTGGCGGCCGAGGTCGCCCAGTTCGGCATCAAGGTCACGCTCATCGAGCCGGGTGGCTACGCCACCGACTGGAGCGGTCCGTCCGCCAAGCACGCCACGCCGATGCCGATCTACGACGGCATCCGCGCCGCCAGAGCAGCCGCCCGCGCCACCTTTGCCCCCGGCGACCCTGAGGCCAGCGGGCCAGCGATCCTCAAGGTGGTCGACGCCGAAGACCCACCGCTGCGCATCTTCCTCGGCACGGCCGGCCTACCGATGACTCGCGCGGAATACGCACGCCGGATCGAAACCTGGGAGAAGTGGAACGACGTCTCCGCCGAGGCCCAGGGCGATTGGGCGGCCAAACAGGCGAAGGCCGCCCGCGCTAGTTAGCGCGCCATGTTCAGGACCTGGACCTGGGTGAACTCCTTGAGGCCTTCCTCGCCCAGCTCACTGCCGATGCCCGAGAATTTCGCCCCGCCAAAGGGCAGGTGGGGCTGGATGTCGGCGTGCTTGTTCACCCAGACCGAGCCGCTCTCCATTTCCGTGGCCAGGTCCCAGGCGCGCTCAGTGTCCTTCGCCCAGATCGAGCCGCCCAGGCCATAGATCGAGGCGTTGGCGCGCCGGACGGCGTCCGCGGGGTCGGTGTACTTGATCACCGGCATCACCGGCCCGAATTGCTCCTCGTCGACCAGCTTTGAACCCTCGGCGATGTCGCGCACGATCGTCGGGTTGATGAAGTAGCCCTTCTCGCCCTTGCGCCCGCCGCCGGCGATGATCTTGCCGTCCTTACGGGCGCTTTCGATGAAGCCCAGCACCTTGTCGAACTGCTGCTTGTTTTGCAGCGGGCCCATCTGGGTGCCTTGCTCCAGGCCGTCGCCGACGACTGCGTCGTTGGCGCACTTGGCGAGCTCATCGCACATGGCGTCGTACATGCTCTCGTGGACGTAGATCCGCTTGGCCGCGATGCACACCTGGCCGGCGTTCTGCATGGCCGCGCCATAGACCTTGGGCGCGGTCTCCTTGGGATCGACGTCGTCCAGCACAATCAGCGCGTCGTTGCCGCCCAGCTCGAGGGAGATGCGCTTCAACGCGTCCGCGGCGCTCGCCATCACCTTCTTGCCGGTCTCGGTGGAGCCGGTGAAGCTGATCTTGCGGACGTCGGGATGCTTGGTGAGCTCGCCGCCCAGGTCGTTGGCGTCGGCGATGATGTTGACCACGCCCGGCGGTACCAGGTCCTTGATCAGCTCACCGAGCTTCAGCGCGGTCAGCGGCGTGGTTGGCGCGGGCTTCACGATCACCGTGTTGCCGGCCAGGAGGGCCGCCGGGACCTTGAAGGCCATCAGGATCATCGGGAAGTTCCAGGGAATGATGCAGCCCACCACGCCCAACGGCTTGCGGCGCACCTCGATGCGGCCGTTGGCGTCGTCGGTGACCACGCGCGCCGGCAGGTCGAGGCTCGCGAAGTAGCGGTAGAACGCCGAGGCGCCGAGAATCTCGCCGGTGGCGTCCCCCAGCGGCTTACCCTGTTCCTGGGTCAGCAGCCGGGCGAGCTCGCCGACGTTGTTCTGGATCGCGTCGGCGATGGCGACCAGGACGGCGCGGCGCTCGTCCAGCGAGGTCTTGCTCCAAGCGGGGAAGGCCGCCTTGGCCGCGGCGACCGCCTCGTCCAGTTGGCCTTTGGAGGCGCGCGCGCAGCTCGCCACCGGCGTCTCGGTCGCCGGATTGATCACCGACATGGTTGCGTCGCCCGCCACCAGGCGACCGTTGATCAGCATCTTGTAATCAGACATCGGGGCGTCCTCGGGCTGCATGGGCGATCTGCGTCACCGCCTCGAACGAAATCCCGCTGGCAGGGCTGAGTCCAGCCTCATTGCCGGTCCGACGTGCAACTCAGGTCGCGAATTGGGCCGTTCTGGAGGTCGTGCGCGCCAGCAGGACGAAGCCGGCCACGTGGGTGATCATCAGGATCGGCACATAGACGATCGGGATCACATAGGTCGCGGCTAGTTGGCCGGAGACCTCCGGCAGGCCCAGCGTCACCCCATGGTAGTAGTCGATCAGCAGGTCGAGCATCCCGACAACGTTGAAGCTGGCCACCAGGCCCCAGAACACCGGACGGATTCTGACGCTCATCAGGGCCAGCATGGCCAGGACGCCGGTCGCGAAATCGCCCCAGGCCGCCGGCGCGGCGAAGCCCGCGGGAAGCCCTGGGCCGACGACGCCGGGCAGGAGGAAGACCAGTCCGAAGAACCGGAATGAATGCAACGTCGCGATCGCGCGGTGGGCGTCCACCGGGCTCATGGCGAGCAGCCTGGGCCATCCATAGGCTCCAAAGCACAACAGCCAGGGCACGTAGCCCAGGCCCAGTTGAATGTTGAAGATCGCTGTCGGCGTCATGGCTTGCCATCCTCTGGAAGTTCCGTCCGGCATCTGACCTAGACCCGCTTCCGCGTGAAGACGATCCGATGTAATCGCTATGGGCTGTGAAGCAGAACTACACAGTGCGGCGGGGCGGGCTCGAGGGCGTCGAAGCCTTCCTCACGACCGCCAAACGCCGCAGCTTTCGCCGCGCCGCCGCCGATCTCGCGGTCTCGCCCTCGGCGGTGAGCCAGGCGGTGCGGGCGCTGGAAGCGCGCCTGGGCGCCCCATTGCTCTTTCGCACGACCAGAAGCGTGGGCCTCACAGAGGCTGGGCAGCGGTTCTTCGACCGCGCCAGTCCGGCCTTCGACGAATTGCTGGCGGCCGCCGCTGCGGCCCGCGACCTCGGCCAGCGCCCCACTGGTCTGTTGCGCCTGGCCGTGCCGAGGGCCGTGGTGCCCCTGCTTCTGGAGCCCGTGTTCGCCTCGTTCTGCGAAGCCTATCCGGAGATCGAACTGGAGATCGCCGCGAGCGACGAGATGGTAGATCTGGCGGCCGGCGGGTTCGACGCCGGCATCCGCTTAGGTGAGTTCATCGCCCCCGACATGATCGCTGTACGGCTCACCCCGCCGCTTCCCTACGCCGTCGTCGGCAGTCCGGCCTACTTCGAGCGGCACGCTCGCCCCGAGCGGCCGGAAGATCTGCGCCACCACGCGTGCCTGCGCCTGCGCCGCTCGAACGGCTCCATCGCGCCTTGGCTGTTCACGCAGGGCAACGCGGTCATCGAGGCGATCGTCTCCGGGCCAATGATCGCCCACGACTATCCGACCCTCCTGGGCGGCGCCGAACGCGGGGTGGGCTTGGCCCAGGTCCCCCGGCCCGTCGCGGCGGGCGCGATTGCAAAGGGAAGTCTGCGGTCGGTGTTGGACGACGTCGCGGGCGCCACGCCGGGCGTGTTCCTCTACCACTCCGGCAAACGTCAGGTCCTGCCGAAGCTCCGGGCCTTCATCGACCATATAAGATCGGCCGGCTGAGCCAGCGGAGGCGGCGTTCAGGCCGCCTTGATCAGGCGTTTGGCCTGGGTGCCCGGGTCGCTGATGTCGAAGCGGACCTGGGAGTGGCCGAAGTCCATGGCCACCGTGTCAAACTGGGTGAGCAGGTCCATGCCGAGCATCACCGCCGGCTTATCCTTCAGGCCCCAGATGTCGAAGACATGCATGTCGGCATAGAGGACAGGCACGTTCCCGAGGTGCAGGCCGCCCAGCCGCATGAACGGCAGGTACAGGAGCTCGCCCCAGAACTGCTCGCCAACCAGCGTCTCCATGCGCAGGCGCTGGTAGGGATCGACCCGCAGCTTGCGGCGGTCGGCCTCGGCCACGATCTCGCGCAGCGCGGCGTTGCACATGGTCATCTGCGCGCCGGAGTCGATCATGGCGCTGATGCGCTTGCCGCTCAGGTCGGCGTCGACGATGGTCAGCTGGCCCATCCTGCGGCGAGCCGGCACCACGGCGCTGCCCTCCGTGGAGACTTCCGACCTGGAGCGGGTGATCGCCAGGTTCTTGGCCTTGAATCCGAGTTCGAGGCGTTGGCCCGACAGCCAGTCGATGCCCAGCACGCCGTCGAGCCCGTCGTTGAGCGGCAGGACCGCGGCGTGCACGCCCTTGCGGCTGCGATCGCCCACCTGCAGCTGGTCGACCAGCACGGCCGGCCGGTCGCGGACCCCGACGATGGTGTGCACCCGGGCAGGCGGCAGGTCGGGGAGGGCGAGGCGCTGGGCGAGGTCCTTCGAGAGGCACGAGACATTGGCGCCGGTGTCGACCAGGAATTGGAACGGGCCCTGACCGTTGATGGTGACCGGCCCCATCATGTGTTCGAAGGCGTCGTGGCCGGTGCCGATCTGGGTCGGCGGCTCGTCCGCGATCGTCGGGTTGTCCGTCTGGGGCTGGGCTGGGGCCCCGACCTGCGACTGGGCGAAAGCGTGGGAAAGCGGCAGGGATGCTGCGCCCGCGGCAAGCAGGCTGGCGGCGGCCTGGCGGCGGTTCGGAAGCATGGCTCCAACTCCTGCCTAAAAGGCGGGCACAGTTTACCACCGGGCGACCTCGCGGTCACGCTAGCTTCAACCTTACGGAAACCCGGGCCCCAGCAAGCTTCGGGCATGTCCAAGCGCTTGCCGATTCTCGCCACCGCCGCCCTGCTGATGCTCGCGGGTTCCGCCCATGCCGCCGAGAAGGCCGAGAAGAGCAAGGAGGTCGGCCAGTACATCGACCTGCAACCGGTCGCCTTGCCGATCGTGGTGCAAGGCCGGCTGGTCAACTACGTCTTCGTCTACGTCCGCGTGAACCTGAGGAACGGGGTCGACGTGACCAAGATGCGGGACAAGGAGCCGATGCTTCGCGACGCCCTGGTGCGTGACGGGCACCGAACGCCCTTCGTGGTCCCCACCGACTGGAAGCGGGTCGACGAGGCCAGGCTGGTGGCCGCCATGACGCGCGATGCGACGGCCATCACCGGGCCAGGCGTGGTGAGTTCGATCGTGGTCACCGCGCAGAACCCGCAAAAGAGCGTTGTTACGCCCAGGCCTTAGCCCCTCGCCGGCGCGTAGCGCGGCAGGTTGCGCGTCTGAGACAACACTGGCACTTTCCGGCCTCTTGCCACGGGGCCGCGAAGAGAGCGCGCTCCGATTTTATAAAACCAGGGGCTGGAAACGAGCCGGGACCGCGTCGTCACGCGGTCGTCGACCTCGGTCCGCGCGATCGCAAAAAGGGGTGCGCACAAAATGAGTTTGACGTTGACGCTGGTGATAGCCGCCGGCTTGCTAGCGGTGCTGTACGGCGCCGTACAGACAGCTTCGCTGCTCCGGGCCTCGCCCGGAAACGCGAAGATGCAAGAGATCGCCGCCGCCATCCAGGAGGGTGCGCAGGCCTACTTGAACAAGCAGTACACGGCGATCGCCGCGGTCGGCGTGGTCATCCTGATCGTTGTCTTCTTCCTAATCGGTCCGTTGGCGGCCATCGGCTTCGCGACCGGCGCGATCCTGTCCGGGGCGGCCGGCTTCGTCGGCATGCTGATCTCGGTCCGCGCCAACGTGCGCACCGCTCAGGCCTCGTCCGAGGGGCTGGCCAAGGGCCTGTCGCTGGCATTCCGCTCGGGCGCTATCACCGGCATGCTGGTGGCGGGCTTCGCGCTGATCGGCGTCGCGGGCTACTACGCCGTGCTGACCGGACCGCTGGGGCACGAGAACACCAGCCGCGAAGTGCAGGACTCGATGATCGCGCTCGGCTTCGGCGCCAGCCTGATTTCGATCTTCGCGCGTCTCGGCGGCGGCATCTTCACCAAGGGCGCCGACGTGGGCGGCGACATGGTGGGCAAGGTCGAAGCCGGAATCCCGGAAGACGACCCCCGCAACGCCGCGACCATCGCCGACAACGTCGGCGACAACGTCGGTGACTGCGCCGGCATGGCCGCCGACCTCTTCGAGACCTATGCGGTGACCACGGTCGCCACCATGGTGCTGGCGGCCATCTTCTTCCGCGGCCAGGAAATCGTGACGAACATGATGCTGCTGCCGCTGGCCATCTGCGGCGTGTGCATCGTCACCTCGATCATCGGCACGTTCGCGGTCCGCCTGGGCCGCTCCAACAACATCATGGGCGCGCTCTACCAGGGCCTGATCGTCACCGGCGTCCTGTCGGTCGGCGCGATCTGGTGGGTGATCAGCAAGCTCGTCACCACCACCATGACCGTGAACGGCAAGTCGTTCGACGGCATGAGCCTGTTCTGGTGCGGCATCACGGGCCTCGCGGTCACCGCCGCCATCGTGGTGATCACCGAGTACTACACCGGCACCGGCTTCCGCCCGGTGAAGTCGGTCGCCAAGGCCTCGGTCTCCGGCCACGGCACCAACGTGATCCAGGGCCTGGCCATGTCGCTGGAGTCGACGGCGCTGCCGGCGCTCACGATCATCATCGGCATCATCGTCACCTACAATCTGGCGGGCCTGTTCGGCATCGCCATCGCCACCACTTCTATGCTGTCACTGGCCGGCTTCATCGTCGCGCTGGACGCCTTCGGCCCGGTCACCGACAACGCCGGCGGCATCGCGGAAATGGCCGGCCTTCCTCCCGAAGTGCGGGTCACCACCGACGCCCTCGACGCGGTCGGCAACACCACCAAGGCGGTGACCAAGGGCTACGCCATCGGTTCGGCCGGCCTCGGCGCGCTGGTGCTGTTCGCGGCCTATACGGAGGATCTGAAGTTCTTCGCCGCCAACGCCACGCCGGGCTCGTTCTTCGACCAGTTGGGCTCGGTCGCCTTCGACCTCTCCAACCCCTACGTCGTGGTTGGCCTGCTGTTCGGCGGTCTGCTGCCGTTCCTGTTCGGGGGGCTGTCGATGACCGCGGTGGGTCGCGCGGCTGAATCCGTCGTGGAAGAGGTCCGCCGTCAGTTCCGCGAGAACCCCGGGATCATGACCTACGACGTGAAGCCCGAATACGGCCGCGCCGTCACCATCCTGACCCAGGCGGCGATCAAGGAAATGATCGTGCCGTCGCTGCTGCCGGTGCTCAGCCCGATCGTGCT
>DASXKT010000265.1:0-5230 GCA_036496685.1 Phenylobacterium sp.
GAACAAGCGCAACGCCGGCGACGGCGAGGCGATCGCCGCCCCCGGGGGCACGATCAGCGCGGCCGGCAAGCACGTCGTGGTGATCGGCGGCGGCGACACCGGAAGCGACTGCATCGGCACCTCCAATCGGCAGGGTGCGGCCTCGGTCACCCAGCTCGAGATCATGCCGGAGCCTCCGGCACGGGAGAACAAGTCGCTGACCTGGCCGGACTGGCCGCTGAAGCTGCGCACCTCCTCGAGCCAGGAAGAGGGCTGCGAGCGCGATTTCGCGGTCGTCACCAAGCGCGCCGTCGGCAAGGATGGTCGCGTCACCGGCCTCGAATGCACGCGGGTGGAATGGGTCGTGGGTCCCGATAACCGCATGCAGATGCGTGAGGTCGAGGGTTCGGAATTCACGCTGCAGGCCGATCTGGTGCTGTTGGCCATGGGCTTCACCGGTCCTCGGACAGCGGGCCTGGTGGAGAGCGGTGGCGTCGACATCGATCCGCGCGGCAACGTGGCGGCCAACGTCGCCAATTACCAGACCTCGGTGCGCAACATCTTCACCTGCGGCGACATGCGTCGCGGCCAGTCGCTGGTGGTCTGGGCGATCCGTGAGGGTCGTCAGTGCGCGCGGGCGGTGGACGAACACCTGATGGGCGCCTCGAAGCTGCCGCGCTAGGCCTCGGCTTCCCGGGCGAGACAGCGGAGCGCGCTGGCCAAACGGCGGGCGCGCGTGCGTTCGATGTTCCCGCCCCAGGCGCCCGACGCGAGGTCGCTCGCCATCGACTTCAACTGCTCCGCAGAGCCTTCGGGCGCGAACGCCTCTGCGAGCATCGCCGCTTCGGTCAACAGTTCCGCACGCAGCTCAGGGCCACAGGCCTCGAGCACGGCGTCGTCGAACTGCACCACCTGCGCTCGCGCGGCGGGGTCACTGTTTGGGGTGTAGGGCACGGGGGATGCCAACGGCTCGTTGGGTCGGCGGTTCCGAGACGCGGACCCAGCCTTGTCGCGCGCCCAACATTGCCGTAGCCGCGGGGTGTTTCCTCGAAATGCGTTTCGGATGGGGTCTCGGGATGATTGTGCGCTGCCTGGTGAAATCCGGTGATCGCCTCGGCGAAGGGCCTTGCTGGTCGCCGCGCGAGGGCCGGCTCTACTGGTTCGACATCAAGGGAAAGCGGCTCGCCTGGTATGCGCCGAAGACCGACGAGCGGGGTGCTTTCGACCTCCCGGTGCGCGCGAGCGCCGCCGCCCCGCGTGCCAAGGGCGGCCTGCTGATCGCGACCGAAAAGGGCCTCGCGGTCTGCGATCCGGATGCCGGGACCCTCGAAATCGTCCAGGCCCATGACCTGCCGCAGGGCTTCCGCACCAACGACGGCAAGATCGATCTGGAGGGGAACTTCTGGTGGAGCATCATGGACGACGACGAGGGCAAGCGGCAGGGATCGGTGTTCCGCACGACGCCCAAGTTCGAGACCCGGCAAGTGTTGAGCGGCATCCACATCCCCAACACCATTTCCGTCAGCCCGGACGGCAAGCGGCTGTTCATGGCCGACTCCAAGCTGCAGACCATATTCACCCACGACATGGCCGACCTGTCGAAGATCTCAGCCTTCGCCCATACCCGCGGGGAGCTCGGCACGCCGGACGGTTCGGCGGTCGACCAGCACGGCTATCTCTGGAACGCCCAATGGGGCGGTGGGCGGCTGGTGCGCTACACCCCGGAAGGCCGGATCGATCAGACGATCCCGATGCCCGTGCAACAGCCGACCAGCTGCGCGTTCGGCGGCGAAGACATGACCACGCTGTTCGTGACCAGCGCCTGGGACAGCCTGTCGCCGGAGGCGCGCGCACGCCAG
Organism: Phenylobacterium sp.; assembly: GCA_036496685.1. Lineage (GTDB taxonomy): Bacteria > Pseudomonadota > Alphaproteobacteria > Caulobacterales > Caulobacteraceae > Phenylobacterium. The sequence goes on from DASXKT010000265.1 coordinate 1,839, forward strand.
CCGCTCGCCGGCGGCCTCTTCGTCATCGAAACCGGCGTGAAGGGCCTGGCGCTGCCGCTGTTTGAAGGGTGAGGCGGCCCCCAATCACGACGAGCGGCGGCCCTGTCGCGCCTTGGCCTTAACTGGAACTTGAGGTCTCAAGGGCCCATTATCGGCCTCATGGCTCAGGGAACGAAGCCCGCCGTGCTGGTCACAGGCGGAGCCGGCTACATCGGCGCGCACACCGCCAAGGCCCTCCACGAACAGGGCTTTCGGCCGGTGGTGTTCGACAACCTCAATTCCGGGTTCCGCGAGGCGGTGCGCTGGGGTCCCTTCGTGCACGGCGACATCCGCGATCCCGCTGCGCTGGGGGAAGCCATCGAGGTCCATGGGGTCAAGGCGGTGATCCACTTCGCCGGCCTGATCGAGGTCGGGCGCTCGGTGACCCACCCGGACCTCTTCTGGGACGTGAACGTCTCGGGCACGACGACCCTGCTCACCGTGATGCGCGAACGCGCTGTCGGGCGGCTGGTGTTCTCGTCCAGCGCCGCGGTCTACGGCCAGGGCGCCAGAGGACCGCTGGAGACCATCGCCGAGACCGCGGAGAAGGCGCCGGCCAGCCCCTACGGCGACACCAAGCTCGCCGCCGAGTGGCTGATCCAGGCGCAGTGCCGCGCCTACGGGCTCAGCGCGGTGGCCCTGCGCTACTTCAACGCCGCTGGCGCCGACCCCTCGGGTCTGATCGGCGAAGCGCATGAGCCGGAGAGCCACCTGATCCCGCTGGCCATCGCCGCGGTGCTGGGCGACGGCAAGCCGCTCACGATCTTCGGTCGGGACTTCGACACGCCGGATGGAACCTGCCTGCGCGACTATATCCACGCGAGCGACCTCGCAGAGGCGCACGTGGCCGCGCTCGCGGCGGACCTTCCGGCCGGGTCTTTCGAGGCGGTGAACGTCGGGACCGGGCACGGCCGCTCGGTGGGCGAAGTGGTCGACGCCGTCAGCCGCGCCGTCGGCCGGCCGGTGCCGCACAGCCTGGGCGCGCGGCGGGCGGGCGATCCGCCCAGCCTGGTGGCCGACGCGACCCGCGCGCGGGAGTTGCTCGGTTGGACGCCGCGGCGTTCATCGCTCGACGAGATCGTCGACGACGCCCTGCGCTGGGAACGCAACCCAGCTTATGGCGCGGGCGTCAGGGGTTCTGCCGGTCGTCGCAAGTCGCAACCTGCGGTCTAGCAGGGCCGCCGCGGCCAACTGACTCCAACCCCCTGTGCCCACTTGCGGGCGCGGCCTTTCCGGGTTTTCCGCAGCTTGCAATTGGGCGCCTGATGCTCAAGGTTTGGCTTGAGAATCCCCGGGGGAGACATGAGCCAGGCCAATGCGGAGCGCGCGCGGACCCTTTCCCAGAACCTTGTGGAGATCCTGACCTCCTACGAGGAGGAACTGATGGCGCTTGAGCGCGAGGCGCCCGGCGTGGGCCAATTGCGCCGTGCGGTGGGGATCACCATCGCCGAGGCCTGCTTCCTGATCAGCGACCAGGGCGCGGGCCAGACCGAGTGGGCGCCGCCGGCGGATGGACCTTCGCGTCGGGCCGGTTAAGTTGAGTAAGTTCATTCGGAGACACCATGGCCCGCAAGCCTGAGGCGCTAGCCGACCCCATCGACGTCGCGGTGGGCGCGAGGATACGGCTGCTGCGCAAGGTCCGGGGAATGTCGCAGCAGGCGTTGGCCGAGGCTGCGGGCGTAACCTTCCAGCAGATCCAGAAATACGAGCGCGGCGCGAACCGGGTCAGCGCTTCCATGCTCTCGCGCATCGCGACCAGCCTGCAGGCGCCGGTCTCCGAAATGTTCGGGGAGGCCAGTCCGGCCAGTGGGGCGATCGACGAAGTAGCCGCGCTATTGTCCGAGCCCGGCGCCCTGGAACTGCTCCGGGCGTATTCCGTGCTGCCGCGCGGTGCGCCCAGGGCGACCCTGGTCGAGTTTGTCCGCAGCCTGAAGAACGTCTGATCCTCAGTCGTCCCGTCGTCCGGTCGTCAGTCGTTCGGCGGTCCGGTGGTGCGGTCGTGCCTGAGTCGATGGTTCCGGATCGTCGTGTCGGCCCATGGCCAAGCCACCAAGAACGCGGTGTGTGCGAGGATCACAACCCAGGCAACCATCACGGTAACCCCTCAACCCCAGACAAAGCGCCGATCAGCAAAACTCATCGCCGATGGCTCTGGAGAAAAAATCAAAGATGCCAAAAGAGGCGGGTTTTAGGCCAAATTTCGACGTGAGGGGCGTATCTCTGAAATAGAAGGCAAGGGCAAAGCTTAAATTCAAATAAGAGTTGCCATCGGGCCACGCCGATACGCGGACGCTTTTAAGTTGCAATAGCACCGTACGCTTCCGCGTTACGGCAGCGCTTCATGTGATGACTATGCCAAAGCTTCGAGCGCGATGAGCGTGGCCGACGGCCTCGCGAGCCCTAGGCGGACGCACCCAGCGCCGCCATGGCGCGCTCCTTGATGGCCTTGTAGTCGACCTTGCCGTTTGGGGCCCGTCCGATGGACTCGACCAGCACCAGGTCTCGAGGCGCCTTGTAGCCGGCAAGGCTTGCACGAACATGCTCAGAGAGTTCGGCGAGCGTGGGGGCGGCGGCGCCGTCGGTCTCGACGACCGCGCAGATGCGCTCGCCGAAGCGCGGATCGGGTAAGCCGACGACCACGGCGTCGCGGACGTCAACGTGGGTCTTCAGAGCTTCCTCGACCTCTTCTGGGAAGACCTTTTCGCCGCCGGTGTTGATGCAGACCGAGCCCCGGCCCAGGAGCTTCAGCGTCCCGTCGGCGTTCACCTCGGCCCAGTCTCCCGGCACGCTCCAGCGCTGGCCTTCCATGGTCTTGAAGGTCTTGGCGGTCTTCTCGGCGTCCTTGTAGTAGCCCATCGGCAGGAAGCCGGTGACGGCCACCATGCCACGCACGCCGGAGCCGGGCTCGATCCGCTTGCCATCTTCGCTGAAGACCGCGCAGTTCGGGCCGATCACGAAGGCAGCGGTCGCCACTTCCGCGCCGGGCGCCGAGGCGGAGACGCCCAGGCCCACCGCTTCCGACGAGCCGAAGCTGTCGAAGATCATGGCGTTCTTGGCGTGGGTCAACAGGCCGCGCTTGTTCTCCTGGCTCCACATCGAGCCGGACGAGCTCATTGAGCGCACGGTCGACAGATCCCAGTGGCCCGGGTTGGCCTCCAACGCCTCCAGCATGGGCGTCGAGAAGGCCAGGCCGACGATCACGATGGCCGTGGCGCCCAGCCGATCGGCCTCGTCCCACAACTCCATGGCGTTGAACCGGCGAGACGGCAGAAGCGCCGCCGTGCCGCCCTGGTTGAAGCAGATGAGCGTCGAGAATTGCCCCGTGCCGTGCATGAGGGGGCAGGCGATGAGCG
>DASXKT010000266.1:0-3489 GCA_036496685.1 Phenylobacterium sp.
GCCGTGCGGCACGAGGTCGGGGCGAGGCCGGCCGTACAGCTGCTTGAGGACCTCGCTGGAAAGGTCGGCCAGGAGCACAGTCCCGGCCAGGATGGCGGCATGCCAGCGTCGCTTGTGCATCAGGAAAGCCAGCACGCCGACGAGGGTGACCAGAACCATCACCGTGACGCCGCCGAGCGCCGTGACGTCGCGCATCGCCTCTTCGAAGGACCGAGAGCCAATCGGATCACTGGGATCGGCGGGGTTCCGCAGGGCCAGCAGGATGTGCTTGTCGAGCGCCAGGGTTTCACCCTCGCTGACTTCACCGGCGATGCTGAAGAACGCCCAGAACGCTCCAGCCGTCCCGATCACCAGGATCAGCGCGCGGCTCTCGATCCGCCGAAGCAGGTTTCGCAGGATGTCGGTCATTGGCCCCTGAGCGATCAAGCGTCGCAAGAGGCTATCAGCTTCCCTGGCCTAGCTGTCGAACGCTGAGTTCCGCGCCGGCGCGCGGCGAAGAGTCATTTCGACGGCAGCTTCAGCTGCGTAGCGGCTTTCGTTCGATCCGCCGGCTACCATGACGCCATCCTCGTCGTAGACGCTCCAGCGCCAACCTTCCTCGACCTGGCTGAGTGAGTAGGCGAAGGACGTATCTGACGGCATTGGCTCTGACTCCACGCGAACTGACCCAGGCTCAACACGCAAGGCGGGACACTGGTTTCGCCGCGCTGCAGCATTCCTCGCGTGGTTGCCGCGATTGTGACCGAGCCCGCTAAGCTTCGAGGTCCAGCAGCTCGCGGCCGGCGTCACGAACGTTGGCGCAGCCGGTCAGGATCATCGCCACAGCCAGTTCCGAGCGCAGCGTGCCCAGCATCTTGCTGATCTGCGCCTCGCCGCCCGCCCCCAGCGCATAGGCCCAGGCCCTGCCGACGAAGCAGGTCCTGGCGCCCAGAGCCATGGCTTTCAGCACATCCAGGCCTGACCGGACGCCGCCGTCCATGTAGACCTCGAGGTCCGACCCCACCGCCTGCGCGATCTTCGGGAGCGCTGAAATCGAGGAGCGCACGCCGTCGAGTTGGCGCCCGCCGTGGTTGGAGACCACCAATCCCTGGGCGCCGGCGTTCACCGCATCCTTGGCGTCAGCCACGTCCAGGACGCCTTTGACCACGATCGGGCCGTCCCAGACCTCCCGCACCCAGTCCAGATCCTTCCAGGTCACCGAGCGATCGAAGTTCCGGGCGATCCAGGAGAGGTAGTCGGTGACCCGTCCCTTGCCTTCGATCGCCGCGGCGACTGACCCTAGGGTATGCGGCCGGCCGTTCGCCCAGACGTCCCACATCCATGCCGGGTGGGTGATCCCGTCCCAGGCTTGGTTCAGCGCGCCCGAGATGCCGCTCGCCCCGGTGAAGCCGGAACGTACGTCGCGGTAGCGCGCGCCCGGCGTCGGCAGGTCGACCGTGAACACCAGCACCGGGCAGCCCGCGGCCTTGGCCCGGCCCAGCAGGTCGCGCATGAAGCCGCGGTCCTTGAGGACATAGAGCTGAAACCACGGGGGCGTGCCTGTGCCGGCCACTTCCTCCAGCGAACAGAGACTGACGGTCGAGAGGCACATAGGGATGCCCGCCGCCGCCGCGGCCCGCGCGGCCTGGGTCTCGCCACGACGGGCGTACATGCCGGCCATGCCTACCGGCGCCAGGCCGACCGGCATGGAGAAGCTTTGCCCGAGGCTCGTGACACCCATGTCCAGCTTGGACATGTCGCGCATCACCCGCTGGCGAAGCGCGATCGCCTCCATATCGGCGACGTTGCGCCCGAGCGTCGCCTCCGCGTAGGAGCCGCCGTCGATGTATTCGAAGAAGATCTTCGGAAGCCTGCGCCGCGCGAGCTCCCGATAGTCCGAGACCGAAGCCGCGCGCAAACGTCCCTCCCGAGCAAGGCTTGCGAAGTTGGAGCCCGAAGCGCCGGCTGGCGCAAGCCTCAGGCTGAGACGGCGTCCGGCTGGGTCGCCACAGCCTGCGGAGGCGGTCCCATCACGATCCAGACCTGGTGTCCGCGGGCCAGGAGCTCGCCTTCGGCGGTGAACAGAGCCACCCCGGCGGTCTCCTTGCGGCCCTCGCGAAGGAGCGGCCATGCGGTGACGATGCAGGCCTCACCGGTCTTGGGCCTGCGGATGACTTCACCCGTCATGGTGCCGAGCAGCGCCCCATGGCGGCCTTCCTTGACCACCCAGGCGAAGAAGCCCGGGCAATCCAGCGCCGCCCAGATGACCTCGGTCGGAGCCAGGCCCTCGCCGTCGGCGAACGCCTCGTGCGGGGTCCAGACGCAGGCCACGTGGCCTGCCGGCGCGCCGTCGATCTGCCCTGCGAACACCCGCAGGCCGTCACCCTCGGCCCGCTCGGGCCCGCAGGTGAAACAGATCGGATGTACGCGCTGCTCGTGGGCGATGTAGCGCGCCATGGCCTGTTGCGCCGCTTCCAGCGTCGGCGGCGAGGGCACGTCGAGGTCGAGGACGGCAGGGTCACCGCGTCCGACCAGCGCGCCTTCGCCGTCCGTCATCACGGCCGCGCCGTCAGAGACCGTGAGCTCGAGATCGACGTCGAGCGGCACGCGGGCGCGCAGCACAGACGTGGCCGGCCCCTCGATATCTCTTGCGAGGACACCGCAGACGTAACCGCCGTTGCCGGAATTCGGAGGCCCGCAGAATTGCTGGGCGATCATGATCTTGGCCAAAGGGAATCGCTCTTGGAATCAACGGATCAAATCAATGGCAATGGCTTTTCCACGGAAGGCGGACGGCACGAAAGCCCAAATCGCGCGCCGCGACGTTGGAGCCCGCCCCGTCGCACGCTAGTTTGCGCGCCACGCCGCCCAAGTGCGGATTCGAACGCGACGACATTTGAGGAGATTTCGGGTGAGCGAGCGGATGGAACGGCCCTGGGCTCTGATGCGCCACCACGCTGGCTGGGCGGACGTCTTCCACATCGAGACCGAGAGCGCCGATTCCATCACCGGGTTCTATCCCGACCGCGAGACAGTGGGCCCGCCGGTCAGCTATTCCGTGCGCGCGGTCCTCGCGCGCTTCGCCACTCTTGAAGCCGCCCGCGCCGCGCGGGAAGGCGCCGTGGCTGAGTGGCGCAAGCACGACGCCGCCGTTCGCGACGCGGAGTCCAAGCTGCGTGAGGCCGAGAAGGCCCGCGAGGACGCCTGGCTGAAGTGTCTCCGCGACGCGGCGATGCGCTAGGCGCAGACCTCGACCGCTCGCCCGGCCCTGCCTAGTGCTGGTCGGGGCCCCGGTAACTGTCGTGGCAGTTCTTGCACGCGCCGCCCGTGGCTCGAACCTGGGCCTTGATCGCGTCCAGGTCGCCGGCCGATGCGACGTCCGCCAGCTTGGCGGTCTCGGTCTGGAACTTGCCGGCCGCCGCCTCGAACCCGGCCGCGTCGGTCCAGACCTCGGGCTTGGCGGCGGTCTTTAGGCCGGTCTCGGGTCCGCTGCCCTTCGGGAACCAGGTC
>DASXKT010000267.1:0-10230 GCA_036496685.1 Phenylobacterium sp.
CCCCGCGCGCTGTTCGATCGGGTAGGGGGGTTCAAGAACGGGGTGTCCGAAGACGTCGAGTGGTCGCACCGGGCGCAGGCGGCCGGCTTCTCGTTAGGCTACGCCACACGCGCCGTGGTGGGCCATCCGGCGCGGCGCTCCTGGTCGGAGCTTGTCGCCAAATGGAAGCGGATCAACGCCGAGACCTGGGGGCTCTCCGCCGGGGTGTCGGCCCGGCGCCTGCGGTGGCTGGCGCGGAGCCTGTTGCTGCCGGCCTCGGCGGTGGTCCACACCGCCAAGGTCATCGGCAGCCCTGAACTCAGCTCGACCGGCCAACGGCTGGGCGCGATCGGCGTACTCTTCCGGATCCGCATGTGGCGTTTCCGCGATTCCCTCCGCCTCTTGTTTCCCCAGGCTTGAGCATGTCCCTGCACGTCGCCATCGTTATCGTGGGATTCCGGAACCCCGACGACGTCGTGGGCTGTCTCGAGGCCTTGTCGGCGTCGCGGCATCAGGACTTCGAGGTCGTGATCTGCGAGAACGGCGGCGACGCGGCGTTCGCGGCGCTGAGTGCGAGGACCCCGGCGGCCCTGCCCTCAGGCCAGGCAGTGCAGCTCATCAACGCGGGCGCCAATCTCGGCTACGGCGGCGGCGTGAACGCCGGCATTCGCCGGACGCCGGACGCCGGCGCCTGGTGGGTGCTCAATCCCGATACCAGGCCAGATCCGGTCGCGCTCTCCGCCCTAGTCGAGCGGCTTTCCCACGGCGATTGCGAAGCCGTCGGCGGCGCCATCCAACTGCCGAACGGTTTGGTGCAGGCCTATGGCGGCCGCTGGCAGCGCTGGCTGGCGCGCGCCGTGTCGCTGGGTTACGGCGACGACATCGCCGCTTCGGTGGATCCCCAGTTCGTCGAGAGCCAGCAGAACTTCCTGAACGGCGCCTCCATGCTGGTGAGCCGTCGCTTCATCGAGGCGACCGGCCTCATGCGCGAGGACTACTTCCTGTATTGCGAGGAGGTGGAGTGGTGCCTACGCGGGTTGAGCCGAGGCATGCGCTTCGGCTTCGCGCCCGAAGGCGTTGTGGTCCACGAGGGGGGCACCAGCACCGGCAACACCCAGGACTTCCGCGGCCGCTCGCGGCTGTCGGTCTACCTTGGTGAGCGCAATCGGTTGCTGCTCAGCCGCGACTGCTTTCCCTCGCTGTTCCCGGTGACCATCCTGACGGCCCTTGGGGTGCTGCTGGTCCGCTACGGGAAGCGCCGCGCCTGGCGTGAGCTTGGCTACGCTGTTCAGGGTTGGGGCGCAGGCCTGGCCAACAGCCGAGGTATGCCCAGCTGGGGGAAGAGCTAGTCGGGGGCCGAGCCTCTGCCGTCTACTTCGCTTTTTTCTGATGAGCGCGCGCCACCAGGGCGACGGTCATGGCGATGAACATGAAGATCAGCGGATGGATGTCCGCCTGTTCGAATACGCCCCGGAGCACCAGGAAGGCGGACAGGCACGTCGCCAGCGGCATGAGCAGGCCGAATTCGCGATCGTTGTTGAGCGGCGCCCGCAGCAGGGTGGTCACGGCCGAGCCGATGACCACGGCGAACAGCGCGACGTAGGCCGCCACGCCGAGCACCCCATAATCGAGCGCAAGCGTGATGTAGTAGCTGTCGATCGCCTTGAAGTCGCCGGCGACGAAGCCCATCGCGTCCCCGGATTGGCCAGCCCCATGCCCGATGGGATTGCGCATCAGCGCGGGGAACGCCGTCTTGAACTGGTCGGAGCGCGTCTCGTTGCTCGCCGCCTGGGCGCCGCCGCCGAACACCAGCACGTGGATCTTGTGCACGAACATGGTGGCCGCGACCGAAGCCAGGAAGACGGATGGGTAGGCGTAGACGATCGCCGCCGTCATCAGGTCGCTGATGCGCCGCCGCCACCTTACAAGGCTCCACAGCAGGAGATAGACGAGTAGGGAGATCAGGTAGCCCACGACGCCCAGGCGAGCGTCGGTCATCCGGACGGTGAAGTAGAGCATCGGGATGAGGGCCAGGCCTAGGAGGCGGAGCAGGATGTGGTAGCGGCCCACCGCCCAATGCAGCGCGAACGGTGTCATCAACGCCATGAATTCGGAGAGGCCGAGCGGCGTGGAGAAGGTCGCCTGGGCGCGGAATTGTCCGGTCGCGCCCCGGATGGCGCCAGCGAGCGCGCGTTGGGCCGAGGGGTCTTCCACCCGTAGGAAGGTCGGCACGTGCCCCGACCAGAGGACGTGCTGCTCCTGGGCTTCCATGATCGTCAGCGCGATGACGGGAACCGCAAGCGCAAGCGTCAGAAGGATGTATCGCTCGACCCGCCCCGGTTGGCGGAAAATGTAGAGGCCGGCGAGGAATACGGCGACCCAATTCATCTGTTGAACGATCAGTTTATTAACCGAGTCCGCCAGGTTGTGTGAAAACGGCAGTGAAATTACTGATGTCAACAGGAAGAGAAAGAAAATTCGGAAGACTAGTTTGGAGTAGTCGGTGGTGTCGAATACCTTGCTGCGGAATTGGGGAGACACCGACAGGCAGATCAACAGGAAGAACGCCATCGGAAACCCAGTGAGCCTCACCATGGTGATCCAGGGGAGGCCGGGCAGGGTCAGGGCAAGGTAGTTCGGCCAAAGGATCAGGCCGATGATCAAGGCGGAGAACGCAAACTCCATCGAGCTCGTCGGGATCGCGTGGTGCTCGGGAAGCGCCCAGATCGCCATCAAGGCCAAGACGCCCACGGGGGCGACCATCGGGATGATCAGGTAGGGCGCCGTGATGGCGAAGAAGAACCCGTAGATCAGGCAAAAAAAGCCGATGCCGAGCGGCGTCAGGAACTTGGCCGAACGCCGCCAGCGGCTGGTCAGGTCGACGTAAGGCTGAAGCACAATCGGCCGCTTGCGGGCGCGCCAGTCGCGCCACAGGTCGACAGCCGATTGAGGGTCCGGAAGCAGAGGCCGGGCCGCATCCCACCAGGCGGACGGCTGAAGTCGGACCTTCCAAGTGCTCGGTTTCAACGGGTGTCCTTGACGTTCGTACGGGTCCGGCCGGCGTCCTTGATAGACGAACGACGCCTTAAAGGAGGTTGATCGAATCGGCGAGGCTGCGATTTGTCCCAAACTTGCACGGACTGCGTGACCACTTTCCAGTTTTGGCCCACAGGCCCGTCGTAGCAGGTCATCCTTCCCCAAGGCGGTCGACAGACAAGTGATGTCTTTTGCGGTCCGAGCCTGTAGTCTCGCCGCTGCGTCGGGGAGGGGCACGAAAATTGCTTCCCGTCGATGCGGGAAATCCAATCGTCGGGGCTATCGAACATGAGAACAGTTTGCGTGGCGGTCCTTGCGCTCGCCGTTTGCCTGCCTCTCGGCGCTTGCAGCGGCAGCGGCAAAGCGCCCACCGGCCAGGTCGCTGCGAAGGTTGGAGGCGACGAGGTCACCGTTCAGGAGCTGCAGGCCGAGATGGCCGGCTTCAACGCACCCGACGTCAAGACCCGCAAACTCGCGGAACAGCGGGCGCTGCAGAACATCGTGGCCCGCAAACTGCTGGCCAAGGCTGCAACCGACGCCGGCGTCGCCAAGTCCCCGGACTTCGCCCTGCAGAAGCAGCGGATGGAAGAGGGCCTCCTTGTCCAGGCCTGGCAGAACAACCTCGTCAAGGCGGTGCCGCAACCGGCCCCTGAAGAGGTGCAGCAGTTCATCGCCCAGCACCCGGACTTCTATGCGAACCACAAGGTGTTCACCGTCGACCAACTGCGGATCCCGCCGATCAGGGACCAGAAGATCCTCGATGAGCTCCGGCCGCTGAACTCACTCGAGGCCATCGCTGAGGTGCTGGCCGGCCATAACATCAAGACCAGCTCCGGCCGGTCGACGATCGATTCCCTGAGCGTCGAGCCCGCGTTGCTCGAGCAGATCGGCAAGATGCCGCCTGGGGAAGTCTTCGTGATCCCGACGCAGAACATGATGGTGGCCAACAAGATCGTGGACACCAAGATCGTGCCGGTGCCCAACGACATCGCGGCCAAGCACGCGACCCAGTACATCAAGGCGCAGCGCGCGCAGGAGGCTGTTCGCAGGCAGTTCGCTGCGGTGGTCGCAAATCCGAAGGCCAAGGTCGTTTACAACAAGGCCTATGCACCGCCGCCGGCGCCTCCGGCGGCAAAGCCGGCGCCCGCGCCCGCCGGCAAGGCCGGCTAATACAAACCGATAGGGGACGGGCGCGCCGTCCAAGCGTCATTCTGGGGGTTAAATGGCAGCCAACGACTGCATGACTTCGCATTGTGGTGGAGCCGACGGCGTGCTCCGTCAACGTCTGGCCTACGCCTTCGCCGGCGCAGCGACGATGGTCCTGATCTCGGTCGCGCCTGGCGTGGCGAGAGCTCAGGCCAGCGTCGGCCCCGCCCCCATGCCGGGCGCGGCCGCACAACCGTTCGCGCTGGGGGGGCTGCCGTTCACCGTCGGGCTCCAGGAGCGGACGACCTACGACACGAACGTCGCCCGCGGCAACGACATCAACGCGGCGATCCGGGACGTCAACACCGCCGACTGGATCATCGCGCCCAGCGTGACGCTCAACTACTCCTCGGCCAACCCGCGCCAGGGTTTCGCGCTGAAGGGTTACTTCGGCTACGACTACTACGTGCGGAACGAGATCCTCCGCCGCGAAAGCATCGACGTCTCGGCGGCGGGCAACGCCACCTTCGGGCGCTGCGTGGTCGGCGGCCAGCTGGCCTACGATCGCGGACAGAGCGGGCTGGAAGACCTGACCCTGCTCGTCACTAAGAACACCATTCAGACCTATACGATCTCGGCCAACGAGAGCTGTGCGATCGGCCCCGCTGTCACCCAGACGATTTCGGTGCACCATTCCGGCACGCAGAACAGCACCTCGAGCCTGGTCGACTATGACACCAATGGCGTTTCGGGCTCGATTGGGTACTCCAACCGTGCGCTGGGCACCGTTTCGCTCGTCGCGAGCTACGACAAGACCGACTATAAGAACCGGGCCGTCGTCATCCTCGGGACGCCGAACAGCCTGGAGTCCACCGACATCGGGGTCTCGATCAGCCGACCCATCGGGGCTCGCCTGGCTGGTCACGCGGGAGTGTTCTACAATACCTCGACCTCCAACCTGGGTCCTGGGGCCTTGCCGGGCCAGAATTCCGACTTCGATGGTCTGACAGCGAATGCCGGTCTCACCTACACCGTGGGTCCGCGGCTCGTGCTCAACGCGAACCTGGCGCGTGATGTCCAGGCCACGATCCGGCAGACCGCAGCCTATTCGGTCGACGATCGCATCGACATCTCGGCGGGCTACACCCTATCTTCACGCATCCATCTCAGCCTGGGGAGCACCTGGTCAAAGCAATCATTCCGTGGAACTGCGCCGCTCGTTCTGCAGACCGCGCCGAACCAGGTGGACCTATGGACGTTGACAGCGGGTGCGTCGATGAGGCTCGGACGAAATTCGGCTTTATCTGCGGACTATTCGCATGAGAACAGCAATACCGATCTTGCGTTGTTTGACTTCAAGTCGGACCGGATCAGTCTCACGATCTCGACGTCCTTCTAACCTGGTGCGGGAGGCTCCCATTCGTATTCTGCGATCCCTCACAGCCGTGGCCCTGGTGCTGGGCTCGGTCGCGCCGGCCTACGGGCAGGGCAACAAGCCCCCGCCGCCCAAGGCCGCGCCTGTTCCCTACCCCTATAACCGCACCGCACCTGCGGCCGCCGCGCCCAGCCCCACCGCGCCCAGCGCCGCCGCACCCGGGACCGTCGCGCCTGGCGCCGCCACCCCGACCACACCGACAGCGCCGACCGGGACCGCGGCGAACCCCGCTCCAGCGGCCCCTGCCGATACGCCGGTGATCGTTGACCAGACCTTCGCTCTCGGCGTCGGCGACGTGGTCGATGTCGGTGTCCTGGGCCGGTCTGATTTCAACACCCGTGCCCGGGTTGGCACCGACGGGACCGTCATCCTGCCCCTGCTGGGCAAGGTGAAGGCGCTGGACATGACGACGTCAGAGTTGGCGCAACATGTCCAGGACGCCCTGGCCAAGGGGCAGTTCTACTCGAACCCGGTCGTGCACGTTGAGGTCTCCGCAGTCGCCAGCCGCTACGCCACGGTGCTCGGCAACGTCGGTTCGCCGGGGCTGCTACCGCTGGATCGGCCGTACCGGCTCTCCGACATCATGGCGCGGGTCGGGGCTCAGGTGGGGGCGAACTTCGTCGTCCTGACGCGCGCCGACGGCTCGTCCAAGAAGTATTCCATCGAAGACCTGGCGACGGGCGGCGGCGGAACGGACCCCTTGGTCCTGCCCGGCGACAAGATCTATGTGCCAGCCGGCACCAGCGAGGTCTTCTACGTCTCCGGCCAGGTGAGGAACCCCGGGCCGCTCCCGATGTCGAAGGACCTGACGGTCCGCGAGGCGATCGCCAAGGGCGGCGGCCTGACTGAGATGGGCAGCGACAAAAAGGTCAAGATCTTCCGGAAGAATGTGGAGATAAAGGACGTAAAGCTCGACACCAAGCTTGAACCCGGTGATATCGTCGAGGTGGGGGAGCGCCTATTCTAGGGCTGCTGAAGACCTGAAATGAGCATTATCCAGTTCCTCCGCATTCTGTGGGCCAGACGCATCCTCGTCATGGTCGCGCTTTTCGCCTGCGTGCTCGGCGCGTTTGTCGTCGTGACGCTGGTGCAGCCCCGCTACCAGGCCACCGCGCGCGTGAACATGGAGATCCTCAAGCAGGATCCGATGACCGGCGGGTCCGTCGACGTGAGAAACGCCGGCGTTTATTTCGACGCCCAGCAGGAGCTGGTGAGAGACTATTCCGTCACCGGTCCCGTGGTCGACAAGCTCGGTTGGATGTCCGATCCAGGCCGCATTCGCGCCTATCAGGGACGGGCTGCCAGCGACACCCGGGACTTCCGTCGGTGGTTGGCGCAACAGGTTGCTGACGCGACCTCGACGGCGATCACCTCGAGCACCGTGCTCGAAATCACCTTCCATTCGCCTAATCCGCTCGAAGCGAAGGCCGGGGCAGAACACCTTCGCGAGGCCTATATGGCGGCGAGCCTCGCGGCCAAGCAGCGCGACGCAGCGAAGCTTGCCGAGTGGTACAACGTACAGGCTGAATCCTCGCGCAAGCTCGCGGAAGAAGCCGAGATGAAGAAGGCCGCGTACGAAAAAGAAACCGGCATCGTCATGCAGTCCAATGACACCGACATGGACAGCGGCCGCCTGGCGGCCCTCGCCGGGCAACTGGCGATCCCGACCAACGCCGGCGCGTCGGTGGCGAATTCCACGTCAAGGCTGCAGCTTGCGGCGATCGACGCCAGGATCGCCGAGGTCGCCAAGAACCTTGGGCCCAATCACCCCGAGATGCAGAACCTCCGGGCGCAGCGTGCGCTCACCGCCCAGGTGGTGGCCCAGGAGGACGCCAACGCACGGCAAGCCGCCTCCGGCGCCTCCGGCGCAGCCGCGCTGAGCCGCGTGCTGCAGGAAGAGAAGGCGCGTGTGATCGGCCAGCGCGACAAGGTCGAGCGGCTGCACCAGCTGCAGGCCGAGGTCGACCTGCGACGCGACCAGTACAAGAAGACCGCCGCGCGAGCGGCGGAGCTGATGCTCCAGGCCTCCCTCACCGATCCGGGCCTCACGCCGATGGGTCTCGTTCTGGCCCCCACCAAGCCGACGTTCCCCAACAAGCCCCTGATGCTCGGCGGCGCCGCGGGTCTCGGCATCGGACTTGGCCTCGGTCTCTCGCTGCTGCTCGAGCTGCTGAACAGGCGCGTGCGGGGCGTCGAGGATCTCAACCTTTCAAGCGACGTGCTTTGCATCGGCGTCATTCGCTCGCCACGTCCAAAAACCAGCTTGCTCCGAAGAATTCTTGGCCTCGGCCCGGCGGCTCCCCGTTCGGCGCCGGCGTGAGCTCGCTCTCCTTGTCCCAGGGGTGGGGTGAATGACCGTCCATCAAACCGTAGAGGCGGTGAACGTCCGACGCGGCCAGTATTCCTTCTCGGAAACGCTGGTCACGCTGTCGGATCCCTTCGCACAGAGCGCGGAGTACATCCGCGCGCTACGCACGCACATCATGGCCCAGCACGTCGAGGCCGGACGCCGGGCGTTGGCGATCTGCGAGGCGGGCCCGAAGCTCGGCGCGACCTTCGTCGCCACCAATCTGGCCGTCTCCCTGGCCCAAGCCGGCGTGAAGACCCTGCTGATCGACGGGAACCTGCGCGATCCGATGATCCAGAACGTCATCAAGCCCGATCGCGATCTTCCGGGCCTTCGTGAGTGCCTGTCCGTCTCGGGCTCATCGGTCGCCGACTTCGTGCAGAGCGACATCCTGCCCAACATGTCGGTGCTGTTCTCCGGGGGAGCGGCGCCCAATGCGCAGGAACTCCTGGCGCGGTCGACCTTCGAGCAGGTCATCAACAGCTGCCTGCGCGACTACGAGATGACCATCATCGATACGCCGCCGGCCAACAGCTGCGCGGACGGCCGCCGGATCGCGTCGGTGGCGGCCTACAGCCTGATCGTCTCGCGGCGTCACAAGGGCTTGGTCAGTGACGTGAAGACCTTGGCCGGCCAACTGCGCGCCGATCATTCCACGGTGATCGGCACAGTCCTGAATGACGCGTGACGTGGTTGCCAGCGCCGAACAACGCCTTGGGCCAGCCCTGGACGTCAAGCACGTTCTGACCGCCTGGTGGCCCTGCATCCTGGGTTTCGCGGCCCTGGCGATCCCCACCATCAACACCTTGTCCAGCCAGGCCTGGATACGGGAATCCGGCGCTCACGGGCCAATCGTGCTCGTCACCGGCCTCTGGCTTCTCGCCCGGCAGCTGACGGCGGCGCGCGCCATCGCAAAGCCGGGCGCGCTTTGGCTGAGCGCACTTGGGCTTGCCGTCGCACTGGTGATCTACGTTTTCGGCCGGACCTTTGATTTCGTCAGCCTCGAGACGCTTGGCC
Organism: Phenylobacterium sp.; assembly: GCA_036496685.1. Taxonomy (GTDB): domain Bacteria; phylum Pseudomonadota; class Alphaproteobacteria; order Caulobacterales; family Caulobacteraceae; genus Phenylobacterium. Next base: position 8,961 of record DASXKT010000267.1, read on the forward strand.
TGTTCGGGGTCGGCGTGGCGATGCTGCATTCGGTCTTTGGCGTGTCGGCGCTGCTCCGCAACTGGTTCCCGTTCTTCTACCTGGGCTTCGCCATTCCGCCGCCGGGGTGGCTGATCGACAAGATCACCGCGCCGCTGAAGCAGTTCGTCTCCGAAGTGGCGATGCGATCGCTCTCCAGCGTTGGTATTCCGGTCTCCCGACAGGGGGTCACGATCTACGTCTCGAAATACCAGCTCCTGATGGAAGACGCCTGTTCGGGGATGAACTCGCTGGTCGGCTTGACCGCCATCAGCCTGCTCTACATCTATCTCCTCAGGGGCTCGTCCATCCGGTATTCCCTGCTGATGACGGCCTTCGTCATTCCGATCGCGATATTCGGGAACATCCTTCGCGTGATGATCCTCATCCTCCTCACCTATTTCTTCGGTGACGAGGTCGCACAGGGCTTCCTGCACTACACCGCCGGCTTCCTGCTGTTCGCCATCGACCTGATGCTGGTCTTTGCGGTCGACAGCATCCTGGTGCGGATTGTGCCGCGCACATGGCGGCCGGCGTGATCGACCGTCGCGGCCTTCTGGCCGGCGGGGCCTGCGTGGGCGCTGCCGTGCTCGCCCAGCGGCTCAAGCCGCACCACTACGTCTCGCTGCTGCAATCGGCGAAGCTGGATGATCTCATACCGCGTGCTTTCGGCCCCTGGACCTCTGAGGACGTCGGCGATCCGCTGGCGCTAAACGGGCCGGGAACGCTTTCAGCCAAGCTCTACAATCAGCTCGTCACGCGCTCCTATACAGATAGCCGCGGCAACGGGCTGCTGATGTTGCTGGCGCACGGCGAGCGGCAGAGCGACGAGCTGCAGCTGCACCGACCGGAGATCTGCTACCCGGCGTTTGGTTTCGCGGTGCTCCGCAATGAACCGATGCAGATCCGCCTTGCCGACGGCGTAACGGTGCCGGCGCGGCGCCTGCTGACCGAGTCGGAGAGCCACCAGGAAAGCGTCCTCTATTGGACGAGGCTCGGAGAGTTCCTTCCGACAAGCGCCTCGGAGCAGCGGACGGCCCGGTTCAAGAATGCCGTCGCGGGCCTGATCCCGGACGGAGTTCTCTGCCGCTTCTCGACAGCTGACGGTTCAGCACAAGCCTGGCCGGCGTTGGAGCAGTTCGTCCACGATCTCCTCGCCGCGACCAAGCCGGCGGGTCAGCGCGTCCTGATCGGCACGGAGCGCGCGCAGCGACTGGGTCAGCGCCAGGTCTGAGGCCGCTTCAGCTCTAGG
>DASXKT010000268.1:0-23288 GCA_036496685.1 Phenylobacterium sp.
GATCGCCCAGCATGCCGCGCTCGTGCTTCAGCGTCGTGTTGGCCACGACCCAGCCGCGGCCGCGCCCGCCGACCACCTGGTCCCTGGGCACCCGCACGTCGGTGAAGAACACCTCGTTGAACTCCGCCGACCCGGTCATGGTCTTCAGCGGCCGCACCTCGATGCCCGGCGTGGACATCGGGATCAGCACGTAGGAGATGCCCTCGTGCTTGGCGGCCTGTGGCTCGGTGCGCACCAGGCAGAACATCATCTGCGCCTGGGCCGCGGTGCTGGTCCAGATCTTCGACCCCGAGATCAGGAAGTCGTCGCCGTCGTCCACCGCCTTGGTCTGCAGGCTGGCGAGATCGGAGCCCGCACCGGGTTCTGAATAGCCCTGGCACCAGATGATCTCGCCCCGCAGGGTGGGCCCGATCCAGCGGCGCTTCTGCTCCTCCGAGCCCACTTCCAGCAGGGTTGGCACGAGCATGGAGATGCCCTGCCCGGCCATGCCGCGCGGTGCGCCGGCAGCGATGAATTCCTCGGCGATGATCCTGCCCTTGAGGACGTCCGGCTCGGCGCCGAAACCACCGTACTCGCGCGGGATCGTGCGCGCCGCATAGCCGTGCTCGATCAGGAGGCGCTGCCAGGCCAACGGTTCCTTGGCCGCGCCCGCGGCGAAGGCGTCGCGCTGGGCGTCGAGGAAGCCTCGCACCTCGCCGCGGAACGCCACCATTTCCGGTGTTTCGTTCAAGTCCATGGTTGTCGCTCCCTAATCGTTAGCTGAACCCCTTTCCGGAAAGCGTGCAACGGCGCCCCGACGTCAGCGCGACGGGCCATGCAACACTTGCGGCGAAGCTTGGTTTATAAGGCCAGCAGGAGATCCGGATGAAACGCCACGCCCTCTTCGCCACCGCCCTTGCGGCGATCGCGCTCGCCGCCTGCACCATGCCGAAGGGTTCGTCGAACCCGTGGACCGGCTATGGGCCCAATCCGCCGCTGCCGGCCCCGGCCAAGTCCATGATCCCCACGGTGGGCATTCCGAAGGTCGTGGCCTGGGCGCCGAACGCAGGCCCCAAGGCGCCGCCCGGCTTCACCGTCACCCGCTACGCCGAGGGACTGGACCACCCGCGCTGGCTCTATGTGCTGCCGAACGGCGACGTTCTGGTCGCGGAGTCGGCGTCAGAGCCCTCGGCGGCCGACAAGTCCAACCAGGGCGTCAAAGGCTTCTTCCAGAAGCTGCTGATGAAGAAGGTGGGCTCGACCCAGGCCAGCCCGAACCGGATCTTCCTGCTACGCGACAGCGACGGTGACGGGGTGGCAGAAAGCCGAATGCTTTTCGCCCAGGGCCTGACGCGGCCGTTTGGCATGACGCTGGTCGGGTCGACCCTCTACGTCGCCAATGACAACGGCGTGGTCAGCTTCCCCTACGCCGCTGGGCAGACAACCGCAGCCGGAACCGGGCAGAAGGTCTTCGACCTGCCGGGCGGGCCCATCAACCACCACTGGACCAAGAACGTCGTGGCGAGCCCCGACGGGACCAAGCTTTACGCCACCGTCGGCTCCAACTCGAACGTCGGCGACAACGGCATGCAGAACGAGACCGGCCGCGCGGCGATCTGGGAGTACGACATCGCCAGCCGCAAGGCGCGGGTTTTCGCCTCCGGCATCCGCAATCCCAACGGCATCGACTTCGAACCCACCACCGGAGTGATGTGGACCGTCTCCAACGAGCGCGACGAGATCGGCAACGACCTGCCGCCTGACTTCCTGACCAGCGTCAAGGACGGGGCGTTCTACGGCTGGCCCTACAGCTATTGGGGCCACAACGTCGACGTCCGCGCCAAGCCCGCGAACCCGGAGATGGTCGCCAAGGCGATCGCGCCCGACTTCGGCCTGGGAGCGCACACAGCCTCGCTCGGCCTTGTCTTCTATAACGGGGCGGCCTTCCCGGCATCCTACCGGGGCGGGGCTTTCATCGGCCAGCACGGCTCGTGGAACCGGCAACCGCTCAACGGCTACCAGGTCGTGTTCATCCCGTTCGCCGGCGGCCGCCCACAGAACGCGCCCCAGGCCTTCCTGACCGGCTTCCTAGACAAGCAGGACAGGATCCAGGGCCGGCCTGTGGGCGTCGTCGTCGACAAGACAGGCGCTCTGCTGGTCGCCGACGACGTCGGCGGCATCATCTGGCGCGTGAGCCCGACGCCGGCGAACGCGAAGAACTAGCCCCTACTGCCCGGTGTAGAAGACACAGAGCTTGTTGCCGTCGAGGTCCCGGAAGTAGGCGCCGTAAAAGCCGTCCATCCGCTGGCCGGGCGCACCCTCGTCGGATCCGCCGGCGGCAAGCGCAGCGGCATGGGCCGCATTGGCGGCGTCGCGGCTAGCGGCAGGAAGACCGAACATCGAGCCGTTGCCGGAGGTTGCAGGCTTTTCGTCATAGGGCTTGCAGACGGCGAGCATCGACTGGCCGACGCCGCCGTAGAACTGCATGCGCTCGAATGCCATGGTGCGCTTGCCGCCGAGCGGCTCCATCACCTTGTCGTAGAAGGCCCGTGCGCGGTCGAGATCGTTGGTGCCGATGGTGGCGTAGGCGATCATGGCGTTCCCCTGTCTTGTTCAAGCGCACAGCTTACCCCCTGACGCGCGCGGCGCCGCAACCCCCGCGTGGACGCCACTGCCGATATGGCGCCAAATCCTCGCCAACGAAGGGGGCTGACATGCGGGCATTGACGAGGACAGTGGCAGGGCTTGCCGTCGCCGCGGGCGTTGGGAGCGCCGCGATCGCTCAAGACGCGCCCCCTTCGAGTGCGGCAAAGCGCGAGACCTGGGCCGTGGCGGGGCTCACCGCGCCGGCGCAGATCGTCGTCGACCATTGGGGCGTGCCGCACATCTTCGCCGCAAGCGCCCGGGACGCCTTCTTCCTGCAAGGCTACAACGCCGCCCGCGACCGGCTCTGGCAGATCGACCTCTGGCGCAAGCGGGGCCTGGGCCGGCTGTCGGCAAGCTTTGGACCGTCTTACGTCGCCCAGGACCGTGCGGCGCGCCTGTTCCTTTATCGCGGCGACATGGCGGCGGAGTGGGCGGCCTACGGGGCCGGTTCACGCGAGGCGGTCGAGGCATTCGCGGCCGGCGTCAACGCCTACGTGGCTGAAGTGACCGCCGGCAAGCGGCCCTTGCCGGTCGAGTTCAAGCTGACCGCCAGCAAGCCGGAAGCATGGGCTCCCGAAGACATCCTGCGCATCCGCAGCCACGCCCTGGTGTCGAACGTCGCCTCAGAGGTCGCTCGCGCCCAGGTCGCTTGCGCCGCGGGCCTGCCTGCAGATCGCTTGCGCCGCAAGCTGGAGCCCGCCCATACCGCCACCATCCCGGCCGGGCTCGACCCCTGCGTGGTTCCGGCGGACGTGCTGAAGGACTACCTGCTGGCCACAGGGCCTGTCAGCTTCGAGGCCCTGGCCACCGGCGGGCGCAAGGCCGAGGCGGCGCCGCAGGTCCAGCTCGCCCTGGCGCTCGACGCGGCCCAGAACGAGGGCTCCAACAACTGGGTGATCGCGCCTTCGCGCACCGCCACCGGCCGCGCGATCCTGGCCAATGACCCCCACCGGCCGGTGGGGGCGCCATCGCTGCGCTACATCGTCCACCTGAACGCACCGGACCTGGACATCATCGGCGCCGGGGAACCGGCCCTGCCGGGCGTCTCCTTCGGCCACAACGGCCAGGTGGCCTGGGGCCTGACCATCTTCTACATCGATCAGGAGGACCTCTACATCTACGACACCAAGGCCGACGCCTACCGCTACAAGGGTGGCCTGGAGCCGATGAAGGTGGTCCACGAGACCATCGAGGTGAAGGGCGAGGCGCCGCGGGACGTCACGCTGAAGTTCACCCGCCACGGCCCGGTGATCGCCGAGACGCCAGACAAAGGAGGCGGGGGGCATGCGTTCGCCATGCGCACGGTCTGGAACCTCCCCGGCGCATCCGGCTATTTCGGATCGTCGCGGATGTGGCGGGCGAAGTCCTGGGCGGACTTCAAGAGCGGCCAGGAAGCCTGGGGCACACCGCCGCTGAACCTGGTCTTCGCCGACACAAGCGGCGACATCGGCTGGTCTGCCGCAGGCCTGACGCCGGCCCGGCCGAACTGGGACGGGTTGATGCCGGTTCCGGGTGACGGGCGCTACGAATGGGCCGGGCTGATGCCCGAGGCGCAACTGCCGGCGGCGCACAATCCGCCGGAGGGGTTCTTCGCCACCGCCAACGAGATGAACCTGCCCGCCGGCTATCCCGCCGAGAGCCGCAAGATCGGGTTCGAATGGGGCGACCGCTCCCGGATCACCCGGATCAAGGAGGTCCTGGCCGCCACGCCGAAGGCGACGCTGGCCGACTCGATGGCCCTGCAGACAGACAGCCATGACGCGCTCTCCCGCCGGACCATCGCACTGCTCGAGCGTGTCTCCGCGCCCGACCCGATGGTCGCCAAGGCGATCGAACTCCTCAAGGCCTGGGACGGTGACGAGACGACGGGCAGCGCGGCTGCCGCGATCTATCAGGTCTGGGTGACGAACCATCTGGGGCACACCGTGGTCGCCTCGGCGACGCCGGAGTCCGCGCGCACCCTGGTCGGCTCCGGACAGCTCGACGCGGTGATCTCTTACCTGGAGACGCCGGAGGCCGCGCCGGGCCGAGACCCGCTCTTGCTGGGCAGCCTGGGCGCGGCGGTGACCGAGCTCAGGAACCGGCTGGGCCCGGATATGGCGACCTGGTCCTGGGGGCGGCTGCATCACGCCCGCTTCGAACCGGCCGCCGCGGTGCTAGCCGACAGCCAACTCGCCGAGCAGATGGCGACCGGGACCTTGGAACTCCCCGGTTCGGCCTCCAGCCCGCGGGCCGCCACCTACCGTCCATCAGACTTCCGCCAGACGGCCGGCGCCTCGGTGCGGCTGGTGATGGACGTCGGCGCCTGGGACAACTCCGTGGCCATCAACACCCCCGGCCAATCCGGCGACCCTTTCAGCCCCCACTACCGCGACCTCTTCCCGCTGTGGGCGACCGGGGCCTACGTCCCGCTCGACTTCAGCCGCGCTGCGGTCAACCGGGACGCCGAATTGGTGGTGAGCTTGGCGCCCGCCAGGTGAGGCTGAAATCGTCGTCCTGACAGCACGCTGTCAGCAGGCTGGGTCCACATTGGCGCGATGCAATGGAGCATCGTAGATGGCCCAGAGTATTACGCGACGCGGCTGGGTGGGTGCGGTGGCGCTCGCGGCTGTGGCAGCGGCCGTCGAGGCCGAACCGCAGACCGCCATGACCAACCGGGCCCACTTCCTCGCCCGGCCGGAATACCGTGAAGCCCTGGTGCGCTGCTTTTCTGAACTACTAGGCTGCGGGCCCCCGATGGCCTTGCCGGCCAGCGGCCCGCTAGGCCCGATCGTCGCCTTCCGCTTCCCGGGAGGCGGAGCGGTCAGCGTAGAGTTCACCGAGAGCGCGCTTGGCCATCGGCAGGCGCGCCGCGGGGCCTGGCTCGAGCTCAAGCCGGCCGATCCGGACGCCCTGGAAGCAGCCGTGAAGGCGGCGGGCCTGCCGCAGGTGAGCTATCCCGCGACGACCACCTTCTACTTCGCGGTCCCCGGCGGCCAGGTCTTCGGGATCGCCCGCGCGGACCGCGCCGAGCTTAAGCCCTAAACCCTGCCGGTCACCGCGATCAGCGCTCCAGTGACCGCGCGGGCCTCTTCGCTGGCAAGGAACAGCATCACAGCGGCCAGGTCATCCGGCGCCACCCACGCGGCGAAATCCGCCTTGGGCATGTCCGCGCGATTGGCCGGCGTATCGATGATCGAGGGCAGGACAGCGTTGACGGTCACGCCGTCGGCCTTGAGTTCTTCGGAGAGCGCCTGGGTCAGGCTGTGGACACCGGCTTTCGAGGCGGCGTAGGCCCCCATGCCGAGCGTGGCCTTCAACGCCCCGTTGGCGCCGACGTTGACGACCCGGCCGGCCCCCGAGCGGCGCAGGTGCGGGATCGCAGCGCGGCTGGTGTTCGCTGCGGTCTGGACGTTCATCAGGAACAGCCGATGCCAGGTGTGCCAGTCACCGCCCTCGTGCTTCTCCCAGGTGAAGCCGCCGGCGATGTTGAGCAGCACATCCAGTCCGCCAAAGCGGTCGGCCGCGGCATCGATCGCCGCGCCCGCTTGGTTTGCGTCGGTAAGGTCGACGCCGCATTGAACGAAGACATCGGGCCCGGACGGGCAGTCGGCGGGCAGCGCCTTGGCGTGGTCAATCAGCGCCAGGCGCGCGCCCTCAGCAGCCGCCTTGCGCGCGACAGCCGACCCGAGGACGCCGGCCGCGCCAGTGATTGCGTAGACGCGGCCGGCCATTCCCGCCGGCTCCTAGAGGCGCTCGACGATGGTCACGTTGGCGAGACCGCCGCCTTCGCACATGGTCTGTAGGCCCCACTTCTTGTCGCGGGCTTTCAGGGCATGGAGCAGGGTGGTCATCAGCTTGGTGCCCGAGGCGCCCAGCGGGTGGCCGAGGGCAATCGCGCCGCCGTTGACGTTCAGCTTAGCGGGATCGGCCTTGGTGGTCTGAAGCCAGGCCACCGGCACCGAGGCGAAGGCCTCGTTCACCTCGAAGAGGTCGATGTCGTCGATCGACATGCCGGCCTTCTTCAGCGCGCGCTCGGTCGCCGGAAGCGGGGCTTCCAGCATGATCACCGGGTCGTGCCCGATGAGGGTCAGGTTGTGGATGCGGGCGAGTGGGGTCAGGCCGTATTCCTTCAGCGCCTTTTCCGAGACAACCATCACGCCCGAGGCGCCGTCGCAAATCTGGCTGGAGGTGGCCGCCGTGATCGCGCCGCCCTCGCGCAACAGCTTCACGCCCTTCATCGCCTCAAGCGTTGAATCGTAGCGGATGCCCTCGTCGCTGTCGTGGGTGACGGGGCTGCCTTCGGCTTCCTTGCCGTCTTTGCCGGTAACCGCGACGATCTCGTCCTTGAACGCGCCGCTCTGGGTGGCGGCGATGGCGCGCTGATGGCTGCCATAGCCGTACTCGTCGAGCTGGTCCTTCGTCAGGCCGTACTTTTGGGCGATCATCTCGGCGCCCATGAACTGGCTGAACTGGATGTTCGGATAGCGCTTCTGCTGGTTCGGGCTCATCGGCACCCCGAAACCTTCCTTGGCCGGCAGAGTGACCGACAGGCCCATCGGTACGCGGGTCATGCTCTCGACACCGGACGCGATCACGACGTCCATGGTGCCGCTCATCACGGCCTGGGCGGCGAAGTGCAGGGCCTGCTGAGACGAACCGCATTGGCGGTCGACGCTGGTGGCCGGCACGCTCTCCGGTAGCTTCGAGGCCAGCACGGCGCCGCGCGCGATGTTGGTGGACTGCTCGCCCACCTGCATGACGCAGCCCATGACCACGTCCTCAATCACCGCCGGATCGATGCCAGTGCGGTCAACGAGCTCGTTCAGAACGACGGCGCCCAGGTCGGCCGGATGCCACTCGCGAAGACGTCCACCCTTGCGTCCGCCGGCAGTCCGCGTCGCAGCTACGATATAGGCTTCGGCCATTGCCGTGCTCCCTTGGAAAAATTCGGTGCGCCCGAGAGCGCGTCAAAACAACTGTATGAAGGCGCCGCAGGGTAAGACAATGCCAGCGGCTCCCAACTAGTGCGCGAAGCTGGCCTGCAGGATGCGTTCGAGCCACTCGGCGTCGAGGCGATCGAAGGCCGCGGGGCTCTCGGAATCCACGTCAAAGACGGCGATCAGATGGCCCTTCGCGTCGACCACCGGCACGACGATCTCGCTCATCGAGCGGCTGTCGCAGGCGATGTGACCGGGAAACGCGTGGACGTCCTCGACGACCTGGGTCTGGCGGCTGCGCGCGGCGGCCCCGCAGACGCCCTGGCCGAAGGCGATGCGCAGGCAGCCGAGCGTCCCCTGATAAGGCCCCACGACGAGTTCCTCGCGCTTCTCCGGATCGACCACATAGAAGCCCGTCCAGAAGTAGTGATCGAAACTGGCGGCCAGCATGGAGGCGACCGTCGCCATGCGCGCGGTGAGGTTCGGCTCACCGTCCAGGACCGCGGCGATCTCCTGGGCGACAGTCGCATAGCGTTCCGCTTTGGCGGCGGGGAGGATCTTGTCATTGAAGGCTTCGGCCATGGGAGGGATGTAGCGTCCCCGGCGCGCTGGACAAACCCCATGGCGTGGCCTTTCTAGGCGCCTTCAAGTTTCGGGGACTATCCATGCGTCTTGCCTTGTTCGTTTCTGCGCTGGCGATCTCTTGCGCGGCGTCCAGCTTCACCCCTGCCCTAGCCCAGGCCACCGACGGGCCGAAGCGGACCTTCCAAGGCTCCGACATCTTTGGCCTCCGGGCGGCAGGCGACCTGCAGGTCAGACCCGATGGCGGCGCCATCGCCTACACGCGGACGACCCAGGACATCATGACCGACAGCGGGCGCCGGTCGATCTGGCTGGTCGATCCCGCCAATGGCGCCCAGACCCCACTGGTGGTGGACGACGCGCAGAACTTCGCGCCGCGCTGGTCGCCCGACGGATCGCGCCTAGCCTATGTGGTCGCCGGCCCCGCAGGCGCGCAGCTCTATGTGCGGTGGATGGCGACAGGCCGGTCCGCCAGGGTGGCGACCCTTGAGCAGGCTCCCAATGACGTCACCTGGTCGCCAGACGGCAAGACCCTGGCATTCGTAATGCTGACCGTGGAGGAGCCCAAGCCGCTCGGAACAGCGCTGAAGCCGCCGGCGGGCGCGAAGTGGGCCGAGCCCCTGAAGCTTATCGACCGGGTCACCTATCGCCGGGACGGCGCGGGCTATCTGAAGCCCGGCTATCGGCACCTGTTCGTCGTCTCCGCCGACGGCGGCCAGCCGCGCCAGCTGACCTTCGGAAAATATGACGAGGGCGGCCAGCTCGCCTTCACCCCGGACGGCAAGAGCCTGCTCTTCGCGACCAACCGCTCGCCCAAGTGGGAGCGTGAGGCGCAGGAAAGCGAAATCTACCAGGTGTCGATCGCCGACGGGGCGCTGACCCGCCTGACCAACCGCGTCGGTCCGGACCAGTCGCCAACGCCGTCGCCCGATGGCTCGAAGATCGCCTACACCGGCTTCGACGACCAAGGCCATCGGGGCTACGAGAACGTCCGCCTCTACGTCATGGACCGCGACGGCAAGAACAGCCGCCTGATCACCGGGGCCTTCGACCGCAGCGTCGGATCGCCCGCCTGGGCCGCCGACGGCAAGAGCATCTACGTCGACTACGCCGACCACGGCGTCACCAAGGTCGCCCGCGTCAGCCTCGACGGAAAGATGGAGACCGTCGCCAGCGGCCTGACCGACGGCGCCGAGCTCGACCGCCCCTACGCCGGCGGCGATTTCTCGGTCGGGAAGAACGGCCTGGTGGCCTTCACCATGGGCGACGCGGTCTCCCCGCCGGAGGTGGGCGTTGCCCGTGCCGGCAAGGTCCAGCGCCTGACCAACCTCAACGAGGACCTGTTCGCGGCCAAGACCCTGGCCAAGGTCGAGCCGCTGGCCGTCACGTCCTCCTTCGACAAGAAGGCAATCGACGCCTGGCTGGTGACCCCGCCCAACTTCGACCCGGCGAAGAAGTATCCGCTGATCCTGGAGATCCATGGCGGGCCGTTCTCGGCCTATGGCCCGGTGTTCTCGACCGACGACCAGCTTTACGCCGCGGCCGGCTACATGGTGGTCTACGCCAACCCGCGCGGTTCGACGTCCTACGGTGAGGCCTTCGCTAACGAGATCGACAAGAACTATCCCAGCCACGACTACGACGACCTGATGAGCGTGGTGGACGCCGCGATCGCCAAAGGCTCGGTCGACCCCAACCGCCTCTACGTCACCGGCGGCTCCGGCGGCGGGGCGCTGACCGCGTGGATCGTCGGCAAGACCAACCGCTTCAAGGCCGCCGCGGCCCAGAAGCCAGTGATCAACTGGTCGAGCGAGGTGCTCACCACCGACGGCTACAATTTCATGGCGCTCTCCTGGTTCGGGAAGATGCCGTGGGAGGACCCGCAGGGCTACTGGGCCCGCTCGCCGTTGTCCCTAGTGGGCAATGTGAAGACTCCGACACTGGTGGTGGTCGGCGAGGAAGATCACCGCACGCCGCCCTCGGAGGCTGAACAGTTCTTCGATGCGCTGCAACTTCGTGAGGTGCCGACGGCCCTGATCCGCGTGCCAGGGGCGTCGCACGGCGGCCTGGCTGAGCGGCCCTCACAAGCGGCGGCCAAGGCGCAGGCCATTCTGGCCTGGTTCGACCGCTACAAATGAGGCCGCTTGCCTCCCTCGCCGCATTGGCGCTCCTCAGCCTGACCGCCGGCGGAGCCCAGAGCGCGCCACCTCGCTCCGCCGGGATCAAGGACCCCGACACCAAGGCCTGGTGGCAGATCGCCGAAGCGCTGTCCTCGGACGCCATGGAGGGCCGGGACATCGGCTCGCCCGGCCACCACCGCGCGGCGTTGGTCGTGGCGGCGCGATTCAAGTCGGCGGGCCTGAAGCCCGCCGGCGACAACTGTAGCTACTTCCAGACCTTCCCGGTGCACGAGAGCCGGGTCGAAAAGGACGGGACCAGCTTCGCCATCTGGCGCGGCGACCGGTCCGCGACGCCGCTCGAGTTCCTGCACGCCATCACCGTGCGCCCCACCGACAGCCTTCCGGCCTCGCTGGACGCGGCGATAACCTTCCGCGGCTACTGCGCGCCGGGCGATCTGGCGAACACCAAGGGAACGGTGGTCATCTGCTTTAACTCCAAGCGCGCCGGCCTGCCGACCGCGGGGCAGCGCGTGCAGGCCGCCAGGAACGCAGGCGCAGCGGGGATCATCCAGGTAGACGATCCCTACTTCACGATCGAACCGCCGCGATGGCCAGCCGCCTACGCGCGGTCCGTCAGCATTGCGGGCGCGACCGAGCCGGTCGCGGCGGACATGCCGGTGATGACGCTGAGCGCCGAGGCGTTCAAGACCGTCATCGCGGGGTCAGGCCAGGACGCAGATTCGATCCTGAAGCTCGGCGGGGCCAAACAGCCGCTGCCGGCGTTCGACCCGCCCGGCCGCATGAAGGCCCGGTTCCACCTGACGAAGCGCGATTTCACGGCCGAGAACGTGCTGGCGGTCCTGCCCGGGCGCGATCCGAAGCTGGCGGCCGAGCACCTCGTGCTTTCCGCCCACCTCGACGGCTATGGCTACGGCGAGCCCGTGAACGGCGACGGTCTGTACAACGGCGCCCTCGACGACGCGGCCTACGTCGGCACGCTGATCCGCTTCGCCGACAAGCACAAAGGCAAGCCGCTGGCCCGCAGCGTGCTGTTTGCAGCCTTCACCGGCGAGGAAAAGGGCCTGCTCGGCGCCCACTGGTTCGTGGACCACCCGACCGTGCCGAAGGCCTCGATCGTCGCGGACGTCAATCTCGATCAGCTACGGCCGCTGTTCCCGCTGGAGATCCTCACTGAGCTGGCGGTGGACGACACGACCCTGGGCCAGACCGCGCGTCAGGTGGCCGCGTCCATGGGGATCCGCATCCAGGCCGACCCTGAGCCCGAGCGGGGCCTGTTGCAGCGCGCCGACCACTGGCCATTCATGCAGAGCGGAATCCCTGGCACCGGCTTCATCTTCGGCTATGTCCCCGGCACGGAAGCCGAACGGCGCTATCGCGAGTGGTATCAGGTCCGATATCACCGTCCCCAGGACGACCTGACCCAGCCTATGGACTTCGAGGCCGCGGGCAAGTTCAACCGCTTCTTCTACAAGCTAGCGGAGAGCGTGGCCGACGCGGAGGCCAAGCCCGGCTGGACCAAGCCGCGCTAGGCGACTTCGGCCGCCGCTCCGCCGCCCGGCTTAGCCTCGTCGGGAACCGCCGCGCGGGTCAGGGCGGCGAAGAGTTCAGCGGCCTGGATGGGCTTGGCCACGTGACCGTCCATGCCCGCGGCCAGGTACTGATCCACCTGGTGCGACATGGCGTTGGCGGTCAGCGCCACGATCGGCGTGCGCGCGCGGCCGGTAGCCTGTTCGGCGCTACGGATCTTGGTGGTGGCGGCCAGGCCGTCCATCACCGGCATCTGGATGTCCATGAGGATCACATCCCACTCGCCGCCCTCCCAGGCGTCGAATGCGGCCTGGCCGTTATCGACCACGTGGGGATCGACGCCCATCTGATGCAGCAAGGTCTTGAGCACCAACTGGTTGACGGCGTTGTCCTCGGCGGCGAGCACGCGCAGCGCGATCTCTGGAGCCTCCGCCGGCGTTTCGGCGACTGCGGGCCGTCCAGTCTCCTCGCCCAGCCAGGGCATCGGCATGCGAATGGTGAACTTCGAACCGGCCCCGAATTTGCTCTCGACGCCGATCTCGCCGGACATCAGCTGGGCAAGCTCGCGGCAGATGGCGAGCCCCAGGCCGGTGCCCCCGAAGCGACGAGTGGTGGAAGAATCCAGCTGGTCGAACTTCGCGAACAGCTTCGGAAGGCTCTCAGGCGCGATACCAACGCCGGTGTCGGCGACCGAGATCACCAGGATCCCCCCGTCCCGGATGGCGGTGACGCGGATCTCACCCTGCTCGGTGAACTTCAAGGCGTTGGATATCAGGTTGTAGAGGATCTGGCGCAGCCGGCTCGGATCCCCGAGGTAGCGTCCGCGAGCGCGCTCGATGTCCAGGGCGAAGGAAAGACCCTTCTTATTGGCGAGCGCGGTGAACGCCGAATAGGCGCCCCTGGCCACGTCCGCCAGCTCGAACTCCAGTTCTTCGAGTTCGAGTTTTCCGGCCTCGATCTTCGCCAGATCGAGCACGTCGTTGAGGATCGCCAGCAGGGCCTCGCCGGAGCGGTGGATGACCGAGAGCCGGTCACGCTGGCGGTCCGAAAGCTCGTCGCCGGCCATCGCCTGGGCCATGCCCAGCACGCCGTTCAGGGGCGTGCGGATCTCGTGGCTCATGGTCGCCAGGAACGTGCTCTTGGCGGCGTTGGCCGACTCCGCGGCGAGCTCTCCCTGCTGCGCGCGCTGACGCGCCTGGCGCAGGGCCGAGCGTGAGCGATCGAGCAGGCGTCGGGAGAGATAGAAGAAGTTGACCATGCTGACAGCGGCGGCGCCCACGGCGACCACGGCTTTCCAACCCCAGCCCGCCGAGCTGCCGACATCCCAGGCGATGTAGACCAACACCGCGGCGTAGGGCCCGAGCAGCAGCCGGAAGAGCGTCAGGTCGGCGTAGTACTGCAGCAGGACATAGGCTGCGCCGATGAAGATGGTGACGAGCGCGAAAGCCTGAGGAACCTGGCCGCCATGGCGCCAGAGCGCCACGACCATCGCGGCCTGGCTCACCGTGCCAAAAACGCTGTTGACCGCCACGGCGATCGAGATGGGGCGAGCCCAGCGTGTTGTCCGGTGCCGCGCCGCCGCCCGCATCAGGACGCTGGAGATCCACAGGTTCACCCAGACCAGGCACGACCATGCCAACGCCCATGCCCAGCCGATATAGCAGGCGGCCACCAGGCCCACGGCTGTGCTGCTGACGAGCCGCGGCAGCAGATTGCGCATCGATGCGGCATAGAGGCTGAGGCCCGATGGCGCAGCCGCCGGGCTGTTGTTGCTCCTCACGCTGCCGGCGGCTCCGCTCAACAGCCTTCCCCCCGATTTTATCGGACCCATGTTCGCTGATTCGAGTTAACCGGCCATCACGCAGTCACGGCGCGCTGGGTCACCCGCCGAGACGGGCGAAAAGGATCAGCGTCAGGGTGACCATGACCGCGCCGCCGATGCGCGTCGCGATCTGTGCGAACGGCATCAGTTGCATGCGGTTGGCGGCCGTGAGGATCGCCACGTCGCCGGTGCCGCCTTGGCCTGAATGGCAGGCGTTCACGATGGCGGCCTCTATCGGGTAGAGCTTCACCGCCTTGCCCACCAGAAAACCGGTCCCGACCAGCGCCGCGACGGTCGCCGCAATGGTTGCCAGGGTCGGCAGGTTGAAGGCGCTCACCAGCTTCGCCCAGGGCGTCTTGGCGGCTCCGATGGCGAACAGCAGCGGATAGGTCACGCAGGTCGAGAAGAACTGGAAGTTGGCGAAGGCGCCACGCTCGAGGCTCGGCGAGGCCACCCTGCCGAACTTCATCGCCACCGCCAGCGCCAACATCACGACAGGCCCGGGCCAGCCCCAGAGCTTCTGGGTAAGCGCGCCGGCGAGATAGAGGGTCACCGCCGTCACCAGGGCGGCGCCGACATCGGCGGGGCTCATTTCGGGGCGCAAGGCATGCTCGCCGGCCAGAGGGACGTCGCGCTCGCCAGGCTGCAGGCGGCCTTCGCCGGTCAGGTGCGGCAGTCGCTTGCCGAGCCCGTTCAGTAGGCCAGCGAACAGGATCGCAGTCAGGCTCCCCAGCATCACCGAAGGCAGCACCTCGGCGAAGAGTTCGCCTTGCGGCAGGTGGTTGACCTGGGCGTAGCCGACGGTGAGCGGGATAGCGCCCTCGCCCACTCCGCCGGCCATGATCGGAGCCACGATCTTGAAGAAGGTATGCTTCAGGCCCAGGCCGAGCGCTGTTCCCACCGCGCAACCCACACCGGTCGCGACCACCGAGCCCGCAACCAGCGGGACGAAGATCTTGGCAAAGCCCCCGAACAGCGCGCGCCGGTCCATCCCAAGGATGGAGCCCACGACGATGGCCGCCACGAACAGGTAGAGGAAGTTGGAGTTGTCGGTGAAAGCCGAGATCGAGGTCACCAGGGCGGGTGGCAGGATCCGCGCATAGGCCAGATAGGACGGCAGGAAGGTCGCCAGGATCGCCGCCAGGCCCAGGTTCCGCAGGACAGGCGTGCGCTTGCCGATCTCAGCGCAGGCGAAGCCTCCCACGGCCAACACCACGATATTCGTCAGGATGTCCGACGGCAGGGCGTCCAGCCGTAAGAAGACCAGGACGATCGCCACCGCCGCCACGGCCACGGGGACGGGCACGATCCCCAGGCGCAGGCCCACGATCCGCCGCCATGTTGCGAGGGGGCCGGACGGTGTGGCCGATGCGGCCGTATCGTCCTCCGTGATCCTGACCATGCACGCGTCCCGCCCCTGTCCTCGCCGACCCCGCGCGGGCCGGGCTGACAGGACTCGCTGCGGAGCCTCCCATGCCCGAACTGAGCCTGTCCACAGGCCGCGCCGCTCGTCGGTGAGGCCTCCCGCGGCCCCTTCTCAGAGGAGCCGCCCAAGGACTCCCCGTCATCGGTCCATTCCCTGGTTCCTCCGGGATTCACCCCATGGCCGTTCCCTTTCGGACGGCGCCACGCTGCCCTAACGGAACATGAGGGGATCACGCATGTGCATGGCGCCAACGAACCCTCTATGCAGGACCACAACGCGCCGCCCGCGGCGGGCGGCCTGCACCGCGCTCTTCGTCGGAGCGATTTGGGCCCAAGGCGCACAAGCCTCGGAAGGCGGCTCGAGCGTCTATCTGCTCGGCTCGGGCGGGCCCGGTGCGGCTATCCTGCCGCCGATCCAGGGCGTGTTCCTCGCCAACACCCTCTACTACTACGACGGCAAGGCGACGGGCGGTAAGGACTTCCTCCTTGGCGGGAACCTGGTCACCGGCCTCAAGGCGAAGATCACGGCCGACTTCGCCAGCGTGCTCTGGGTTCCGTCGACAGCGTTCCTCGGAGACACCACGCTCGCCCTCGGCGTGGCCCTGCCCGTCGGCTATCCGGACGTGAACGTCTCGGCGGTCATCACCGGACCTCTGGGCAACTCGTTCGACGTTTCGCGAAGCCAGTCTGCGTGGATCGTTGGCGATCCCCTGGTCATAACTTCGCTCGGCTGGAAGCGGGGCAACGTGTCCGTCCAGGCCAGCAACCTGATCAATATTCCCGCGGGGGACTACCGCAAGGGCCAGCTTGCCAACCTGGCCTTCCACCGCTGGGCCGACGACTTTTCGCTGGCGACGACCTGGCACGATGACAAGGTCGGGTGGGACGTTTCAGGCAAAGCCGGCCTCACGTTCAACGGCAAGAACGACGCCACCCAGTATCGGACCGGGACCGAATTCCATCTGGAAGGATCCGTCGAAAAGCTCTTCTCACCGTCATTCTCCGCCGGCCTGCAGGCCTTCTACTTCGATCAGGTCACCGGGGACTCGGGTTCGGGCGCAAAGCTCGGCGAGTTCAAGGGGCTGGACAACGGCATCGGCCTGACCGGCGCGTACAATTTCAAGATCGCCGACAAGATTCCCGCGACGCTCAGGCTGCACGCGCTGCACGAGTTCAACGTCCGGAACCGCCTCGAGGGCAATTCGGTCTTCCTGGACTTCACCATGCCGCTCTACGTGCGGCTGCCCCCGGGAGCGCCAGCTCCCTGATCCGGCCGACCGGACCATCTGACGCGCCGTCGGCGACTTCCGGCTTGATCATCGCCGCTTTGCGCCACAAACGGGCCCTGGGCAGCGCCCTGGTTCCGGGCTTCGACAGCCGCCCGCAATTAGGTCACGGTTCGGCATGTCTTGGTCCATTTCCCGTCGTCAGGCCCTGTCGCAGTCCCTCGGCGCATGGCTCCTCGCCGCGGCGTCGCCGGCGTCGGCGCGCGGCGATCGACGCTCGGCCAGCGCCCAAGCCGCTCTGACGCGTTTGTTCGGAGCCGCCGCCGGGAATATCGAGGCGACCTTGGAGCCTTCGCCTGGCGAGGGATCCCGACCCTGGTATGCCGTCGAAAGCCGCAAGGGGAAGCTTTCCGTCCGCGGCGACACGCCGGTCGCCCTGGTTCGCGGCGTCTACGCCGGCCTGAGGGACGCCGGCTGCGCCCACATCAGTTGGGAGGGCGATCGTATCGCCCTGCCCGCACGCTTGCCCGACTTCGCCAGCGGCCGGGTGGAAAGCCCCTTCGCGCACCGCGCCTATCTCAACACCTGCACATACGGCTACACGACGCCCTGGTGGGGCTGGTCGCGCTGGAGCCGCGAGATCGACTGGATGGCGGTCCACGGCGTCGACATGCCGCTGGCGATGGAGGGACAGGAATACGTCTGGAGGGCTCTGTGGCGCGAGGCGGGCCTCACCGAGGGCGAGCTCGCGGGCTACTTCTCCGGACCGGCCTTCACGCCCTGGCAGCGGATGGGCAACATCGAAGGCTACCGGGCCCCCCTGCCGGCCGCCTGGATCGACAAGAAGCGCGACCTGCAGCGCCAGATCCTCGGCCGGATGCGCGACTTGGATATGAGCCCGATCCTGCCGGCCTTTGGCGGCTACGTGCCCAAGGCGTTCGCGCTGAAGCACCCCAAGGCCCGCATCTACCGGATGCGCGGCGGACCGGGCTTCCACGAGACCTACTGGCTCGATCCGGGCGACCCGCTGTTCGCCAAACTGGCCGGTCGATTCCTCGCGCTCTACACAGAGGCCTATGGGGCTGGGACCTACTATCTCGCCGACTCCTTCAACGAGATGACACCGCCGATCGAGGCCGACGGGGCGGACGCGGGAAGCGCCTTCGACGATGCAACCGGCAAGACAGGCGCGTCCAAGGCCAAGGTCGATCCCGCGCTCAAAGCCAAGCGCCTGGCGGCCTATGGCAAGGCGATCCATGCGGCGTTCCGTCAAAGCCGCCCCGATGCGGTCTGGGTGATGCAGGGCTGGCTGTTCGGCGCCGACCAGCAGTTCTGGGACGCGGACGCCATCGCCGCCTACCTGAGCCAGGTCCCCGACGACAAGCTGATGATCCTCGACATCGGCAACGACCGGTATCCGAACAGCTGGCGGACGGCGCAGGCGTTCCGGGGCAAGCCGTGGATCTACGGCTATGTGCACAACTACGGCGGCAGCAATCCCGCCTACGGTGACCTCGACTACTACCGTCGCGATATCGCAGCCATGGCGACCAGCCTGCAGGCCGGGCGGCTGGCCGGCTTCGGGATGTTCCCGGAGGGCCTGAACAACAACTCGATCGTCTACGAGGCCGCCTACGACCTGGCCTGGAACGCCGGTGGGGCGTCGCTCCCGGCGTGGCTCTCGACCTATGCCAGGTCCCGCTACGGCCGCACGGGGCCGGAGATCGAGACCGCGCTGGGGCTGCTGGTCGAGGGGGCTTATTCCGCCCGCTACTGGACGCCGCGTTGGTGGAACGGCAAGGCCGGCGCCTATCTCTTCTTCAAGCGACCGACGGCGACGATCACTGGCTTCGAGGGGCATCCTGGCGACCGCGCCAAGCTCGCGGTGGCGGTGAAGGACCTTGCGCGGCTGGCGCCGGGGTTCGCCGATCAGCCGCTCTTCGTCGTCGACCTGGTCGATGCGACGCGCCACCTGGCCAGCGAGGATATCGACCTTCTGCTCCAGCAGGCTGTCACGGCCTATCGGGGCGGCGACCTTGCGGCCGGCGACCGGGCGCGGCGCAAGGTCGAGGACCTGGCGCTGGCGATCGATGCCTTGCTGGGCGTCCAGTCGGACACCCTCGCATCCTGGATCGACGCGGCCCGCGCCTACGGCGACAACCCCGAGGACGCCCGCGCCTATGTTCTGAACGCCAAGGCCCAGGTTACGATCTGGGGCGGCGACGGCAATCTCGCCGACTACGCCTCCAAGGCCTGGCAGGGGCTCTATCGCGACTTCTACCTGCCCCGCTGGCGGGCGTTCCTGGACGCCCTGCGCGCCGCGGGAAGCGGTCCCTTCGATGAAGCGCCGGTGGTTCGCGGCATCGCCGCCTGGGAGCATGCCTGGGTCGAGCGCGACGTCACCTACGCCCGCGAGCGGCCAGCCGATCCGGTGGCGTCGGTGCAGGCCCTTCTCGCCAGGCTGGAGCGGCCGTAGGGTTCGGCCCATGGCCAAGCCTGCCGATCGTTTCCTGTCGCTGGACGTCTTTCGGGGCCTCGCCGTCTGCCTGATGATCGTCGTCAATACGCCAGGGCCAGGCGCCGAGCCCTATCCCTGGCTGATCCACGCCAAGTGGTTCGGATTCACCGCCGCCGACTGGGTGTTCCCCGCGTTCCTGTTCGCGGTCGGGTGCTCGATGAGCTTCGCCTTCTCGCGTCCGACCACGCACGGGGCCTTCGCGATCAAGGTGCTGCGTCGCGCCGCGATCATCTTCCTGCTCGGCTTCCTGATGTACTGGTATCCCTTCCTCCGGCAGGTCGACGGCGCGTGGACCCTCACGCCGTTCACCGACACCCGCGTGATGGGCGTGCTGCAGAGGATCGCGCTCTGCTATGCGCTCGCCGCCTTCGCCGTGCGCTATCTGTCGCCGCGGTGGCTCGTGGCTCTCTCAGTGCTGCTGCTGGTCGGCTATTGGGGCATCCTGCTGACGGTCGATCCCGCCGATCCCTTTTCCAAGCTCGGCAACGCCGGGACGCGCCTGGACCTCCTGGTCCTGGGCCAGAGCCACCTCTACCGCCGGGACGGCGGCTTCGACCCCGAGGGCCTGCTGGGCACCCTGCCCGCGACGGTCAATGTGATCTCCGGCTACCTCGCCGCGCGCTATTTCACGCAGGCCCCGGATCGACCCCGCGCAATCCTGCGGCTGGTCATGGTCGGCGTCGCCCTCGCCCTGGCCGCCCTGGCCTGGAGCCCGTCGTTCCCGATCTCCAAGAAGCTCTGGACCGGCAGTTTCGTGTTGCTGACCACCGGCATCAATCTGACGTTGCTGGCCGCCCTGGCCTTCGTCCTGGAGGGCCGCCCCCCGAACCCGGCCACCCGCTTCTTCCAGGTCTTCGGCCGCAATCCGCTCGTCATCTACCTGTTCTCGGAGCTCTTCGTCGTCACCTTGCAGCAGATCAAGGTCTCTCCGGGCATGGACCTCTTCCAATGGATCGGCGTAAACGTCTTCCAGGCCATGACGCCCGGCGCGTTCGGCGCCCTGCTGGGCGCGCTCGCCTACATGCTCATCTGCTGGCTGCTGGGCTACGTCCTGGACCGCCGCGATATCGTGGTGGCGCTCTAGCCCGCGGCATCGAAGGGATCGGCGGGCGGCCTGCGACCTGCTAAAATCAATCGCCGCGCGCATGCAAATTCGCCGATGCGAGCTTGCCCATGCGTCAGGCTGAATCGGTGTTATGATCCACTAAGGATCAAAACGAAAAAACACATTGGGAGTCTGACGCCATGCGACGCGCGCTTATTTTCGCGTTGGGAACCGCTCTTTCCACGGCCAGCCTGGCGCTGACGTCCCACGCGGCGCCTGCCAAGGCGCCGGCCGTCGAAGTGGACCCGACCATCCCGCAGCCCGGCTGGGCTCCGCCCAAGAACGCCATGGG
Source organism: Phenylobacterium sp. (assembly GCA_036496685.1). Classification (GTDB taxonomy): domain Bacteria; phylum Pseudomonadota; class Alphaproteobacteria; order Caulobacterales; family Caulobacteraceae; genus Phenylobacterium. The sequence continues at coordinate 20,183 of DASXKT010000268.1, forward strand.
CCAACCGGACCTCTCCGGCTACTGGTCCAACGCCACCATGACGCCCTTGGTGCGCAACGCAAAGTTGACGGACAAGCTGGTTGTCCCGAAAGCCCAGGCCGCCCAGCTTGAGAAGGTCTTCGCCGACGCCCTGGCCGCCGCCGACGCGCCGACCGACCAGAAGAAGGGACCCGGCGCCGTTACCGACCCGAACTCGCCCGAGGCGCAGCTCGTCAAGATCCGGCCCGACTTCGCCGCCGCGGGCGGCGACGTGGGTGGCTACAACACCTTCTGGATCGACCCCGGCAACCACATGATGGAGGTCAACGGCGAGTACCGCTCCTCCATCCTGACGACGCCCAACGGCATGCCGCCCGCCCGCAAGGCCACCGCGCCTCGCGGAGCCGGCTTCCCGCGCGACGTCTACGACAGCTACGAGAACCGCTCGCTGGGCGAGCGCTGCATCATGGGCTTCGGCGCCAACGCCGGGCCGCCGATGCTGGCCAACGGCTACTACAACAATAACTACTACATCCAGCAGTCTCCCGACGCGGTGGTGATCCAGGTGGAGCTGATCCATGACGCGCGGGTTATCCGGCTGAAGGGCGGCCACCGCACCGACGGCGTGCGTCCGTGGATGGGCGATTCCATCGGCCACTTCGAAGGCAACACCCTGGTGGTCGAGACCACCAACCTCCCGCAAGGCCAGGCCTTCATGGGTGCGTGGAAAAACACGAAGGTCACCGAGCGGTTCACCCGCGTGTCGCCGACCCGGATCAACTACCAGTTCCAGGTGGAAGACCCGGACATCTGGGACAAGCCCTGGGGCGGCGAGTACGACTTCTCCCCGCTGAAAGGCATCGTCTACGAGTACGCCTGTCACGAGGGGAACTACGCCCTTCCCGCCATCCTCGCCGGCGCGCGCCGCAAGGAGAAGGAAGACGCCGAGGCCGCTGCGGCCAAGACCGCCGCCCCGGCTCCCGCCGCGGCCCCGGCCAAGGGGAAGTCCGGCGCCGACTGACCTGGCGCGAACGACAAGGCGCGACGGCTTGGACAGAGATTTTGCTTGTCGAATGCCGTTCGATGACAACGAATCGCGCCGCCGCCGAGGCATAGATCGGCGGCGCGACAGTGTTCTGTGGGGATAGGGGCTCTAATGATGTCTGCACGACTTGGCGTGTTGGGAGCGGCGGCGAGCGCCCTTCTGGTCTACGGCTGCACCACCGGCACGGCGTCGAACGCCCTGCAGGCGGCCCAGGGGGCTTCGGCCACCGAGGCGATGGCGAGCGCTCCGATGCGGGTCGACAACTTCCTTCTGGTGGACGCCAACTTCGAAGCCCACGAGCTCTACCGCCTGGCCGACGCCAAGGCGGTCGTGCTGGTGACCCAGGCGAACGGCGATGCGGTGATGCGCAGCCAGGCGCCGGCGCTGAAGGCGCTGAAGGCCGCCTACGCCCAGAAGGGCGTCGAGTTCATGATGCTGAACTCCAACCTGAAGGACAGCCGCGAGGCGATCCAGGCCGAGGCGGCCAAGTCCGGCTACGACACCCCGATCCTGATGGACTCCTACCAGTTGGTCGGCGAGTCTCTGGGCGTCACCCGCTCGGCCGAAGTGATTGTCGTCGATCCGAAGACCTGGAAAGTCGCCTATCGCGGCGCGCTGGACAGCGCTTCGGCCGCCAAGACCCTGGACGCGCTGACCGCTGGCCAGGCGGTGACCTTCGCCGCATCGACGCCCAGCAAGGGCGCGGCGATCGCCTTCCCGGCCCGCGGCCAGACGGCCCGGATCACCTACGTGAAGGACGTGGCCCCGATCGTGGAAGCCAAGTGCGTGGCCTGCCACGAAGAAGGCGGCATCGGTCCGTTCGCGATGAAGGACTATGCCTCGGTGAAGGGCTTCTCGCCGATGATCCGCGAGGTGATCCGCACCGACCGCATGCCGCCCTTCCACTCCGATCCGCACGTCGGGAAATTCAGCAATGACCGGCGCCTGACGGCGGACGAGACCAAGACCCTGGTCCACTGGATCGAGCAGGGCGCGCCGCGCGGCGAGGGCCCCGACCCGCTCGGCGCCAAGCACTTGGTCGCCACCGAATGGCCGCTGGGCAAGCCGGACGTGGTGCTGGACGTGCCGTCCTACACCATCCCCGCCAGCGGCGTGGTCGACTACCAGCATCCCTTCGTCAACAACCCGCTGACCGAGGGCAAGTGGTTGAAGGCCTCGACCATCAAGGTCGACGCCCGCCAGGCCGTGCACCATGTGCTCACTGGCTTCATGGCCGAAGCGCCCAAGCCCGGCCAGCAGGCCTTCGAGAACAAGTGGGGCGCCTCGGTCGGCAGCTACGCCGTCGGGTCCGAAAGCGAAGTCGCGCCGACCAACGCCGGGACCTTCATCCCGCCGGGCGGCGCCATCGGCTTCCAGAACCACTACACGCCCTACGGCAAGGAAGTGACCGAGCACACCAAGATCGCGCTCTACTTCTACAAGGACGGCGATAAGCCGGACATCGTGATGCACAACAGCCAGATCGTGAACAACGCGATCGAGCTCCCGCCTTACGACGGGCATCACCAGGAAGTCGCCTACATGGACTTCCCGAAGGACGCGCTGCTCTATTCGGCATTCCCTCACGCCCACTATCGCGCGACGTCGTCCGACCTGTGGATCCGCTATCCCGACGGCAAGGAAAAGCTGCTGCTCACCCTGCCGCGCTACGACTTCAACTGGCAGGGCCACTACAATTTCGCCGAACCGATCAAGATCCCGGCGGGCTCGAAGCTGATCGCGCACTACGTCTACGACAACTCCAAGCGCAACCCGCACAACCCCGACCCGAGCAAGACCGTGGTCTGGGGCGACCAGTCCTGGGAGGAGATGTTTTTCACCCGGATCCGTTATCGCTGGATGGACGAGAGCTCGGCGCACCTGGTCAACTACGACGAGGCGCTGCAGGCCGGCGCCCTGATGGGGATGCTGGACTCGAACATTGACGGCAAGATCCAGAAATCCGAGCTCAGGGGCCAGATCGGCAAGATGATCGGCCCTCGCTGGGAGCAACTCGACACCAACCGCGACGGTGTCCTCGACAAGGACGAACTCGCCGCTGCGACGAAGATGATGATGGGC
>DASXKT010000269.1:0-8293 GCA_036496685.1 Phenylobacterium sp.
ACATCCCATGTCGACCTTCAATACATCCCGCCGCGGGTTCGCCAGCAGCCTCGCCGTTCTCGGCGCCACAGCCTGGGCGGCTCCCGCCCTCGTCCACGCCCAGGCCGCCGGCGACGGCGGCCCGATCGATGCGGCGGTGAAGGCGGCCTACGAGCGGTATCGGGGTCTGAACGAGGGCAAGAACGCCGACTACATCCCGGCGCTGGCCAAGGTGCCTTCGAACTACTTCGGCATAGCGCTGGTCACCCCGAAAGGCGGGGTCCACGCCGTCGGGGACACCGAGCCGACCTTCTCGATCCAGTCGATCTCCAAGGTCTTCACAATGGCCCTGGTGCTGCAGCAATCCGGGGAGAAGGTGATCGAGGACTCCGTCGGCGTCGACGCCACCGGGCAGGTGTTCAACTCGATCACCGCCGTCGAGCAGCACAAGGGCAAGGAGATGAACCCCTTCGTCAATCCAGGGGCCATCGCCACCACCGGCAACGTCAAGGGCTCCAGTCCCGACGATGTCTGGAGCAAGATCCTCGGCATCCACTCGGACTTCGCCGGCCGGCAGCTGGAAGTGAACCAGGAGGTCTACAAGTCGGAGTCCGACACCAACCAACGCAATCGCGCCATCGGCATGCTGATGTCGGCCTACGAACGTTTCCCCAGCGACCCGGCCGTGGCGACCGATCTTTACACCCGCCAATGCTCGATCGCGGTCAACGCCAAGGACCTCGGCACCATGGCGGCGACGCTGGCCAATGGCGGCAAGAACCCGGTTACCGGCAAGCAGGTCATCGAGAGCCGGCACGTTCCCAGCGTCCTCGCAGTGATGGCGACGGCGGGTCTCTACGACGACTCCGGCGTGTGGCTCTTCCACACCGGCCTCCCCGCCAAGAGCGGCGTGGGCGGTGGGCTAATTGCGGTCTCGCCCGGCAAGTTCGGCATCGGCACCTTCGCCCCGCCGCTGGACGCCGCCGGCAACAGCGTCCGTGGGCAGCGGGCCATCATGGACATTTCCAACGCGCTGGGCGGCAACCCCTACCTCGCCTAGCGGGCCGACCTTGCGGCCCAGAAGACGGGAGACTGAGCATGTCCCCAACCAAAGCCTTGAGCAGCGTCGCGTTTGCGGCGGTCCTGCTGGCGACCGCGCCCGCTGTGGCGCAGCCGGTCCATCTGGCTGACGGCCACGACTGGACCCGATCGTCGGCGGAGCAGCGGCGGGCCTATCTCGCGGGCGTTTCCAACATCATCTCGGTGGGCGCGGCCTGGGACGCCAAGAAGACGCCGGGCCAGGAAGACACCTTTTCCCGTACCGCCCAGCGTGGCCTGAAGGACATCCACGTCGGGGACGCCGTCCAGGCCGTCGACGGCTGGTACGCCGCCAACCCGACCCAGCTCGACAAGCCGGTCCTCTCGGTCGTCTGGCGTGAACTGGCCAAGTCCAAACTCGGCCAGGCCAAATGAGGAGTTCGGCGATGCGCAAGCTCACTCTCGTCGTCCTGATGATCGTCCTGACCGCGCCGGCCCTGCTGAGCTGCGCCACCGTCGGCGGCGCCGCCGTCGGCGCCGGCATCGGCAGCCTCTCGGGCAACGCGGGCCAAGGCGCCCTGATCGGTGGCGCAATCGGCGCGGTCGTCGACATCGTCGACTAGCGACCTCACGCGCTTTCCTCGACCGCCACCTCCGCGGGCTCGACCTTCGGCAGCAGGTGGCGAGGTAGGCAGACGGCGTTGGCGATCAGAGTCGGGACGACCGCGCTGCCGATCACCGCGGCCACCAGCAGCGAATATTGCGCTTGGCTGATGACGTGGTGCGAGAGGCCGAACAGCGACGAGATCGTCCCGAACGTGAGACCGGTCGACATGAGCAGCGTCGTGTACGTCGCCTCGCGTCGCGGGCTCTTGAAGAACCGCGTGGTTGGGAAGACGCCGACGAACTTCGCCGCCATCTTCGCGCCCAACAGGACCACGAACGCCAGGGGGGCGGCGGCCAGGGCGGGCACGGATACGAAAGAGCCGGCCCGTATGAAGTAGAAGGGCGTCAGCAGCCCAAAGGTCAGGGTCCGCAGACGCCGGATCAAGACGTGGTCCTTGCCGATCGACCCGGCGAGCAGCATGCCGACCATGTAGGCCGGCAACACGGCCTCGCTGTCGGCCCAGGTGGCGAGCGCGCCCAGGCCAAACAGCGCCAGCAGCAGGAACTTGGCCTCGAACTCCGACGGCCGGCCGCCAAACCAACGGAAAAAGCGCGGCGTGAGCCAGGGCAGGATCGCGAATGCGGCCAGCGAACCAACCGCGAAGACCAGGGTCTTCCACGTGAACGGCGCGAACATCAGACCCAGCGCCAACACGGTCAGCAGGTCGTTGATGAAGCAGGCCGCCAGGATGGTCTTGCCGTAGTCGGTGCGGTTGAGGCCGAACTCCAGCATCACGGCATAGACCACTGCCACCGAGGTCGTGGAGAGCGCGACCCCCGCGAGCCAGCTTGGCCGCATGTCCCAGTGCAGCAGCCAGTGGGCCGCTGCAGCGCAGACCAGGAACGGCGCGACGAACCCCACGACACCGACCGCGCTGGCCTCGCGCCATTTCGCCTTGAACACGGCGGGATCGAGCTCGGCGCCGGCCAGGAAGGTCAGCATGATGGCCCCGGCGCCCGCGAGGAAGGTCACCCAGGACTCGTTGGTCCCCAGGACCGCCGCGCCCACGACCGCCCCGATGACCAGCTGCGCGACAACACCCACCACGATCTCGGAGAGCGCGGTCGCGATCCGCAGCCAGCTCGATAGCAACGTCGCCAGCAGAGCGAGACCAAGCCACAACGCCGCCAGAGCCCAGACGTGGGTCATATCCGCCTCGCAACGCTGGCCGCCGAGAGCGCATCGGCGGCTCGCCCGTGTCACGCGGAAGCAGGAGAAACGAGCCGCTCCTACCCCCGGCGGCGGAGACACGCGTCCGCCGCACCGAAGGTAGGAGTCATCAGCCTTGCGGCGGTTGCGGGGGACTCCATCCCCGTTTAGCTCGATATCCGGGGATGCTAGTCAAAGCCGCTGTCGTCGGCAATGTGCCGGGAAAGCAAGGCCTGAGCCCACGCCACGGGACAAGGTCTTCGAAGTTCGGCGACGGAGACGGGGCGCGGTGAGCACCTACCTATGGATTGCGATCGGCAGCGGGCTGGGCGGCATGGCGCGGTTCGCCTGCTCCAACCTGGCGGTCGCCTGGTTCGGCCCGACGTTCCCGTGGGGGACCCTGGCGATCAACGTGCTGGGCTCCTTCGTCATCGGGTTCTTCGCCACGCTCACCGGGCCGGACGGCCGGTTGCTGGTGGCGGGCGACACGCGCCAGTTCGTCATGGTGGGGCTCTGCGGCGGCTTCACCACCTTCTCGGCGTTCAGCCTGCAGACCCTGAACCTTGTCCAGGACGGCGAGGTCGTGCGCGCGGGCCTGAACGTCGGCGGCTCGGTGGCGCTGTGCCTGGTTTCCGTCTGGCTGGGCTATGCGGCAGCCGCCGCCCTCAACGCAGTGAAGGGGACCTGACCCATGCAAGCCCCGCAATCGGCCATGCTCCTACGAATCTACACCGAAGAAGGCCGCCACGACGGCCACAAGCCGCTCTATGAGGCGATCGTGCTGAAGGCCCGCGAATTGGGCTTGGCGGGCGCGACCGTGCTGCGCGGCCCGATGGGCTTCGGGAAGTCGCACGCCATCCACACCGCCAAGATCGTGGATATTTCCGCCAAGCTTCCGCTGGTGATCGAGATCGTCGACAGCGACGACAAGATCCGCCTCATGCTGCAAGCGCTGGAAGGCATGCGAGATATCGGGCTGGTCACGACCGAGAAGGTCGAGGTCGTGCGCTACGGCCCCGCCTCAGACGACTAATCAGCTTTTGGGATGGCGCCCGAGGCTCGAACCGACACCCCTTGCGGTACCGGACTTTGAGTCCGCACGCCTTACACAACACTCTGTGTTTTACACGGTTTTTTTCGCAAGCCGGTGGCCTTCGCGCCCGACAGCCAAGCCAGATCGACAGAGGCTTTCCGTTTGGCATCGGCGGCGATTGTCCAATCCTGGTTGCGCCGCCAATCATCGCTTCCCGTCCATTGCAGGCGCTCAAATCTGCGCCACTCCCCCGCCCTGAAACCACACCGGTCGTGCCGGGAGCCGAAGTCTGTCACTGTGCGACGCCGAAGCCGTAGACGCGGCATCGCGCAGGGGGCGAGGCTATGGTTTCGGACGTGGCGGCGCGGCCTCGAATGCCGGCCGAGCGGCTCTTCTATCTGTCGATGATCGCCGCGCTCTGGGTCAGCGTCCTGCTTGGTTTCTCGCCGTCGTTCTTCCTGCGACCGCTATTTCCGCTGGCGCACAGTCCACCCGAAGCTTGGTTCTATGTCCACGGCGCGGTGTTCACCGCATGGCTGGCGCTGCTTGCGGTGCAGGCCGGCTTGGTGGCGGGAGGCAATACGGCGATGCACCGCCGACTTGGCGTGGCAGGCTTCATCTTCATACCGGTGATGGTCGTGCTGGCGACGGTCGGCGGTCTGATTGCGGCGCGCCGGCCGGGCGGCTTCATCGACATACCCGTTCCGCCCTTGCAGTTTCTGACTGTGCCGCTGGCCGGGATCACAGTATTCGCGATCCTTGCCGGCCTGGCGCTAGTCCTGCGGCGGCGGCCTCAAGCCCACAAGCGACTGATGCTGATCGCCACCATTACCCTGGTGGAAGCTGCGATCGCCCGATGGCCGTTCGACTACGTGTCGGGATCGCCGAACGCGCCGTTCTGGACCGCGTGTGCCTTCCTGATTCCGCTTGCGTTGTGGGATGCGCGGACCAGCCGAGGTCTGCATCCTGCCACCGTCTGGGGCGGGCTACTGTTGGTCGCATCCGGTCCGTTACGGGATATGGCGGCCGGAACCACCACTTGGCTGGACTTCGCGAAGTGGGCGGTGGGATTGTTGGGTTGATCCGGCTTCGGTGTCCGCTTTTGGGCGCCCGCCGGGCCCGCAGAGCGGCAAGCGCGGATCGCGGATTTCTGCAGGCCGCGGGCCGACTTGGCTTTGCGCCTTTCGATCCTGCCAGAGGTAACGGCTCCCCGACCGCCTTCCTCCGAGACTGACGTTTGCTGCCATGTTCTCAGTCGGCGGTCGCGCGTTGCGCGCGTTCATGCTGCATCGTCCGCTACCCACCCTACCCCGCCATCCGCTTTCCCGCCCCGGATCGGCGGCCGGAATTGGACCGCTCCGCGCCATGTGCGGACTCTGGCACGTCGTCCGGAACGCGACCTTGAGACAGGCGGCCGAACTAAGTTCACGACCCATGGTGGGCCGCGAAGGCCCGGCTGCAGCTGAGGCTTTGCATGACACGCCGCGGTGAGGGAGGGTGCGGTTCAGGACGGCGCGAGGGACGAGGCGGTGGTTACGATCACGTGCGCATGTGGCTCAGTACGTCTGGAAGCCGTCGGCTCTTCGGTCATGAGCGTGATTTGCCATTGCACGAGCTGTCGTACCGCCGGGCGTGAGCTCGACTCCAGGTCGCCCGTCACGCCGATCGTTGATGCTGGCGGCGGGACGCCGGTGGTGTTGTGGCGAAAAGATCAGATCAAATGCGTCAAGGGGTGTGAGCGGCTGGAGGCCCATCGCCTTGCAGCGGACTCGCCCTCGCGACGAATGGTGGCATCGTGTTGCGCGACGCCGATGTTTGGCGATTTCACCAAGGGCTTTTGGGTTTCAATCTATCGCGGTCGGATCGAGGACGCTGCAATGCCGTCCATGCGTGTCATGACTATAGATGCGCCAGAAGATCTGGCGCTCCCCGATGATGGATTACCGCGCTTTCGCGGTCGGCCGGGGAAGTTCATGTTCAAGCTGCTGACGACGTGGGCGTCCATGGGATTTCGTACGCCAAAGATTGTCGGTGTGCCTGACTAGCTGTGAGCTGTTGGGACAGCATGTGAAGGGCTGGTTCGACGACACCGCGCTCGTGGGCGGGTCCGGAGCTTTGCTAGAGCTTCCTAGCGACGATCAGCCGACCCGGACCCAGCCGCTGCAGCACGCCCGGCAGATCGGTCTGGCTCACGGCCAAACAACCCTCCGAACGGCCCAGCAGGCCGCGCTGGAGTACGATATCGGGTCCCACGTACCAGGCCGCGTGAACCACGATGCCGCGCGACTCGGCGTTGCTGTTTGTGGCGTCGAGGCCCTTCAGCCGCATCGAGCGGCCGTGCTGGCCCACGTAATAGTCGCCGGTCAGGTAGCAGCCTTCGGAGGTGGCCGCCGAACCCGGGGCGTTGGAGAACGTCCTGACCCACCCGGTATGGCTCGGGTCCGAGCCGCGACCGTGGGCGACAAGCAGGCTGTCGACGCGGCCATTGGCGATGTCCACGAGATGCAGCCGGGGCGACTTCGAGGGTTGGCTGAAGTCGGCGACGCCGACCAAGTCAGGGTGCGTGACAAGGGCGCCCGCGCGCTGCAGGCCCTCGCGGGCCGCGGCGATCAGCGCCGCATCGCCGCCCACCGCCAACGCAGGTTTAGCCACCGCCGTCATCCCAGCGACCGCCAGGCCGGCGTGGAGGAAGCCGCGTCGATTGGGCCGGAACGGCTCAGCCATACGTCATCTCGCTCGGAACTCGGGCTCGGCGTGAGCGCTTCACCGGAGCCACGAAAATGGCGGCTCCGACCCATCCTGCCAGTGGGTCATGAGGCCGCATGGAGGCGAAGCAATGGCAAATATGGCGATACTGTGGGGCGCGGCCCTGCTCGTGGCGGCGCCGCTGGCTCCGGCTCTCGCTCAGGGGGCGAAGAGCAGCACGGTTGCGACGGTCGACGTGAGCCGCCTGAAGCTCGGCGAATTCGTCTGGGCCCCCAATCTCGCGCCGAAGGGTCCGATGGTGATGCTGATCGGCCTGGAGAGCCAGCAGGCCTACGTCTATCGCAACGGCATCCGCATCGGCGCCTCTACCGTCTCGACCGGCAAGAAGGGAAAGGAGACGCCCACGGGGGTCTTCACCATCCTGCAGAAGAAGGCCGACCACCGGTCCAACCTCTACAACAACGCGCCCATGCCATACATGCAGCGCCTGACTTGGGACGGCATTGCCCTGCACGCCGGAAATCTGCCTGGCAAGCCCGCCTCCCACGGCTGCGTGCGCCTGCCGATGGCGTTCGCCAAGGCGCTGTTCGCCGAGACCTCCATGGGGATGACGGTGGTGATCACCGACGAGGCGGCGCCGAGCCCTACCAGGCTTGACGGCGGTGACCTGCTGGCGCCGGTCGGCGCCAAGGGTGCGCCGGCGGCCGGCGCCGCGCCGGCGGAGCGGCTGCTGGCTCACGAAGCCTACCGCTGGACCCCGGATGCCGCGCAGGCCGGTCCCGTGACCTTGGTCGTCAGCACCCAGGACTCGCGCCTGCTCGTTCTGCGCAACGGCAAGGTCATCGGGCGTGGCCGCGCGCGCATCGCCCCGGGGCATCTCGTAGGCACCCACGCGCTGGAGTTTACCGGCTTCGACGCCAATGGCCGCAGCCAGTGGATCTACATCGCCGTTCCTGGCCAGGAGGCCCAGAAAGGCAAGACCTTCGATCTGGTTCACGCGGCAGATTTGAACCTCGACCCTGCGTTCCAGAAGAAGGTGCGCGGCGTGCTCGCCCCTGGCGCGACCCTGGTCGCCACGGACGGCGGCATCTTCTCCGGCGGCGCCGGCAAGTCGGTGAAACTGATGGAGAGTCAGCCGAGCTGAGGCGGTGATCGGGAAGGCCGCCTGCGGGGCGTCCAGGCCTGACAGAAGGCCCCAATCCTCTCCGCGGCGGCCTCTAATGGCTGAGAAGACTCTATCAAGAGCGAAACGCTGCGCGGCTGGACTATCGTGCGGTGCAAAGGCTGGCGGAAGCGATTCAGACAACGCCCAAACGCACGCACAGCCAAAACGCTGGTTACACTGCCGATGTGTTGACGCGGGAGGGAACGAGAAATGCCGACGCGCGAAGAGGTGGTCGCCGCCTTGACCGGGCCCGGTGCGGGCATGTTCGAGCTGAAGGAAGACCGCGCGTTGGGCTATCCAATTCGCGTGTATGCCCACGCGCCGCCATCGCTGCGGGTGTTGTTCGAAGCGACGAGGGCGTACGGGGATCGCCTCTTCCTCATGTATGAGGACGAGACGCTGACGTTCGAGCAGCACTACCGCAAGGTCGCCTCGCTGGCGCACTATCTGATCGCGCAGGGTGTCCGGAAGGGCGATCGCGTCGCCATCGGGATGCGCAACTATCCCGAATGGATCATCAGTTTCTGGGCGTGCCAGGTCATCGGCGCGATCTCCG
>DASXKT010000270.1:0-7312 GCA_036496685.1 Phenylobacterium sp.
GCAGAGCCCCTTGATGGCGACGACCTTCAACAGTTGCCCGGCTTCCGGCGGCAGCGGTCCGAAGCGGTCGATGAGTTCGGCGGCCAGCGCCTCGCGGTCTTGCGCCTTCTCGGCGTCCGACAGGCGGCGATAGAGCGACAGCCGCACATTCAGGTCGGGCACATAGTCCTCGGGGATCAGCACCGCTGCGCCGGTGTTGATCTGCGGCGACCAACCTCGATCGTGCTCCAGCCCCTCGGCGCCGGCGCGGGTCTTCAGTTCGTTGACCGCGTCCTCCAGCATCTGCTGGTAAAGCTCCACGCCGATCTCGCGGATGTGGCCGGATTGCTCCTCGCCGAGCAGGTTTCCGCCCCCGCGGATATCCAGGTCGTGGCTGGCCAACTGGAAGCCCGCACCCAGGCTGTCCAACGACTGCAGCACCTTCAACCTACGCTCGGCGGACAGGGTGATCTGCTTCTCGGCCGGGGTTGTCATGTAGGCATAGGCCCGGCTCTTGGCCCGGCCGACGCGTCCGCGCAGCTGATAGAGCTGCGACAGACCGAACATGTCGGCGCGGTGGATGATCAGGGTGTTGGCCGTCGGGATGTCGAGGCCGCTCTCCACGATGGTGGTCGACAACAACACATCGTACTGGCCGTCGTAGAAGGCGCTCATCACCTCCTCGAGCTGGGTCGGGGCCATCTGGCCGTGGCCGACCACGAACTTCACTTCCGGCACCTGCTCGCGCAGGAATCGCTCCAGTTCCGGCAGGTCCGAGATGCGTGGGGCGACGTAGTAGGCCTGACCGCCGCGGTACTTCTCGCGCAGCAGCGACTCGCGGACCACGACCGGGTCCCAGGGCGTGACGTAGGTGCGCACTGCGAGCCGGTCGACCGGCGGCGTGGCGATGATCGACATTTCGCGGATGCCGCTGAGCGACATCTGCAGGGTCCGCGGGATCGGCGTGGCGGTGAGCGTCAGCATATGCACGTCGGCGCGAAGCTCCTTGAGCTTCTCCTTGTGCTTGACCCCGAAGTGCTGCTCCTCGTCGACGATCACCAGGCCGAGGTTGCGGAAGCCGACCTGCTTGGAGAGCACCGCGTGTGTGCCGACGATGATCTCGACCTCGCCGTTCTTCAGCATCTCGCGCGTCTCGGCGGCTTCCTTGGCCGGTACCAGGCGGGAGAGACGGCGGACCTTGACCGGCCAGCCCTCGAACCGTTCGCTGAAGGTCTTGTAGTGCTGGCGGGCGAGCAGGGTCGTCGGCGCCACGATCGCCACTTGCTGGCCGCTCATCGCGACGACGAAGGCGGCCCGCAGCGCCACCTCAGTCTTGCCGAAACCGACGTCGCCGCAAATCAGGCGGTCCATCGGCTTGCCGGCGGTGAGGTCCTCCAGCACGTCCCCGATGGCGGCGAGTTGGTCGTCGGTCTCTTCGTAAGGGAAGCGGGCGCAGAATTCGTCGAACACGCCGTGCGGCGGGTCCACGGCCTCGGTCGTCCGGGTCGCCCGTTCCGCAGCGATGCGGATAAGGCCCTCGGCCATCTCGCGCAGACGGGTCTTGGCGCGCGCCTTCCGGGCCTGCCAGGCCGCTCCGCCCAGCCGGTCGAGTACGACGCCCTCGGACTCTGAGCCGTAGCGGGTCAGGAGGTCGATGTTCTCGACGGGCAGATAGAGCTTCGCCTCGCCCCCATAGTGGATCTCGAGCGTGTCGTGCGGCGCGCCCTGGACATCGAGTGTCTTCAAACCCTCGTAGCGGCCGATCCCGTGATCGATGTGGACGACCAAGTCGCCCTGGGTCAGGGCCGAGGCCTCGGCCAGGAAGTTGGAGGCCCGACGGCGGCGCCTTGGCCGCGAGAGCCGGTCGCCCAGGATGTCGGTCTCGGAGATAATCGCCAGCGCGTCGGTCTCGAAGCCGGACTCCAGGGGTAGGACGATACGCTGCGGCGTCTTCGGGCTGGCCGCCTTGGCCGCGTCCCAGTAGGCGGCGAACGGCACGGCCGTCAGGCCGTGATCGGCCAGCATTGAGCCAAGGCGATCGGAGGAGCCTTCAGACCAGGAGGCGAACAGCACCCGCTTGCCGTCACTCGACAGCCGGCGCGCGTGGTCGGCGGTGGCTTGGAACAGGTTGACGCTGTCGCGCTGGCGTTCAGGGGCGAAGTTCCGACCGGCGCGGGCGCCCATATCGATGACGGTCTCGCCCTCAGCCTCCTGGAAGGAGGAAAAGCGGCGGGTCGCGCGCTTTGCCAGCAGCGCCTTCCACTCCTCGGCCGTCAGGTAGAGCCTGTCGGGCTCGAGCGGATGGTAGTGGATGCGGCGCTCGGTTTGGGCGCGGGCGTCGTAGGCGTCGGCGATCATCGCCAGCCGCTCGTCCCTCGCCTCGCGCGCCAGGTGATCCAGCGCAACCAGCGCGCCGTCCGGCAGGTAGTCGAGCAGCGTTGCCATCTGCGGATAGAACAGCGGCAGCCAGTGCTCCATCCCGGCCCGGCGACCGCCCTCGGAGACCGTTGCGTAGAGCGGGTCGTCACCGGCCGCGCCGAAGGACTCCAGATAGCCGGAGCGGAAGCGGGAGATCGCCTCCTTGTCGAGCAACGCCTCGCTCACAGGCAGGAGGCTGACCTCCTTCAACTGCTTGGTCGAACGCTGCGTCTCCGGATCGAAGGCGCGGATCGATTCCAGGGTGTCGCCGAAGAGATCGAGCCGCACCGGATCGTCGGCGCTGGGCGGGAACACATCGATCACGCCGCCACGGATGGCGAACTCGCCCTTCTCCGAAACGGTCGAGGCCCGCTGGTACCCGTTGATCGCGAAATATGTTTCGAGATCAGCAATCTCGACCACGTTGCCGGTCCGCGCCGAATAGCCGGCCCGTTTGACCGAGCTCTGAGGCGGTACGCGCTGGATGAGCGCCGGAACCGAGGTCACCAGCAGCCGCGGCGTCTTCTCGTCAAGCCCTTCTGCGAGCCGCGACAGCGTCATCATCCGTTGCGCCGCCAGTCCCGCCGAGGGCCCGATGCGGTCGTAAGGCAGACAGTCCCAGGCCGGGAACGTCAGGACTTCCACGCCCTGCGCGAAGAAGCGGAAGGCGTCGGCGAATGCCGAAAGCCGCGTCCCATCGCGGGCGACGAACACTGAGAGGCCTTTGCGGGCCCGCACGATGTCGGCCATCACCAGGGCGTCGAAACCTTCCGGCGCGCCCACCAGGTCGAGCGAGCCAGGATCGTCGGCGACGCGGCGCATCTGGGCCGCAGTCACCGGCCGTGCGTCGTCAGCCGCCACGATCATCGCCCCGAGCAACATGAGCTTCGAAGCGGAATTGCTTGATCTGGTTCATGATCTCACAGTCATATGCAGCTGGCGTCGGCGCGGTGCCGATGATCCAGGCATAGAGATCTTGGTCCGGCTGCTCGAGCAGATCTTCGAACCAGTCGAGCTCTGACGCCGAGAAACTCGCGACGTGCTTGTCCGCAAACGGCCCCAAGATGAGGTCCGCTTCCCTGAAGCCCCGGCGCCATGCCCGGAACCTCAGCTTTTTCAGCCGGGCGTCGTCGTCAGTCGTCATGAAGAGGTCGCGGATATAGAGCGCGCGGCCGCCCTTTGCTAGCCAGGGATTGGGCCTCGTTAAGCTATGCTGCAATCATGCGGCCGGAGATTCTGTTCCCGCTTTTTGCGCCCATCACCTCGCTCAAGGGGGTGGGCCCGCGCGTGGCTCCGCTGCTAGCCAAGCTGGCCGGCACGATCGTGCGCGATGTGGCGTTCTTGATCCCGCATTCCCTCGTCCGGAGGACACCAGCCAGCCTCTCGGCGGCCATCGACGGCCAGATCATGACCTTCGAGGTGACGGTCGATGAGATCCAGAAGCCCCGGACCTCGGCCCAACCGCTGCGAATGCGGGTGAGTGATCCGACGGGCTCGCTGACGCTGGTGTTCTTCGGCCGCTTCGGCGACCAGATCGCCACTCGCCATCCGCTCGGCGCCAAACGGATCATCTCGGGCAAGGTCGAGGACGACAAATTCGGCCGCCAGATGGTCCACCCGGACTACATGGTCGCGCCGGATAAACGCGACGAAATCCCCGAGCTTGAGGCCATCTATCCGGCCACCGACGGTCTGCCCGCCCGCCGCGTGCGAACCTTTGCCCTGGAAGCCCTCGAACGCGCGCCGGAACTGCCAGAATGGCAGGATGCCGCCTGGCTCGCGCAGGAGCGCTTCGCGCCATGGCGCGAGGCGCTGGCGCGCTTGCACAATCCCCGGACCGAAGCGGATCTAGCCCCCACCAGCCAGCACTATCGCCGCCTCGCCTACGACGAACTCTTGGCGCAGCAGCTCGCCATGGCCCAGCGCAAGGCCGACCGCCGCAGGGAGCCCGCGGCCAAGATCGTGGCCAGCGACACCGCGGCGAAGATCCGCGCCGACCTGCCCTTCGCCTTCACCGGAGCGCAGGAGCGCGCGCTTGCCGAGATCCGCGCCGACCTCGCCGCGGGCGAGCGCATGAGTCGGCTGATCCAGGGCGACGTGGGATCGGGCAAGACCGTGGTCGCCATGTGCGTCATGGCCGACGTGGCCGCGGGCGGCGGCCAGACCGCACTGATGGCCCCGACCGAGATCCTGGCGCGCCAGCACTTCGAGACCGTCTCAGGGCCCCTCACCGACCACGGCGTGGGCGTGATCCTGCTGACCGGCCGGGACAAGGGCGCAGGCCGCGCCGAGAAACTGCGGGCGCTGGCGTCGGGGGCCGTCAAGGTGGCGGTGGGCACCCACGCGCTCTTTCAGGACGAGGTGGCGTTCCGGCAGCTGCAGCTCGCCGTGGTGGACGAGCAGCACCGCTTTGGGGTCGCCGAGCGCCAGCGGCTACAGGCCAAGGGCTGGGCGACACACCTGCTGGCCATGTCGGCGACGCCGATCCCGCGCACCCTGGAGCTCACCCTCTACGGCGATCTCGATGTTAGCCGCATCGACGAAAAGCCGCCCGGGCGCACGCCGGTCGCCACCCGCGCCGCGCCCATGACCCGCATCGTCGAGGTCGAGGGGCGCCTGCGCGATGCCGTGAAGGGCGGCGCACAGGCTTTCTGGATCTGCCCCTTGGTCTCGGAGTCCGAACTCATCGATCTGAAGGCCGCCGAAACCCGCGCCGAGGAGCTCAAAGAGACGATCGGCCCGAGCGTCGGCCTTGTGCACGGCAAGATGGCCCCGGCCGCCAAGGATGCGGTGATGGCCGAGTTCGCGGACGGTCGCCTCTCCGTGCTGGTCGCCACCACGGTCGTGGAGGTCGGCGTCAACGTGCCCAACGCCACGATCATGGTCATCGAGCAGGCTGAACGTTTCGGCCTAGCCCAGCTCCACCAGTTGCGAGGCCGCGTCGGGCGGGGTCGTCGAGAGAGCGCCTGCGTCCTGCTCTATGATCCGCCGCTTTCCGAAACGGCCCAGAAGCGCCTCGACATCCTGCGGCGCACCGATGACGGGTTCCTGATCGCAGAGACCGACCTTGAGCTGCGCGGCGGTGGCGATCCGCTCGGCCTCAAGCAGTCCGGATTCCCCGACTACATCTTCGCTGATGTGGCCGGTGTCCACCGCGACCTGATCGCCGCGGCCGGGGACGACGCGCGGCTGATCGTCAGCCGCGACCCTGAACTCAAATCCGAGCGCGGCAAGGCGCTACAGGTGCTGCAGGAGCTTTTCGATTGGAAGGCGGGCCTTGGCCTCAGAGACGCGGGGTGAACGTTAGGAGACGATGTGGGCGCTCAGGCCCTCATGCTCGCCTTCCAGGTAGACCCAGATGAGGTCCTTCCGGCTCGGCCTGATCTCGAATTCGCCGTACCAGGCGCGATCACAGCCGGGATCAGGGTCGAGCTGGATGGCGTCGTCGCCCCCCTCGACGAACAGGGTCACCAGGTCACTCTCGGACGCCTCGATCCATCGGATCTGGTAGCCGGATGCCTTGAGTTCGGCGAGCTTGCTCTTCAGCCGATAGGTTAACGTCGCCTCGTCGGCGGTGTCCGTGGGTCCCGGCTCGGCCTCGTCCGGGAAGAGTTCTTCGAACCTGTAGACTGCGCTCATCGGAGGTCAGCTCACGGCGGAAGTCGGACCTAGAAATCGACGCCGATTCGCCCGCAGACCAAAGGCGAAAAGTCAGCCCACGGCCTACCTGACCTTGATCATCCGCTTGCCGCGGTTCTCGCCGGCCAGCAGGCCGATCAGCGCCGCTGGCGTGTTCTCCAGGCCTTCGATGATGTCTTCCTTGACCTTCAGTCGACCGGAAGCGACCCAGGACTGCAGGTCCTTCAGGGCGGCCTCGCGCTGGTCGTCGAAGTCCATGACCACGAAACCGCGGAGCGTCAGGCGCTTGGTGACGATCAGGCCCGGGATCCCGCGGGGGCCATGCGGAGGCGCTGCGCCGTCGTACTGAGAGACTGCCCCGCAGCACGCGATCCGCCCGAAGTTCTTCATGGCGAAGAGACAGGTCTCGAAGATCTCCCCGCCCGTGTTGTCGAAATAGACGTCGATCCCCTCGGGAACCACTTCCTTCATCTGCTGGCGCAGGCCGCCGGCCTTGTAGTCGAGGGCTGCGTCGAAACCGAGCTCGTCCACCAGCCAACGCCCCTTCTCGGCTCCGCCCGCGACGCCGACCACCCGACAGCCCTTGATCTTGGCGATCTGGCCGACGATCGAGCCCACCGAGCCGGCGGCCGCGGAGATAACGACCGTCTCGCCTGCTTTTGGCTTGCCGCACTCCAGAAGGCCGAAATAGGCCGTGAGCCCGGCGATGCCGTAGACGCTCATCAGATGGGTCATCGGCTCCAACGCGGGCAGCTTCCCCAGCCGCTTGCCTGGCAGGACCGCATAGTCCTGCCAGCCGGTGTCAGCGAACACCAGGTCGCCGGGTTTCAGGTGGCCGACATTTGACTCCACCACCTCGGCAAGCGCCCCGCCTGCCATCACTTGGCCGGACTCCAGCGCCGACCGATAGGTGGCCCCCTGCATCCACGCGCGGTTGGCGGCATCGAGCGATATGTAGCGGGTGCGCAGCAGCACCTCCCCCTCGCCGGCCGACGGACGCTCGGCGCCCGTCAGGCGGAAGTGTTCGGGGCCCAGCTTGTCGCCCTGCGGCAGCCGATCCAGCACGATCTGACGATTGGCGTCCGCCATGGAACGTCTCCCTCTTCCTGCTGGCTTAACGGGACGCCAGCCTCAGCGCTGGGTCAAGGCCGCCAGGCGTGCGCGGGCGTCGTTCTCGAGGTCCGCGTAGAAGAGGTTGAACCCGGGCGCCATGCGCTGCTCGGTCCAGGAGCCGGAGGGCTTCAAGGAGGCCGACTTGGGCGAAGAGACCCGCAGC
>DASXKT010000271.1:0-2785 GCA_036496685.1 Phenylobacterium sp.
ACCCCGCAGGTGGTGATCCACACCGACGGCGCCTGTTCCGGCAACCCGGGGCCGGGCGGCTGGGGCGCGGTGCTGCACGCCGGTTCGAACGCGAAGGAGCTCTGGGGCGGCGAGCTCGCGACCACCAACAACCGCATGGAGCTGATGGCGGCGATCCAGGCGCTGGAGGCGCTGAAGCGGCCGTGCCGGGTCGAGCTGCACACCGACAGTAAGTACGTCCAGCAGGGGATCAAGGAGTGGATCCATGGCTGGAAGGCGCGCGGCTGGAAGACCGCCGACAAGAAGGCGGTGAAGAACGAGGACCTCTGGAAGCGCCTGGACGCGGCGCGCCTGCGCCACGAGGTCGACTGGCGCTGGATCAAGGGCCACGCAGGCCACGAGCACAACGAACGCGCCGACGAACTGGCCCGGCGCGGACTGGAAGAGACCCTCGCTGCGAACGGGCGTTAGCGCTCCGTCGCGGCCCTGGCGCCACACCGGATAACTTCGTTCGACCCCGAACTTGCGCGGCCCGGCGAAGCTACCTAGCTCTTGCGCAGATTCCAGCGAGGGAGGCCGTCATGGCCGCCGAACCTGAAGACCATCCGGACATCCAGGTGTTCGACGAAATCCGCTACATCGAGCACCTGGTCCGCACGGCCATCACCCGCAAGCTGCCGGTAGGCCTGACCTATCCGCAATTCGAGGTGATGAACCACCTGGCGCGCCGCGGCGACGGCGTCACCCCCGTGGCGATCGCCCGCGCCCTGCAGATGACCAAGAACGGCCTGACCAACACCCTGCAGCGGCTGCATGCGCGTGAACTGATCCGCGTGGAGAACTGCGAGGCCGACCTGCGGAAGAAGCGGATCTGGCTGACGCCCGCGGGCCGGGAAGCCTACGGCCAGTCGGTGACGGCGCTGCGGCCCAAGATGGAGGGCCTGCGCGACGGTTTCACGCCCAAGGAGTTCCGCGAGGCCCTGCCGTTCCTGCGCGCGCTGCGCACCTGGCTGGGCGAGAAGGAATACGCCTAGGGTCCGTACTCAATAGGGTCTAGCGGCGCAGTTGGGTTTTTGATTCAAGGCTTCTGGAAGGGAGCCTTGAGATGGCCAAGCAGGTTCAGTGGCTTAGCGATGCGGAATGGGCTCGGATCGAGCCGCTCCTGCCGCGTGGCCGCAAGGGCGCCCACCGTGTTGATGACCGGCGGGTGATCTCCGGGATCGTCCATATGCTCAAATGCGGCGCGCGCTGGCGCGACTGCCCGCCCGAGTTCGGGCCCTACACGACGGTCTACAACCGCTTCAACCGCTGGAGCCGTCAGGGGATCTGGACCGGCATGTTCTATGCCCTGACCGGCCACACCGGGATCTACGGATCGGCCGCCATCGATGCCACCCACATCAAGGCCCACCGCTCGGCAGCCGGCGCAAAAGGGGGGACTTCGAGCAAGCCATAGGCCGCTCGCGCGGCGGGCGGACCACCAAGCTGCACGGTCTTACGGATGAAGCCGGACGGCCCCGCGTCCTGCTGCTCAGCGCCGGAAACACCAACGATATCACCATGGCCGCCGCGCTGGTCCGCGCCGCCGGACCTATCCCGCGTCTCCTCGCCGACCGCGGCTATGACGCAGATCATCTGCGCAAGCTTCTCGCCGAACAGGCCACCGAGGCGGTGATCCCCTCCACCACCTCAAGACGCGCGCCGATCCCCTACGACACCCTCGCCTACAGGGACCGAAACCGCGTCGAACGCATGTGGTGCAGGCTCAAGGACTTCCGGCGCGTCGCCACACGCTACGACAAGCTCGCCAGGAACTACCTCTCCGGCGCACTCATCGCAGCGACATGCGCCTACTGGTGCAATTGAGTCCGGACCCTAGGGCCGCGCCGGCGTCGGCTGGACGTACTCATCCTCCAGGTCGTGCTGCTGATCGGGTCGCGCGGTGATCTTCCGCTCGTTCTCCGTCGGCCGGTCGCTCTGGCGGTAGTCGACGTCGGCCCAGGTGATCGCCGACAGCTCCTTCCGCTTCGGCCCGAGGTAGCCGAACAGATAGGCGGCCACCTTGCGCATCTGGATTTCCTCGGAGCCCTCGGTGATCCGGTAGCGGCGGTGGTGGCGGTAAATGTGCTCGAAGGGCTTGTGCCGCGAATAGCCGATGCCGCCGTGAGTCTGCATCGCCCGGTCGGCCGCCTCGCAGACCAGCCGGTTGCCCCAGTAGTTGCACATCGAGACCTTGTCCGAGATCGTCCGCTCGATCTCCTTGTGGTCCATGCGGTCCATCTGCCAGGCGGTCTTGCGGATCAAGAGGCGCAGCGCCTCGGCCTGGGTGGCCAGCTCCACCAGCGGCCACTGGATCGCCTGGTTCTCGGCCAGCGCCTTGCCGAACGGCTTGCGGGCGCGGGCGTACTTCACGCTCTCCTCGATGCAGTAGACCGCCGCGCCCAGCGACGACGCGGCCTGGCGGATGCGGTTCTGGTGCACGAAGCTCTGCCCCAGCGCCAGGCCGCAGCCGATCTGGCCCCAGTAGCTGTCCTCCGGGATCCAGACGTCCGTCAGGCTGACCCGCGGGTGGTCCGTCGGCATGTTGAAGGTCCAGAGGTACTCCTCGACCTTCACGCCGGGGGTGTCGGCCGGGACGATGAAGCAGGTGATGCCCTTGGCGTCCCCGTCCTCGCCCGAGGTCCGGGCGTAGGTCATGATGTAGTTCGCCACGTGCATGCCCGTGGTCCACATCTTTTCGCCGTTGATCAGCCAGCCCGGCTGGCCGTCTTTCTCGTGCGGGACGGCGCGGGTCTCCATGAAGGTG
>DASXKT010000272.1:0-11079 GCA_036496685.1 Phenylobacterium sp.
ATGAGCAGCCCCACCAACTGACGGCCCGGCTAGCGGACCGGTTCTGCGGAGCCGCCCGGCTGGCGCGCGTCGTGGGCCCCGAACATGGTGGCGCCGGGGAGCGGCAGATCGCTCAGCGACAGAGTGCGATCCTTGCCGGACGGGCCGCCCCCGAGCGCGGGCGCGCCGGTGACGATGCCTTCAGCAATCCCCCACTCTCCCTCGTCCTTGATGGTGTGGCCGCGCTGCTCGAGCAGTCGACGGGTGTCGGGAGACAGGGCCTGAGGCTCCGCATAGACCACGTCCGGCAGCCACTGCGCGTGGACGCGGGGCGCATCGATCGCCTCCTGAACATTCATGCCGTGATCGATCATGTTGAGGATCGCTTCGAGGGTGATGGTGATGATGCGCGATCCGCCCGGGCTGCCGACGATCAGCACGACCTTGCCGTCCCGGGTGACGATCGTCGGGCTCATCGAGCTCAGCGGCGTTTTTCCGGCCGCAACCGCGTTGTTGGGGCCCTGGATCAGCTCGTAGATGTTCGGCGCGCCGACCTTCGAGGTGAAGTCGTCCATCTCGTTGTTCATGACGATGCCGGTGCCGCCGGCGATGCGGTGGGCGCCGAACCAGTCGTTCAGCGTATAGGTCACCGAGATCGCGTTCCCCTGGGCGTCGAGGACGCTGTAATGGGTGGTGTTGTGGCCCTCGTGGTCCGAGGCTGCGGTCCCCAGCGTGGATGACGGGGTGGCGCGGTTCGGGTCAATGGCCGCGCGAAGTGTGGTCGCGTAGGCCGGGTCCAGCAGCTTGGCCACCGGATTGGCGACGAAGTCAGGATCCCCAAGCTTGTTGTTGCGGTCGAAGTAGACGCGGCGCAGGGCTTCCACCAGCACATGAACCTCGGCGGCCGAATGGAATCCCATCGCCGATAGGTCGTACCCCTGCAGTATGTTCAGGGTCTCGCAGATCGCCACCCCGCCTGAGCTTGGCGGCGGCGCCGAGATCACGTGATAGCCGCGGTAGTCGCATTCGATGGGTTTCAGTTCCCGGACTTTGTAGCTGGCGAAATCCTCGCGGGTGATGAGGCCGCCGCCTTCGCGGCTGGCCTCGGCGATCGCCGCGCCGATGGGCCCGCGATAGAAGGCGTCCGGCCCCTTCGCAGAGATCTGGCTCAAGGTCGCGGCGAGGTCGCGCTGGACGAGGCGATCCCCCTTGGTGAGCGGCTTACCGGCTGGCCAGAAGGTGCGCCGCATCCCGGTGTCCTTGGCGAGGCGCTCGCCCTCTAGGACCATGACGCCCGCGTCGCCCTGCCCCAGCACGAATCCATCGCGGGCCAACGTGATCGCCGGCGCCATGAGTTCGGCGCGCGACATGGTTCCGTAGCGGGTTCGGGCGGTCTCCAGCCCCATCACCGTGCCGGGCACGCCGACGGCCCTCCAGCTGTCCGTGGAGAGGCCCGGGATCACCTGACCCTTGGCGTCCTGGAACATGGTCTCGGTGGCGGCCAGCGGGGCCTTTTCGCGGAAGTCCAGGAAGGTGATGCGACCGTCGGCCAAGCGGAGCGTCATGAAACCGCCACCGCCGATGTTTCCGGCCTGTGGGTAGACGACGGCCAAGGCGTAGCCGACCGCTATAGCGGCATCGACCGCGTTGCCGCCGCGCCGCAGGATGTCGGCGCCTACGTCAGAGGCCAGGTGCTGGGCTGTGACCACCATGCCGCCTTGTCCGGCGACGGGCTGAGGCGCCGCAGCCTGCGAAGGCGCAGCGGCCAGGGCGAGGACAAGCGCTGCCGTCAGGCCGAGCAACGCCCGGTTGACGACCTGCGCGGGGGCTCGTGGTGCTGTCGCAGAGGCGGGCATGGCTGTGCCATCTCCTGAGATAGGCGCGCGGACCGACGAGGCTCCGGCGTCGGGTCGGGCGGCGCAGGCGGCTACCCAGGCTGATCGCCATAGAGCTTCATAAGGCGCTTAGAGGCAATCGACGCGAATCCGCTCGTTCACCCCGTGAGTGCCGTCCACGTCGGCGAACACTCCCGAAAGCCCATAGGTCAGAATGCCCGCAGGGGTCAGCAACGCCCCTGCTGCGCCGGTTGTTCGAGCCGGCGCGTCGCGACAGATCTTCGAGCGCGGCTGGTTTAGGCGCGCACAGCCTCGTCCCGACGCGGGCGGCGCAGGGTGAAGGTCTCGAACGGAGCGAGTTCGCCGTCCTTCCCGACCACGTCGTAGTAAGTGACCGTCATCGTCGTCATGTCGCCCGGCCGTGAGCCGGGATAGACCTCGAAAGCGGCGAAGCCGTAGGCATGGGCCGCGTTGCGCACCGCCGACCAGGGCGCCGGCTCGCTCACGTAAACGGGCGGTCGCTTGCCCGTCTTCGGGTCGCGTGGGCCGACGGCGGTGATCACTCGGCACTGGGGCGGCGTGAAGAACAGCTCGTTCGACGGCTTCGAGGTGCCTCCACCGCCCAGAACCATGTGCACGCAGCCCGCCCGCGTATCGATCATCTGAATCCCGGTCGCGACGGAGATCGGCGTCAACGTCGGGTTGGCTTGCGCCCCGCGGATCGGATGGCTGCGTTCGTAGTGGTGCTCGTGCCCGCACACCACCAGGTCGACGCCGTACTTGTCGAACAGTGGGCTCCGTTCCTCGCGGATGCCCAGGTCGGCGCCGTTGAACTTGTCTGCTGTCGAGACCGCGACCTGGTGCATGCAGACCACGATCCAGTCGATCTCGCGGTTGGCCCGCGAGGCGGCAAGCTCGGCCTCCAGCCAGGCCTTTTGCGCCCCGCCCGAATAGCCGCGCACGTAGGAGTCCCCGCCGTCCTGGTAGCAGACGTCGTCATTGGCGATGCTGACGACCCGCACGGAGCCCGCAGTAAAGGAGTACCAAAGCCCCCGCGTCGTCTCGGTCTGCCCGGCCGCCTCGGGAACGGCGAAATAGGTCTGGTAGGCCCGATAGCCGATCGGCCCGTTGCCAAGCTCGTTCTCGTGGTTGCCGGCTGAGGGCATCCACGGGCGGCGCGCCGCGCTGCGGGAGTTGTTCGCCCAGAAGTCCCACCACGCCCGCACCCGATCCTGCGCGAGGTTCGCGTAGCAGAGATCGCCGTTGAACAGGTGGAACAGCGGTTGGACGCGCTCGACGCCCAAGGTCGTATCCGCCGCGGCCGGCGAGCCCAGGTTGTCGTTGATCCATACCGCGTCCGCCGTCGTCCCGCCGGCCGGCGGGACGCTGCGGCGGCCCAGAGTAGGTGTCCCCTGGTCGCCGAAGCTCGTGAACGTGAATTCCGATCGGCCCTTCGGCGCGGTGCGGAAGGTGCTCATGGCGGCCTCGGCGCCCTCATGGACGGCGGCGTAGAGGTAGGCTGTGTCCGCGGCGAGCCCGCCGACCACGGCGTGGTGGGCGTAGACCGTCTGGCGCGATTTGGCATCGACGTAACTCGCCGTGCGGGCCTCCACCGTCCGCTGCAGCCGCCCATCCATCCGCCCGAGCAGCACCCGCGGCCGACCGACCGGCTGCAGGCTGTGCCAGGAGATTGTCATCTGCGCGCTAGCGTCCGCGCCGAACTGCAGGTGCAATCCTGCGACCGGCGGTGCTGCAGGCCCCGGGGCGCGCGTCGCGCCCTTCGCCGCCCTCGTCGTGGCCAAACCCGCCGCCGCGGCGCCCAACCCGGCCGCCGCGAGCAACCGCCGGCGGCTGACCTCAAGATCGAATTTACCGCCGTCCCCGCCGCCCATGGCTGTTCCGCCTGCTCCGTCAGGACGTCCGCGATCAACCCTTAGCTCAGCTCTGCGACAGATACGCGGCCCCTTTCGCCACGCCGAACTCACCGCACCGTTAGAAATTCTCACCTGCGTATTCCCTATTCAGGCGCTAGGGCTTCCGCTTGCTCTCTCAACCTGACCTGGACCCACTGCGGCCGCCCTGGTCTATCGGCGCCCGTAGAGGAGACGAATCGCCTTGACCGGGTCCCAACTTCAGCCGCGGATCGAGCTCGTCGATGTCGCCAAGACCTTCCCCACCGAGGCCGGCGACATGGCCGCGGTCCGGGGCGTTTCGCTGCGCATCGCAGCGGGCGAGGTGTTCGGCATCATCGGGGAGTCCGGCGCGGGCAAGTCGACGCTGGTTCGGCTGATCAACCTCCTGGAGCGCCCCAGCTCCGGCCGCGTCATCGTCGATGGCGAAGATGCGACCAAGCTGTCGCCGGAGGGATTGCGCGGCCTTCGCCGGCGGATCGGCATGATCTTCCAGCACTTCAACCTCCTCTCGTCCAGGACCGTGGCGCAGAACATCGCCTTCCCGTTGGAGCTCGAGGGCCGCTTGTCGAAGGCGCAGATCAGGGCGCGGGTCGACGAACTGCTGGGGCGCGTCGGTCTGACCGACCATGCCGGGCAATATCCGGCCCAACTCTCCGGCGGCCAGAAGCAGCGGGTGGGCATCGCTCGTGCGCTGGCCTGCGGACCCAGCGTCCTGCTTTGCGACGAGGCCACGAGCGCGCTTGACCCGGAGACCACCGATCAGGTGCTGGAACTGCTGGCCGAGCTGAATCGCGACCTAGGCCTGACGATCGTCCTGATCACCCATGAGATGGATGTGGTCCGCCAGGTCTGCGACCGTGTCGCCGTGCTCGAGCGCGGCTTGGTTGTCGAGCAGGGCGAGGTCGTGGACGTGTTCCTGGACGCCGAGCATCCCGCGACGCGGCGCCTGCTGCGCGAGGATGCCGCCGACGGCGCGCCTGAGCCGGCGCCCGGCGTTCGCACCGTACGGCTGACCTATCGCGGGGCCGCCGCCTACGCGCCTTTTCTCAGCCGCATCGCACAGGAGACCGGCGTCGACTTCAGCCTGCATGCTGGCCGCGTCGCCCGCATCAAGGGCGAAGCCTTCGGCCAGCTCACCCTGTCGCTCAGCGGCCGGAACGTCGTGCCGGCCTTGGCCGCCTTCGAAGCCGCCGGGGTTCGGGTCCGGGAGGTGACGCGATGAGCGCGCTCTTCGCCAACGTCGAGTGGCCCGGCATCGCGCAGGCCATGTTGGAAACCCTGGCCATGTTAATTGGATCCCTGGTGCTCACGGTCGCGCTGGGTTTGCCGCTTGGGGTGCTGTTGTTCCTCACCGACAAGGGCCAGATGTTCGCGAGGCCCGGCCTTAACCGGCTGCTGGCGTTCGTCGTCAACGTGCTGCGCTCGGTGCCGTTCATCATCCTCCTGATCCTGATGATCCCCGTGACCCTCACCATGATGGGCACCTCGCTGGGGGTCCGGGGCGCCATCCCGCCATTGGTGGTCGGCGCCGCTCCGTTCTTCGCCCGGCTGGTGGAGACGGCGCTTCGCGAAGTCGACCGCGGCGTCGTCGAGGCGGTCCAGGCGATGGGCGCCAAGCCCCGCCAGATCATCCTGGGCGCCCTCCTGCCGGAGGCCCTGCCTGGGATCATCGCGGGCGTCACGGTGACGGCGATCGCGCTGGTGTCCTACACCGCCATGGCGGGCGTGGTCGGGGCCGGCGGCCTGGGCGACCTCGCGGTCCGCTTCGGATACCAGCGCTTCCAGACCGACGTGATGGTGGTGACCGTCGTCCTGCTGCTCATCCTCGTACAAATCCTGCAAACCGTCGGCGACCGCTTGGTGGCCCACTTCAGCCATCGCTGACCGGAGACCCTTCCATGAAGACCCGCGCCGCCCTCGTCGTGCTGCTGCTTGTGGCGCTCGCCGCCTGCGGCAAGCCGCCGGCCCCGCCGGCCCACACGCTGCGCGTGGCGGCGACCGCGATCCCGCACGCCGAGATTCTGGAATTCATCAAGCCGGCGCTGGCCAAGGAAGGCGTGACGTTGGAGATCAAGGTGTTCAACGACTACGTCCAACCAAACACCCAGGTCGAGCAGAAGCAGCTCGACGTGAACTACTTTCAGACCCTGCCCTACCTCGAGAGCTTCAATCGCGATCAGAAGACCCATCTGGTCCCGATCGTAGGAGTCCACATCGAGCCGCTGGGCGCCTATTCGCGTAAGCACAAGGCCTTGGCCGATCTGCCGACCGGCGCGCAGGTGGCCATCCCCAACGAAAGCTCGAACGAGGGCCGCGCGCTGTTGCTGCTCCAGAAGGCCGGACTGATCACCTTGAAGGACCCGGCCAACGCCCTGTCGACGCTCAAGGACATCGCCACCAATCCGAAGGGGCTGAGGTTCCGCGAACTGGAGGCGGCCACCCTGCCCCGCGTGCTGGGTGAAGTGGACCTGGCGCTGATCAACACGAACTACGCCCTCGACGCCAAGCTGGACCCGCAACGCGACGCCCTGACGATCGAGGATGCCAAGAGCCCCTATGTGAACTATCTGGTCGGCCGTCCGGACAACAAGGATGATCCGGACGTGAAGAAGCTGGCGGCGGCGCTCACCTCGCCTGAGGTGAAGGCGTTCATCGCCGCCCACTATCACGGCGCGGTCGTGGCCGCGTTCTAGGTGCTGGAGTGACCGCCTTGGCCGATCTCGCCGTCTTCTACGAACACCCGCAGTGGTTCGAGGCGCTGTTCGCTACGCTCGACCGGCGGGGCCTGGACTGGACGCCGATCCCGATCCAGGAGCACACCTTCGATCCCGCGGACACCAGCGTCCCCGCGCCGGTGATCCTCAACCGCCTGGCCATGTCGTCTTTCCTGCGCCAGGAGGAACACGCCCTGTTCTACTCGATGGCGGCCCTCGACCATTGGGAAGGCCTGGGCGCGCGGGTCATCAACGGGCCGGGCGTGCTGGCCTACGACACCAACAAGGCCCGACAACTCAGCCTCTTCCGCAAGGCCGGCCTGGACACGCCGAAGACCCGCGTTGCGCATCGCCGGGCCGACGTGCCGCGTTTGGCCGCCGAGATCGGCTACCCGGTGATGGTGAAGGTCAATGTGGGTGGCTCGGGCGCGGGCATGATCCGCTATGACAGCGCTGAAGAGCTCGAGGCCGCCGTGGCCGACAAGCTGACCCCGGTGGGCGTTGATGGCGTGGCGCTCGTCCAGGAATACGTCACCGCGCGCGACGCGCGGGTGATCCGCTGTGAAGTGCTGGACGGCAAGCTGCTCTATGCCCTGGCGCTGGACGGTGCGGGCTCGACCTTCGACCTCTGCCCGGCCGACGTCTGCATGGTCGACAAGCCCACCATCACCATCAGCCAGTACGAGCCGCCCGCGGACCTCGCCCGCGCGGTGGAGAAGGTCGCGAAGATGAGTGGCCTCGACGTCGGCGGCATCGAATACATGATCGACGACCGTGACGGACGGGCGAAGTTCTACGACCTGAACGCCATGTCGAACTTCGTCGCCAAGCCCCTCGAAGTCCTGGGCTGGGACCCACACGACAACCTCGTGGACTACCTGCTCCCCTTGATCGCCGCACAACAGAAGGCCGCCGCTTGATGAGATATGGGTTCTGGACCCCGGTGTTCGGCGGCTGGCTGCGCAACGTGCCCGACGAGGGCATGGCGGCGACCTGGGACTACACGAAGAAGCTCTGCCAGCGCGCGGAGCAGATCGGCTATGACCTGACCCTGGTCGCCGAGCTCAACCTCAACGACATCAAGGGAACCGACCAGCCGGCGCTGGACGCCTGGTCGACCGCCGCCGCGCTCGCCGCGGTCACCGACAAGCTGGAGCTGATGGTCGCGGTGCGGCCAAACTTCCACCACCCCGCGCTGCTGGCCAAGCAGGCCGCCAACATCGATCAGATCAGCGGCGGGCGCCTGGCGCTCAACGTGGTCTCGTCCTGGTGGCAGGAGGAGGCGACAAGCTATGGCCTGCAGTTCGACCAGCACGACGACCGCTACGGCCGCACCTCGGAGTGGCTGGACGTGGTCGACGGCCTCTGGCGCGAGCCCCGGTTCACGCACGACGGCGCCCGCTACCAGCTGAAGGACGCCATCTGCGAACCAAAGCCGGTGAGGAAGCCTGTCGTCTACGCCGGCGGCGAGTCCGAGGCCGCCAAGACCCTGATCGCCAACCAGTGCGACGCCTATGTGATGCACGGCGACACCGTCGAGGTGATCGCCGAGAAGATCGCCGACATGGGCGCCCGTCGCGCGGCCACGGGCAAGCCGCCGATGGCGTTTGGGATGGCCGCCTACGCCATCGTCCGCGACACCGAGGAAGAGGCCCGCGCCGAGGTCGCCCGGATCACCACGCTCGATCCGGCGGCCCCGGGCTTCTCGAACTTCGACCAGTGGCTCTCGGGCACCCAGCTCGAGCGTGAGATGAAGCTGCAGGAGTATTCCGTCTCCAACCGCGGCCTGCGCCCCAATCTCATCGGAACGCCTGCCCAGATCCGCGAGCGCATCGCGGCCTACGAGGCGGCGGGCCTCGACCTTTTGCTCCTGCAGATGAGCCCGCAGTACGAAGAGATGGAGCGGTTCGCGGCGGCGGTGATCAACTGACGCCGCGACCGGCGCACCCCTGGTTCAGTCGAAGAAGGCGATGGTGCGGAACTCGATGCTTTCGCGCGGCGGTGTGCCGGGCGGCGTCGTGGGATCCTCGAAGCCGGTGTGTGGCGCAAAGCGCGCGACGCCTTCGTCGGAGTCCCAGCACTTGATCAGCAGGGCCTCGTCGGGCTGCAGGCTTGAGACATAGAACCAGCGCTGCGCCGGGTTCTGCGCCAGGCCATAGATCTCGCCCGTGCGATGCTGGAAGCGCAACTCCGAAGGGATCAGGTCAACCGGATCGATGCTGCCGGCGTCGGCCAGCGCCAGCGGCCAGTCGATCGCCGGGCGTCCGATCGGCCGCCAGACATTGATGATCGCTGCGCGGCGCCGAAGAAGGCCTTCCGCCTGGTCGCCCATCAGGTCACGCACGCGCTGCGGGCCGGATTTCACGGTCTGGTCGACGTGGACCCGGGTGGCCGGCTGACGGGGCGCGCCCGTCGTCCGGTCCTCGGTTCCGACCAAACGCCGGCGCAGCGTGTGGTCATAGACGACCACGCGGGCAGCGCCCGTCGCGGCGCGCACGATCTCCGCGGCCTCGGGATGCCCCAGCGCCAGCGTCTGCGCTTCCTCCCAGAAATCGCCCACGGCGGTTCGGTGGCGGACAAGGGCGAAGCCCTCGACATCGAGGTTCAAGTCCTCCGCGATCGGTCGCGCGTCGGCGATCCGGACCGCATGCTCTTCAAGGACGATGTTGCTACGCGCGCCGCCGTTCGGCGGATCGTAGGCGTAGGTGTACTGCGTCTCGCCGGAACGCCGGGTGAAGCCCAGCTTCCCTTCGACGGCGTTGAGTTCGGAGATCGGATGGTCAGTCAGGACAGTGGCGCGAACGGACATGGCTTCACCTGCATTGCGGCCTGCGCAGGATGTAGGCGCCACAGCGGGCGGCCACGAGGCTTGCCGGTTTCGAGTTCTTCGCAGCGCGTTGTGAGTTCTCCTGGCTTTCCAGGGCCGAGCCGCGGCCCATAGCCTACCATTGGAATATGGTTTGCAATCGAGATTCCGTCGAGCCGCTGTAGAGCGCTTGGCTAGGACAAGCCGATCTCGGCGCGAAGCTTGGATGTTGCTCGCTATGGAATGAACCGCATCGGAGCGCGCCATGGATTGGGGTGGAGACCTCGCGATCTGGTCTCACGCAAGGGCCGAGTTCGAGCGCGCCAACAGCCTGCTGGCGCAAGCCGTCACCCGCTTCGAGGCCGCGCGGAACGAGAAGGCGGCGGCGTTGGCGCCCTTGATCCTGGGCATCGAACTCGCACGCCGCCGCGCCGCCCGCCGGTCGCGAAGTCTCGCTTGCGCGACCTCCAGGCTGACGAATGGGCGCCCGCTGGACGAGGTACTTTGGTCCCTGCCGGACGACATCTGACGCCGGCAGCGGAGATCCCGCGAGGTCGCGCCGGCGCTGGTCAGGCGTCGCTGAGCGCCATCGCCGGATAGTCCACATAGCCCTCCGGCCCGGGCGTGTAGAAGGTCCCCGCCTGCCAGGCGTTCAGCGGCGCGCCGGACGCGAAGCGGGCCGGCAGGTCGGGGTTGGCGATGAACAGCTTGCCGAAGCCAACCGCATCGGCCTTGCCCTCGGCGAGCAGGGCCTCGGCGCTGGCCTGATCGAAGCCCTCGTTGGCGATGAAGACGCCGCCGAACGCCTTTTTCAGCGCCGGGCCGATGCTGTCATCGGCCAATCGCTCGCGGGCCATCAGGAAGGCCAGGCCGCGGTCCTTCATCGCATGGGCCACGTAGTGGAACGTCGCCGAGAGGTCGCTGTCGCCCATGTCGTGGGCGTCGCCGCGCGGGGCCAGGTGCAGACCCACGCGGTCCGCCCCGAACACTGAGATCGCCGCGTCGACCGCCTCCAGCATCAGCCGGGCGCGGTTCTCGATTGAGCCGCCATAGCGATCGGTGCGTTTGTTGGAGCCGTCCTGCAGGAACTGGTCGAGCAGGTAGCCATTGGCGCCATGCAGTTCGACCCCGTCGAAGCCGGCGCGCTTCGCGTTCTGCGACCCCACGCGATAGGCCTCCACGACCTCGGCGATCTCCTCCAACGAGAGCTCCCGCGGAACCGGGAACGGCTGCTTGGGACGCAGGAGGCTCACGTCGCCCCGGGCGGCGATCGGGCTGGCGGAGACGGGAGGACGACCGTCCAGGAACGTTGGATGCGAGATCCGGCCCACGTGCCAAAGCTGCAGGAAGACGAGGCCGCCCGCGTCGTGCACCGCCTGGGTCGTCAGCTTCCAGCCTGCAACCTGGGCCTCGTTCCAGATGCCAGGCGTATCGGCATAGCCCACGCCCAGCGGCGTGACCGAGGTCGCCTCGGTGAGGATCAGACCCGCCGAGGCCCGCTGCCGGTAGTATTCGGCCACCAGCGGGCCTGGCGCGCGCTCGACGCCCGAGCGCGAACGCGTCAGCGGCGCCATGACGATGCGGTTCTTCAGCGTCAGGGCGCCGATCTGGAGGGTGTCGAACAGCGAAGGCATGCTTACTCCGGGTAGCGGCGAAGTTCAGGGATGGTGTTCAAGGGCGCGGTCGTCAGAAGCTCTCGCTCCAGGGCCGTAGGTCGAGCTCGAGCGTCCAGGCGCTGCGCTGTTGATGATGCAAAAACCAATAGGCTTCTGCGATGGCGTTGATGTCGAGCATGCCGTCCGGGCCGCGCTGTTCTTTCAGCTGCGGCGACC
>DASXKT010000273.1:0-4491 GCA_036496685.1 Phenylobacterium sp.
AGCAAGTGTCGTCCTCGGATGAGTAGTCGACGATGGCGCGCACGCTCAGGCTGGAGGTGGGGGTGTAGAGCAGTTGGCCGCGGATCCCCTGGCGGCCGATGCTGTTGGCCTTGATGCCGGTCTTGACGTTGTCCAGGACCCCGTCGCGGTCGGTGTTGAAGGCGGTCAGGCGGCCTGCGAGCACCCCGTCGATCAGCGGCCCGGTGACGCTCACCCGGACCTGATTGTAGTTGTAGTTGCCGCCGGAGACCTCGAGGTCCGCGCCCGGGGTGAAGGACGGTTTCTTCGTCGTGATGTTGAGCACGCCTGCGGAGGTGTTGCGGCCGAAGAGCGTGCCCTGCGGGCCGCGCAGCACCTCTACGCTCTGCACATCGATGAGGTCGGTGAGGGCCAGTCCCGGCCGGCCGAGATAGACCCCGTCCACATAGAAGCCGACCGAGGTGTCCAGGCCATCGGACGCCGAGGAGACGCCGAGGCCGCGAATGCCGACGGAAGAATTGCGGGGGTTGGAATTGAAGGCGACCATGCTCGGGACCTGGTTCTGGATATCGGCCAGGGTGTAGGCGCCCGTCTTTTCCAACGCCTCCCCGGAGAGCGCCGACAGCGGGACCGGCACGTCGATGGCGCGCTCGACCTGACGCCGGGCGGTAACGAGGATCTCGTTGACGGTGGCGCCTTCGTCAGCCGCCGGACGGGCCGCATCGGCGACGGAGGCGGCCACCGGCGCTGGAACGGTCTGGGCGGCGGCTGAGCTTGTGACGGCCATCAGCGCGATGGACGAAAGCAGGGCGAACTTGCAGCTGTTGCGAAGGGTCATGGTGGCGGTTCCAGGGGACAGGCGTGCGGGCGCAATCCCGCGATCGGCCGGGTCGCGGCTCGCGGGACGGACGAAGGAAGTGGAGGCTGCGGCTAGGCGGTCAGGCGGCGACGACATCGCCCTGACGGGCGATCCGCCGATGGAACTTTCGGTTGGCTCAAGACTGGCTCCCCCACCCGGGTCTGACTGAGCCGCTCAGTTCCTACTTGTTGGATATGATTTGAAGGAAGACCTTCTCGCCGTTCTTCCAGTTTTTCTGCATCACCAGAAGATCCGCACCGTCTGCGGATTGTGACGACGCCTACGGCGTCGACCAGTTATCCTGGAGCCTCGCTCGTCATCGTTCGATTGGCGGCGGTACAAGGATATCGATGCTCTCCCAACGCGGCCGCTACGCCCTTAAGGCGCTCCTCCACCTCGCCCGGCATGTCGGTGAGCCACGGGGCGTCAGTGTCATCGCCGCCGACGAACAGATCCCGCGCAAGTACCTCGAGGCGATCATGTCCGACCTGCGCCGGGCGGACCTGGTGGACAGCACCCGTGGCTGGTCAGGCGGCTACAGCCTGGCCCGCCCTGCGGACCTGATCACCTTCGGCGAGGTCATCCGCCTGACCGATGGGCCGTTGGCTCTGCTGCCTTGCGCCAGCCGCAACTTCTACAAGCGCTGCGAAGACTGCGTGGACGAAGCCGGCTGCGCGATCCGCAGGGTCATGGCCAGCGTGCGCAACGAGGTCTCCGAGATCCTTGACCGGACCACCATCGCCGATGCGATCGCCAACTCACCAGCCGCTGCCGCGCTGATGGATTCGCTTCCCGCCGACACCTCCGACGCCTAGGCCCCGGCAGCATCCCTGCGATACAGGCGCAGAATTTCTGTATGCTCCGCGCCACGATCGCAGCTTTTCCAATTCATACTAATCCCGTAGGCATTGTGGACGGACGGCGCTGAGGGCTGCTTGCGACCTCTGCCTTCCGCAGCCATCGACCCGCAGTCGGAAGGGATTTCCATGAGCAGCAGCGCAGCCACTCTCCAGACCCGTGAGGCCCCGGCGCGGGCTTCCTCGAAGCTGATCGTCGAGCCGGTGACGCCGATCATTGGCGCGGAGCTTTCGGGCGTCGACCTGCGCCAGCCGATCGACGAGGCGACCGCCGCCGACATCCAGGCGGCGCTGCACAGGTGGCGGGTGGTCTTCTTCCGCGACCAGGACATCACCAACGACCAGCTCAAGGCCTTCGGGCGCGCCTTCGGCCCGCTCACCCCGGCTCATCCGATCGCCGAGGGCCTGGAGGACCATCCTGAGATCTGGGAACGCGCTGTCGACGAGTATCGGGTGCGCCGGACCGAGAACGACAACATCAAGCCCGGCGCGCGTAAGCCACGAGACTACAAGGGCTGGCACATCGACATCACCTTCGTCGCCAACCCCAACCGCTACTCCATCCTGCACGGGGTTCAGATCCCGCCCTATGGCGGCGACACGCTGTTCACCAACCTGATCGCCGCCTACGAGGGCCTGTCGCCCAAGATTCAACGGCTGATCGACGACCTGCAGGCGGTGCACCAGACCACCAGCTACGACTTCGGCGGCGACAAGGCCCGCAAGCCCCGCCGCGACGGTCGCGGGGCCGGCCCGTTCGTGTCCCTGCATCCGCTGGTCCGGATCCATCCGGAGACCGGTGAGAAGCTGCTGTTCCTCAATCCGGGCACGACGACGCACATCGTCGGCCTCAAGGAACGCGAGAGCCAGGCGCTGCTCGACCTGCTCTACTTCGAAGCGACCCGACCCGAGTACCAGGTCCGCTTCCGTTGGGCGCCCAAGTCCCTGGTGGTCTGGGACAACCAGTCCGTCGCCCACGCCGGGCCCATCGACTACCAGCACTTCGATCTCCCGCGCGTGGTGCGCCGGATCACCGTCGCCGGCGACCTTCCGGTCGGAGCCGACGGGTTCCGCTCGCAGGCGCTCGAGGGCGAGCTGTTCAACGTCATCGGCTGAACAGCGACGCCCGCGGCCCGCCGTCTCCTCCCCTTTGGGCGGCGGGCCGTCTCTTCCTCCTCAAGCAAAGGCGTTCGATCCGTGGCCTCCCGCCGTGTCGGCATCATCTCGCTGGCGATCCTGGCGCTCAGCGCAGGCCTCTCGGTCTATGCGGCGACCCACGAGCCGATCGCCCGGGCGGCCGCGCCCGGGTCGGGCCAACTGGCCCTGGATGCGCCCTTGCCCAACCGGGTCCCGCCGGGCGTCACACTCGCCATCGGCGATCCGACGACCGAGCAGGTGCTGAAGCACACCGGCTGGATCCGCCAGGTTCCGTTCAATGTGAAATGGGCCGAAATCACCGGCGGTCCGGCCGTCACGGAAGCCTTCCACGCCGGCGCGCTCGACGTTGGCCTGGTCGCCAATATTCCCCCGATCCACGCCATCTGGGTCGGCATTCCGGTCCGGATGGTCGCTGTCCGGTTCAGGGAGGATGCGGCGGACCATCCGTCCTTCGAACTGGCCGTTGCGCCCAAGGCGCGGATCAACTCGCTGAAGGATCTGCGCGGCAAGCGCATCGCCTACAGCCCCGGCCAGGTGCAGGGCGAGATCGTCCAGCGCGTACTGCAATCCCAGGGTCTTACCACCAAGGACGTCACCCTGGTGGAGCTGCCCAGCCCGTCGGCGGACATCTATGTCAACTCGCTCGCGGGCGGACTGATCGATGCCGCCCCGATCGGATCCGGCGCCGCGCTCAAGCGCTATCTCGACCAGTTCGGGCCCGACGGCGCCAAGGCGCTGAGGAGCGGTGTCCGCGACGACTTCGTGACCATGTACGTCCCGGAGACGACCCTCAAGGATTCCGGCAAGGCCGCCGCCCTGCGCGCCTACGTCAGGATCTGGGGCCGCGCCCAGGCCTGGATCAACGCCCATCCCGACGAGTGGGCCAAGGTCTACTACGAAGGCAATCAGGGCCTCTCCGCGGAGGACGCCCGCTATGTCGTTGAGGCCAACGGCAGGGCCACGCTGCCCCGCGACTGGACCGAAGCGATCCAGCGCCAGCAAGGCTCGGTGAACCTCATGGCCGAGGCCACCGGGCGCAAGCCGTTCGACGCCCATCGCCTGTTCGACCGCCGCTTCGAGACCCTTTCAGCCGACGCCTTCGCCGAAGCCGGCGGGGGTGCGTCCAAACTCGCCTCGCGCTGACGGAACCCGCATGAACGCGCCAAGCCGCACCTTGCTCGCCACCGCCGTCGAATTGCCGCGCAACGCCCGCGAGCCTTTCGGCCTTTCGGCGCTCGAGCCGCGAACCGTCGCGGTCCGGCGGCGACTGGGGATCTCCGCACCCGACCCCCTGGGCTGGCTGCTCGGGCCGGCCCTGCTGGTGCTGGTCTGGACGGTCGGCTCGATGACCGGCCTCATCGACGCCCGCGTCCTGCCCGCGCCTTGGGCCACCGTCGCAACCGCCGTCGATCTGCTGCACCAGGGCCGGCTCCAGGCCAACCTCGTGATCTCCGCCTGGCGGGCGGCGCAGGGCCTCGTCTTCGGGGTGGGCGCAGGGATCGTCGTAGCGCTGATCGCCGGGCTCAGCCTCTTGGGCGGCTATGTCTTCGACGGCCTGGTGCAGGTGAAGCGGGCGATTCCGACGCTCGCGCTCATCCCGCTGGTGATCCTGTGGTTCGGGATCGGCGAGACGATGAA
>DASXKT010000274.1:0-10231 GCA_036496685.1 Phenylobacterium sp.
CGCCCGAGCGCCTCCGACAACAGGTAGCCGTAGGGGTCGAGATCCAGTCGCTGGGCGAAGGCGCGGTGTTCGGCCTCCTCGCCGTCGCTGGCGAAAACCACGTCCAGCCAGCCGCGTTCCGTGGCGGCGGCCGATTTCACGATGGGCAGCAGGCGCTTGCAGACGGGGCAATCCGGCGAAACGAATAGGATCAGCAGGCTGTGCTCACGGGCCGCGCCGATCGCGAAGGCGCGTCCCCACAGATCGACGAGGTCCAGCCGCGGAGCCGGGTCGCCGGAGCGGACCGACTGGTGCAGCGTCAGGGCGCCGGCCGGGGCGATACGCTCGTGCAGCACGCCAACCTGCCGGGCGAGCGCCAGCACCACGGCGGCCAGGACGAGGAAGGCAACCCACAGCAGGATCTGGGAGGCGTAGAGGGCGCTCACGAATACCGTCCTGAGGCTTGGGTCGCGGCCAGTTCCTCGGCCGCCAGATAGAGCAGGAACAGCATGGTCGCCGCGAGAGCAGCGGTCAGGCTGGGCCAGCCTGCGTTGGCGTCAAGGCCGGCGAGGGCTGTGGTGGCCAGCAGGACCACGAGGCGGATCAGCTGGAACGGCCCAAGGCCGGCACGGCGCCCGCCGAGCGAGCAACCGCAGTCTCTGCCCCCGCGGCCGGCGGCAAGGGCGCGGGCGACAACCAGCAGATAGGCCAACCACAGCAGCGCCGCGACGGCCGCTCCGAGGACCCGCGTCGGCGGCGCGAGAAGCGCGAGCGCGGCCGCCCCTTCCATCAGGGCAACCGGACCGACGATCGGATGGACGAGGCGGGGCGTGACGCCGAGCATGCCGGCAAGCGCCGCGGCCGTCCGGTCCGGCGACCTTGCCTTATGGACCGCGCTCGCGCCGAGGATCGCGGCGGTCAATAGGGCCGCAGCGCACGGGGCGGCGCCGCTGACGATAGGAAGCTGCAGCGCGATCATTGCGCGGGCCGCAGCAGCGCGCCGCCGAGCGCGGGCACCGTCGAACTCGTGATGAATCCGCCGCCCGCTGTGTCGTAGACGTCGAGCGCGCCGGCGACGCCGATCGCCAGCAGGCGGCTGGGCTGCGCCGAGGTCACCATGACGGAGCGCGCCGGATGCTTGAGCTTAAGGCGCGCAGTCCGCGCGTGGGTGGCCGGATCGAAGACCCACACCTCGGCGCCGCCCTCCTTGTGGCTGCCCTCCTCCGCGTTCGGGCGCATGAGGACATAGAGCTTCTGGGTGTCGCCGGCGCTCAGCTGCAGGCCGCTCGGGCGCCAGTGCTGGGCGGCCAGCTTGTCGTCGACCAGGCTCCATGCCGGTAGGATGGCGGGCGTCTCGGGTCGGAAGTCGATGGGCTGCACGCGGCCCCCCAACGAGGGGAAGTAGCTTACGCCGCTGACCGCTGCCGGCGCCAGGAACAGCGGGTCGCTGTCGAGCGGGTTGAACGGCGCGCTCTCGCGCTGGCTAACCGGTTTGCCGGCCGCGTCCAGTTGAAAGGAGAGCAGCGTGCCGTTGGCGCAGAGGCTGGAGAAACCGCGGCTTCCGGTTGGGAATATCTGCGCGCAGCCCGGCGTGGCGACCTCACCCAGAACCTTTCGGCCGACGAGATCCACCACCGTCACGGAGGACGCCGGCGTGAAGTTGAAGACCAGGCCCCAGCGCCCGCCATTCGTGAGGGCAAACGATGCGGGCTGCTTCACGAAAAGGCCCCGCTTCGCGCCCGGGAGCACGATCTCGCCGGTCGCGGTTAGCGTCTGGGTGTCGTAGATTGTGATCACATCGGTGCGCGCCCCGCGCTCGCCCCGCGCGTAGAATGTCTCGGCGACGTAGATCTCGGGCCGAACGGGGCTCGCCAGGGTGACGCCGAGCTGGTGCGTCGGCACCTGGCCCTTCAGGACAGCGCCGTGGTCGGTGATCTCGAGGACCTCGGTCTTGCTTTCGCTGACACTGGGCTCGGCGATGTAGTCGGCCAGCACCCAGGACGCGGGATAGCGCTCCGGCAGCGCCGCGATGTGACCGAGCTCTTCAATGGGCAGGGCCGTGGAGGTAGGCTGAGCCGCCGCGGCGGGCCCGCCCAGGGCGGCTACGCCCAGCCATGCGGCGACGAACAGTTTCCGCGACATCCCCGCCTCCCGACCATAACGTACGCGTACCGTATCCATAGACGCGATAACGGGTCAAGGTCGTCCATGCGGAGTCGCTTCCAGGCCGCGGAGGAGCAGGTCAAGCATGTTCGCGATCAGTGCGTCGCGGCGCCAGGGGTACTCGGGAACGGTGATAAGGGCGTGGCCGACGCCGACGGTTGCAGCCACCAGCACCTGGCTGACGGCGATCGGATCGAGGGGCCGGACCACGCCCGCTGCGACGCCCGCCTCGATCAGCTCCTCGAGCGCACCGAACCGCGCGTTGGCGCCGAGCATGTCCATGTATAGCTCGTCGTCGTCCGACTCCACGAAGTCCTGGTTCATGAACACGATGCGGTAGCTGTCGGGGTGCTCCAGCCAGAATTCGACCATGGCGAGCACGAAGCGTCGGAGTTTGTCTTCCGGCCGCTGTTCCGTCAGGGCTGCGGCTGAGCAGACAGCCCACAGATTGGCGAAGACGTCCGCCCAGATGTGCCGCAGGAGCGCACGCTTGCTCTTGAAGTAGACGTAGAACGTCATGGGCGGGCAGCTGGCCCGCTCGGCGATCTTGCGGATGGAGACACTCTCGAAACCGTCATTGGCAAACAGGTCGCGGGCGGCGGCGATCAGCTGATTGCGGAAGTCCGCACCCTCCTTGCGGCTCCTGCGCTGGCGCTTCACGGTAGGCTTGGCGTCCAAAATCCCACGTCCTTCTTCCCGCAGGGCGGCCTTCCGCCAGGAACTCGATCAGTCTTAGGTGACAGGAGGTCAAGTATCACTCCTGCACAGCCTCTTGACAGCTCGCCAATACCTCCGCCTCATATACCGTACGCGTGCGGTACATATAAATATGTGGGGGATTCATGACGAGCAAATGTGGCCGATTGGTCGCCGTAGCGCTGCCACTTCTGTCCGCGCCAGCCTGCGCGCTGGCCCAGACCACGGCCCCGGCCGCCGCCTCGGTCGAGGAGCTTATCGTAACCGCGCAGCGCAGGGCCGAGGCGCTATCGAGCGTACCGATCGCTGTTACAGCCATGACCGGCGAAGCCCTGGCTCGCCAGCGGATCTTCACGGCGAGCGACCTTGCCACAGTCACGCCGAACCTGCAGGCCGTCAGCACGGTGGGCGAGGAAACGCCGATCTTCGCGCTGCGTGGCGTTGCGATGTCGGACTATAGCCTCAATCAGAGCGCGCCGGTCGCGACCTATTTCGACGAGGTCTACAAGGGGAACTTCGCGCTGCTCGGCGTCGCGCTGTACGACCTGGACCGCGTGGAAGTCCTGCGCGGACCGCAGGGGACGCTCTATGGCAAGAACACGACGGGCGGCGCCGTCAACTTGGTGGCCCGCCGGCCGGATTTCGGCCCCGCGTCGGGAGAACTGAGCCTCGGCGTCGGCAACTACAATCGCCGCGAGGCGTCGGGCGCCGTGCAGGCATCGACCAACG
Source organism: Phenylobacterium sp. (assembly GCA_036496685.1). GTDB lineage: Bacteria > Pseudomonadota > Alphaproteobacteria > Caulobacterales > Caulobacteraceae > Phenylobacterium. The sequence goes on from DASXKT010000274.1 coordinate 3,568, forward strand.
ACATCCTCGCCGGTCGCCTAGCCTTCACCTACGCCAAGGCCGACGGCTGGTTCAAAAACCGCAGCCCCGGACAGGGCGACCTCAACGGAACCGACGAGTACGGCGTCCGCCTGTCCGTGCTCTTCCGACCAAGCGACAAGGCCGAGTTCATCCTGCGCGCTTCGATTAGCGATCAGACGCCAAACAACTATGGCGTCCTCGCCCAGCCGGGTCCGGACGGGATCGGGGCCGGCGTCTATTCGCTGTTCCATTCGTTCGCGCCGGCGCTCGTGCCGCAGACCGACGATTTCCGCGTGGGCCTGGGCAACCGCGAGCTGACCAGCAGCTTTACGCCAAAGCGCAAGAACCGCACGGATTCGGTCGCCCTGACCGCCACCTTCACCCTGCCTCACGACTTGAAGCTGATCTCGGTGAGCTCATGGGACAAGGGCTCGCTCACCGTCCCGGAGGATACCGACGGCAGCCACCTCCAGGTGCTCTCGATCGACTACTCGGCCAATGTCGAGCAGGTGGCCGAAGACATCCGCATCCAGAGCAACGGCGCAGGGCCGTTCAACTTCACGCTCGGCGCCTATTACAACCGAGAGCGCCTGACCAACGCGACGTCGGAGGCGTTCTACAACGACCTCGACGTGAACCTCGACGGCGTCCTCAATGTCGAAGACTGCATCGACGGCCTGCCGCTCGGCTGCCGGTTCGCCAACAGCTTCCGGCAGATCAAGACAAGCTGGGCCATCTACGGTGACAGCGCCTACGCCCTCACCGATCAGCTGAAGATGCGGGTCGGCCTGCGATACAGCCACGATGAAGGCCGACAGGAGGACTTCATCTCCCAGGCGATGGGGACCGATGGCATCGTCATCGCCAACCTGATCCCCGGCGACGCCGCCGATCTTGGCGCGACCACCAACCTCAGCTTCAGCAAGGGCGAGGTCTCTGGAAAGCTCGGCCTCGACTACACCACCGCGGCCGGCAGTCTCGCCTACGCCAGCTACAGCCGCGGCTACCGGGCCAGCGGCTTCAACGCCCAGGCGTTCTTCGACCCCAGCGAACTGACCGTCAGCCTCCCGGAGACGGTCGACGCGCTCGAGGCCGGATGGAAGTCCCACCTGTTCGACCGTCGCGTCCAGCTGAACGCCGCGGCGTTCTGGTACGGCTATCACAACCAGCAGTTCATCGACGCCTCGCCCGATCTGACCCAGCGCCTGCTGAATCTGCCTCGATCCACGATCTACGGCGGCGAGCTGGAGATCGTCGCGCGTCCGGTCGGCACCCTGACGCTGACGGGCAGCCTCGGCCTGCTGAGGTCGCGGATCGACGAGGGCGTCGTCCAGGGCGTTTCCGTCGTCGGCAACCGCCTTCCCAACGCGCCGGAGCTGACCTTCACAGGGATGGCGGATTGGGACGCCTTCCGCGTGGGCCAGGTCGCGGTGGGCGCGCACGTCAAGTGGTCCCACGTGTCCGATCAGGAGTTCGATTCCCGCAACCAACCGTCGATCCATGGCTCCAGCTACGACACCGTGGATGGTAGCATCACGCTCGCGCCCGACCCGGCGAACTGGCAGGTGGCCGTCTGGGGCAAAAACCTTGCGAACGTCGACTACTATACTTCGCGCCTCGACGGCTCGGGACTTGGCTTTATCTACAATCACATCAATCCTCCGCGGACCTACGGAGTAACGCTTACGGCGAGGTTCTGACCAGAGCTGCGATGCCGATCGTCCACCGAGAACAGCCCAGGGAGAGTTGCGTGAACCCATCGATCGTCCGCGAGGTTACGCGCGGCTGCGCCTTGGCCGCCAGTTCCGCTCTGATGACGCTGAGCGCGCCAGCCGCGGCCGCGGCCCCAAGCGCACGGCCGAACATCGTGTTCATCCTGATGGACAACCTCGGCTACGGCGAAGTCGGTGTCTACGGCGGCGGGATTGTGCGTGGCGCGCCAACCCCGCGCATCGACAGGCTGGCCAGCGAGGGGCTGCGACTGACCAACTTCAACGTCGAGGCGCAGTGCACGCCGAGCCGATCGGCGATCATGACCGGCCGCTTCTCAATCCGCTCGGGCACGCACTCCGTGCCGATCGGGGGTGGGCTGGAGGGCCTGACGCCTTGGGAAGTGACCATCGCCGAGACGCTGTCGGCCTCAGGCTACGCCACGGCAATGTGCGGCAAGTGGCACCTGGGAAGCGAGCAGGGCCGACTGCCGAACGACCAGGGCTTCGATGAGTGGTACGGCATCCCGCGCACCACGGACGAGGCCTTATGGCCCGCCCAGCCGGCGGCAAGGGCTCTGGGGATCCCGGCCGAGCCGATCATGGAGGGTCGCAAGGGACAGAAGAGTCGCGAGGTCGGCGCCTACGACCTCGACCAGCGCCGGTTGATCGACCAGGAATGCACCCGCCGCTCGATCGACTTCATGAAACGTAGCGTGACGGCCGGAAAGCCCTTCTACGCCTATGTGCCCTACACCCAGGTACACTTCCCGACGCTGCCCAATCCAAAATTCGCCGGGAGGACCGGCTACGGAGACTTCCCCGACGCCCTGGCCGAGACGGACGCCCATGTCGGCGAGCTGCTCGATGCGATCGACAAGCTCGGGGTCCACGACAACACCATCGTCGTCTTCACCAGCGACAACGGTCCGGAAGCGACCTGGCCCTGGCAGGGCTCGTCGGGCCCGTGGCGGGGCTACTACTTCACCCACATGGAGGGCTCGCTACGGGTCCCGTTCATCGTCCGCTGGCCCGGCCACGTGGCGCCTGGACGGGTCAGCAACGAGATCGTCCATGAGGTCGACACCTTCACCACCCTGGCCCACGTCGCCGGTGCGCAGGTCCCTCAGGACCGCCCGATCGACGGCGTTGACCAGACCAACTTCCTGACCGGCAAAACCGAGATGTCGGCCCGCGAGGGCTTCCCGGTGTTCGTCGCCGACCGCCTTGAGGCGGTGAAGTGGCGCAACTGGAAGGTGGTCTTCTACGACGAGGAGCGGGACTGGTGGAGTGTGCCCGCCAGGCTCGGCCAGCCAAAGGCCTTCGACCTGATCACCGATCCGAAGGAGGAGTATCCGGCGACCGGCGTGCAATCCACCTGGGTCGCGGGCCCGGCGCTGAAGATCGTGACGGCGTTCCAGCAAAGCCTCAAGGAGCACCCCCCGATCCCGCCAGGCGCACCGGATTCGTACGCGCCCTCTAGATAGCCCGAGCTGGTCAGCCGCTCTCTACAAGTTGACCCTGACGCCCAACGTGCCGGTCCTGGCGTGGGTGTCCATCTCGAGGGTCCACTGGCAGGCGACGGCCCTTCGCTATCTGGCTAGCGACCTTCGAAACGTCCGATACGGCGCTCGGCGACAGCCTGGACGCCCTCTTCGAAATCCTCTGTGCCGCGCAGCAACGACTGTTCCTGGAACTCACTGTCGGTCGCGGCGCGGACCGCCTCCGCGAGGTCGCCGCGCAGCGTCTTGCGGGTGGCCTCAAGCGCCAGAGGACCGTTCTCGGCGATCTCGGCGGCAAGCCGCAGGGCTGCTGCGCGCAGGCTCTCCAAGGGAACGACGTCGTCGACCAGGCCCCACGACAACGCATCATCCGCCTTCACACGCCGACCGGTCAGGCACATCAGCGCAGCCTTCGACGCGCCGACGACGCGCGGCAGAGTGTGCGTGATCCCGAATCCGGGATGGAAGGCCAGCTTCACGAAGTTGGCGGAAAAGCGGGCGTCGGGTGATGCGACCCGGAAATCGGCGGCCAGGGCAAGGCCCAGGCCCGCTCCCACCGCCGCGCCCTGGACGGCAGCGACGATCGGCTTGTGGGAAGCGAACAGCCGCGTCGCCTCCGTGTAGAGGGGGTAGACCCCAGCCATACCCGAGGCGGCCACCCCGTCGGTGCTGAGCAGGTCGGCGCCAGCGCAGAAATTCTTGCCCTCGGCCTGCAACACCACTGCGCGCAGCGTCGGCTCCTGGTCGATCGCGTCCAGCGCATCGGCCAAGCCCTGCACCAGTTCGACCGACACGTGGTTGTTCGGTGGCCTCGCAAAGGTCACCAACGCCACGTGTCCATCCGACGTCACGCGAATATGGTCGCCGAAAACGCTCATCATCGTCCGATCCGTATTCTCCCGCGCGTAGGCTATGTCGTCGGCTTCTCGGCCGACTTGCCGAGCAAGTGGTCTGAGATGATCCGCAGCTGGATCTCCGAGGTCCCCTCGAAGATCTTGGTCAACCGCGCGTCGCGCCAGAAGCGCTCGACCGGGAAGTGCGTTGTGTAACCCGCCCCGCCCAGGATCTGCATCGCCTCGCTGCAGACCCGTTCCGACATCTCCGAGGCGAAGTACTTCACCATCGCCGCCTCCTTGTCGCAGCGACGGCCGGCGTCGAGTTCAGAGCAGACGAAGTACATCAGCTGGCGGGCGGCCTCGATCTCGGTCGCCATCTTCGCCAGCTTGAAGCGGATCGTCTGGAACTCGCCGATCGGCTGGCCGAACTGCACGCGTTCCAGGGCATAGCGGCGCGCGGTTTCGAAGGCCGCGGCCGCCAGTCCAATGGACCTCGCCGCGGTATGGGCGCGGGCTGATTCCAGCCACCGGCTGATAATGTAGAAGCCTTGGCCCTCCTCGCCGACCAGGGCGCCGGCGGGGACGCGACAGGTCTCGAAGCTCAGCTCCCAGGTCTTCCAACCGAAGTAGCCGATCTTCGGGATCGGCGAGCCCTTGACCCCGACGGGCAGCTCGCCGCGAGGCTTCTCGACAAGGAAGGTGCTGAGCCCCCTGTGGCGGACTGCCGCCGGATCGGTCCGCGCCACCACCAGCACATAGTCCGCCCCGTCGGCAAAGGTGCACCAGTACTTGGCCCCGTTGATCACCCAGTCGTCGCCGTCGCGTTCGGCGCGGCAGGTGATGTTCGCCACATCGGAGCCGGCGTTCGCCTCCGACATGGCAAGCGCACCGAGGAACTCGCCGCTGGCCACTCGAGGCAGGTAGTGCTGCTTCTGCGCCTCGCTCATGGTGTGGGCGCCGGCCAGGCCGTTGCCACGGGCCAGCAGGCTGGCGACGCTCATCCAGCCTCGGGCGAGCTCTTCGGCGATCAGGCAGTATTCGAACCGGCCGAGCCCCAGGCCGCCGTAGGCCTCTGGGATCATGATCCCGAAATAGCCCATGTCGGCCATCTTCTGGCGCAGCTCCATGGGCATGTCGCCATGCTCCGGGTCCAGCTTGTTGGCGATCGGCGTCACCTCGTTCTCGGTGAATCGGCGCGCCGTCTCCTGGATCAGCCTGCGCTCGTCCGTCATGTAGCCGCGGGCCGAAGCGTCCGGCGGCGTGGCGGTGTCGTCGTGCGTCGGCATGGAAAGCCCTAGCTGAAGAAGGCGTCGGCGGCCGCGGTCGGGATCGATGCGCCGGACGCATTCGCCCGCTGCAGCAGGTTCCAGAAGTATCGGTAGGTGGCGCGGTCGTGCAGTTCGCCGGCATGCTGGATCGGACCCCAATCGGCGGCGCTGGCGGCCAGCAGTATATCCGCTGCGATGTCCAGTTCGTCGTGGCTCGGCCGCATGGCCTCCACGATCGGCAGGATCTGGGCGGGATAGATGCTCCACATCCGCAGGAAGCCGAACTCGTTGCGGGCCCGCGTGGCGTCGGAGAACACCTGGTCGGGGTTCTTGAGGTCCAGGCAGACGTTGTGCGCGGGGATCACGCCGTGAGCGATTGCGGCGGCGACCACCTCGGCCTTCGCCCGGGCGATCAACCGGTGCTCGAACTGGCCAGGACTGCGCATGGCCGACGCCGGTATCACCCCATGGTGGCCGCTGACGAAGTCCATCAATCCGAAGTCCAGCACCTGCACGCCCGGCAAGGCCGCGATCTCCCACACGTCGGCGAGGGCGCCGTGCGTCTCGATCAGGACGTGGATCGGAATCGACCGCCCAAGCTCCAGGTCGACGCAGCGATCGGCGATGTGGGCGATGATCCGCGCCGCGTCTCGCACGCAGGTCGCCTTCGGTATGGTGATGTAGGCGAGTTCCTTCCCCGCGCCCTCCAGGATGATGTCGATGTCCGCGAGCACGTGCGGATGCGCCGGATCGTGGATACGCACGCCCGCCTGCTTCCAGCGGTTGAGGGGCGAGGCGATCAACTCGGCGACCATCAGGGCGTGCTCGCGCTCCTGACCGGCCGCCGCCCCATCCTCGCAGTCGCAGGTTACGTCGAACACTGGACCGTGCTGCGCCTGCAGGGCCAGCGCCTTCTCGATCAGCTTGCGGCTGCCGGCGAAGTGTTCGCAGGGTGCGATCGCCGGAAGCGCTGCCTCGCCGTCAAAGAGGGCGTCGCGAGGATGGATCGCAGAAGACATGCGGCTATTCCCTGTGGGTCGGCGATCAGCGGTGCATCAGAACGGTGTAGTCGAGCTCGAGCACCACGGCCGGATGCCGTCGGCTTCGTCCGCCCTCAGCCGAGCGCAGCGCTATCCCCTGGGGCGGCTGATCCTTCAGGCCAGTCAGCCGTAGGCGCAGGGCGCCGAGATCCGGCCGCCCGGGTACATCGAGGCGGTCCAGCACCTCGCTCGCGGCGTACAGGGTGTCGCCGGCCCGCGTCGGAGCGACGTGGGAGCCGCCGTTTATCGCCGCGATGGAGATGACGTTCTCCAAACCGTCGTAGGACAGCGCCCGGCAGAGCGACATGA
>DASXKT010000275.1:0-4296 GCA_036496685.1 Phenylobacterium sp.
CGAACTCATCGCCTGGATTCAGGACGCGATGGCGCTCAACGCCAACGGCGTGAAGCTCCCCCCTCGGGAGTCGGCAGCCCCTAAGGTCGTGGGGATCCCCGAGGTGTTCGCGGAGCGGCTGGCAGCGAACCCCCCGGTCAAGGCCATCTTCGAAAGTCGGTCGGCATCGTTCCAGAAGGAATACAACACCTGGATCGGCGAGGCGAAGACGGACGCCACCCGGGACAAGCGGATCGAAGACGCGCTGGCCTGGATCGCCGAGGGCAAGGGTCGGTTCTGGAAGTACGCGAAGGCCTGACGCGCGCCGCCAAGCTCAAACATTCTTAATGCGGAGCTGAAATCCTGCCGGCTGGCCTCCCCGGCGTCGGGTCGGCGCTGAAGCTGCGGTCCGGTCTTGAAGCTCTCCCCCATCCCCGACTGGGCGTCACGGCGGCAGCTGGCGCTCGGCGCGCTGATCGTCTGGCTGATCTCGTTCCTGGCGACGATCCCTGCGATCCCGCGTCTTGTCCGCACGCTCGGCGACACGGATGACGCCCTTCGCCTGAGCCTGGTGCGCGACCTGGCGGCCGGCCGTGGTTGGTTCGACCAGAAGATCGTCCGGCTGCAGCCGCCGGACGGCCTCTACATGCACTGGTCGCGGCTGGTCGACGGCGCCGAGGCGGCGTTGCTGAAGCTGTTCGCGACGGTCCTGCCGGCCGGGCAGGCGGAAATGGCCATGCGTATGACCTGGCCGGTGCTCTGGGTGCTGCCGCTCACGGTCTCCGTGTTGCTGATCGCCCGCCGACTGGGGGGCGGCCGGGCGGTGTTCCTGGGCATGGTGACCGCGGCGCTCAGTTTCCATGCGTCGGGCGAGTTCGCGCCCGGCCGGGTGGATCATCACGGGGTGCAGATCACCTGCTGCCTCCTTGCGCTTGCAGCGGCCACGCAGGCGCCGGCCGTGTGGTGGTCGATCGTCTGTGGCCTGGCGTCAGCCGTGGGGCTTGCGGTCGGGCTGGAGGCCCTGCCCTTCCTGGCGCTCATCGGTGCGGCCATGGGCGGCTGGTGGGCTTTCAGGCTGAGCTCCGGCCGGGTGCTGGCGGCCTACGGCGCGACCTTGGGGCTGGGGGTCCTGGCATTGCACGCCCTGCAAACGCCACCGGACCGCTGGCTGCTTCCGGTCTGCGACGCCCTGGCCATCAACCTTGTGGCGGGCTTGGGCGCCGCGGGCGCGGGCCTTTGCGCTGCAGCGGCCCTGGGCGCGCGATTGGGCCGGCTGGGACGCCTCGGACTGCTTGGCGCCGCAGCGGTGCTGGCGGGAGGCGCCTATCTCGGCCTTGAGCCCCTCTGCCTGCAAGGTCCGATGGCCGCGCTTGATCCCGAGGTGAAGTCCTTCTGGCTGGCCAACGTGCGCGAGATGACACCCTGGCTCAGCCTGCTCGCCCGCGATCCGGGCTTGGCGGTCAGTATGGCCGCCCCGGGCTTGGCGGGCCTCGCGGGCTGGCTCTGGCTTGGTCGTCGGGCGGACATGCGGGCCAACCCTGCGTGGCTGCTGACCGGCGTCCTGCTGCTCATCTCCGTCCCCCTGACCCTGCAGGCGGGACGCTACATCCAGTATTCCGTCTGGCTCGCAGCGCCGTTGGCCGCCGCCGCCCTGGTGGACTTCGCTGAAGCCGCGCTCGCCGGCTTGATGGTCCCGGCCGTCCTCCTATTCGCCGCTGCAACGATGCTGCCGGGCCTCGCCATCGGCCGTTTCGCCGCCACGCGCGGTCATGTGGAGAGCATGGCGGTCGCAGACGCCGCCGACCACTGCACGGACACGCGCTCCTTCCAGGCGCTCGCCAAGCTGCCGCCGGGCGTGGTGCTGAGCGAGATAGACCTGGGCCCGTACATCGTGGCCGCCACGCCGCATGCGGCGGTGCAGGCGCCCTACCATCGGATGGGTGTCGGAATGAAAGAGGCGCGCGCGGCGCTGGCCGCCTCGCCTGTCGAGGCGGAGGGGCGCGTGCGAGCTCTAGGGGTCACCTACGTCGTCAATTGCCTCGCCCACGCCCGCCAAAGCGATCGCCTGGGCCTGTCGGCCGACAGCCTTCAGAGGTCTCTGGACGCCGGCCGCAGCCCGCCCTGGCTGGAACCCCTGTCCCAGCACGGCCAGCCGCTGCAGGTCTTTCGCGTGCGATGACGCTACACGCCCGGGCCGAAGCCCGATAAATCACCGCTGCAGACGGCTGAACGCGCCGGACGCTTCAGGACGCCAAGGGGGACTGACATGGCCCACGATTCCGCGCTCGAGGCGCACGAACACGCCGAGCATGCCGAGCACGCCGCGCACGCCCACGACCCGTTCATCAGCCGGGTCTCGATCACCATCGCAATCCTGGCGGTGATGGCCGCTGGCGTCTCCAGCCTGGAAACCATCGAGGCGGGCGGCGCGATCACCTCGGCCAGCGAGGCGGTCCTCAGCCAGGACAAGGCCACCGATGTTTGGGGGGAGTACGAGGCCGACAGCCTGAAGAAGCACCTCTACGGCATCGCCGCCGACGGCGGGGGCCCCAAGGCGGCGCAGTATCAAGGGACGGCCAAGGAGCAGGTCACCAAGCAGGCCGAGCTCAAGAAACAGGCCGAGGAAGACGAGGCCGAACGGGACAAGTTGCTGGCGGTCAGCCGCACGCATGAGCACCGCCACCACTGGCTAACGGCCGCGGCCACCCTCGTGGAGATCGGCATCGCGATCTGCACGGTGGCGATCATCACCCGGCGCAAGGCGTTCTGGCTGGGTTCGATCGCCCTCGGGCTCGCAGGGCTCGCGCTGTTCGGCGCGGCCTATTTGCTCTGAGCGGCCTGCCTCGGCGGCGCCGGGAACTGGATCCGGGGCTTCAGGTTCTCGACCACGGCGCGGGCATCGAAGGCCCGCAGATCGTCAGCCGGCTTTGTTCCCTTGCGCATGACGATCTCGGCTGAGGCCTCGAAATCCTGGACCGTGCGGATGTCGACGCTGTTCGCCCAGAAGGGGCCGCCGAACCAGGGATCCCAGGTCTGCCACCCGAACCCCGCCCCACGGAAGCGCCAGGACGGCCGCCAAAAGCCGAAGCCGGGGCCATACCAGGGACTGTAGAACGGGTCAGGCTGCACCAGCGTCCGCACGTTGCGGTCGGTGTTGCGGTCGTTGATCGCGAACCAGTCGAAGCCGTTCTGCAGGGTCAACTCGGCGGCGCGGAACAGCAGATAGCCCTCGACCGTCTCCCGCGAGGTCATGGTGTTGCCGGCGAAGGTGACCCGGTAACGATCGGCTTCGAAGCGGATCTCGGAATAGCCGCCGGACGGCCGCTGGCCACTGATGTTCGGCTGGTAGGGCGTCGGCGTAACGCACCCTCCCAGGCCGGCCGCCAGCACGAGGATGGTTGCGAGGGCGGCTGAAGTCTTGCTCATCTTGAACTCTCGGACCGAGGAATCCCTCGAAAGGCGTTGGCCAATCCCCACGATGCTTGGCCCGAATTGTGGTCCCGGTGTTTCACGACCGTGAAGCTTGTTTCGCGGCTCACACCGAGCCGGTCACCAGACTATAGACGATCTTGCCGAGCGCGCCGAACAACAGGACCGCCGTTGCGACGGTCTGGATGAGGAAACCCGTCTCGCGCTTGGCCGGATCGGCGACGTAGCCCTGGGCGTAGAGCAGGCGGCCGACGATCCAGACCACGCCGACGCCGGCGGCAACCAGCTCGTTCCAGTAGAGCGCGAAGAGCCAAAGGCTGGTCAGGAAAATCGGCAGCCATTCCAGCGTGTTGTAGTGCACGCGGATGGTGCGCTCGAGGATCGGGTCTCCGGTCATCGCCGGTGCGGCGATGCCGCTTTTGCCGCGCGCGCGGCCGACCTGCAGGCCCATCCAGAAATAGGTCAGGAGCGCCAGAATGGTGACGATGGCCACCCAACGGTGCGCGATCATGATGTTTCCCCCGAAACGGCGAACCTAGCGTCGCCTTGACCCTGAGCTTGGCACGTATCGGGGTTCGGCGGGAACCGGGTATGCGAGGCTACGGTTTCAGGCTGCCGATGGTTTCGGGAGAAAGCCCATGGACGTGGACTCAACCGCGATCAGCCAGATCGACTACGACGTCGAACGGTCGAAGCTGCTGGTCCGCTTCAGGAGCGGCCAGCGCTACGTCTATGTCGGCGTGCCGGCCGAGGTCGGCCGGTCTTTTGTCAGGGCAGACTCGAAGGGTCGCTTCTTCCAGCGGGAGATCCGCGACCGCTATCCGTTCAACCGACTGGAGGGTTAGGCTTTCGTCCGCTTGTCGCGCTTGGCCGCCACGCGCAGGCGCA
>DASXKT010000276.1:0-3424 GCA_036496685.1 Phenylobacterium sp.
CGCTTCACTGCGCCAAGCAGGGGCTGGATATCCGCTCCAACTCGGTCCACCCGACCTTTATCGACACGCCGATCCTCGACCCCCTGCGCCAGCGGTTCGGCAAGGACGAGGCCGAGGCCAAGCTCGGCCGCCAGGTGCCGCTGGGCCACATCGGCGAGCCGGACGATATCGCCAACGCCTGCCTCTACCTAGCCTCCGACGAGAGCAAGTTCATGACGGGCGCCGAGATGAAACTCGACGGCGGCATCAGCGCCATGTGACGCCTCAGTTGGCCATTATGGCGCCTACCAGCACCCGCGCGCCGGGGTTTCCGAGCACCAAATCGGTCTGGCGCTGCAGGGACAACGCGATGAAGTCGGCGTTCGGTTCGGCCCCCGCGGGCAGGCCGCCGGCGTAGGTCATCACCACCTGAACGTAGGCGGCCCGTAGCCGGGGCATGGAGATTAACGCCCGGTCGCGCAGCTTCACGTCGGGGATATCCAGCCCGCATTCGACGCTGAGCACGCCGCGTTTGCCGCCTGGCTTGGTGGTCGTCCCCGTCAGGGTGTCGATCGGGACGTAGCTGACACCCCCGGACTTTTTCTTCTTTTCCTCCCATGCCCAGGCCGGCGTGGGCAGGGCGGCCAGACGCAGGGTCGTGGCCGCGCCGATCAGGGCCAGGATGTCGCGCCGTCTCATGGCCCCATTGCACGGCGCCTATGGTTAGCGGTCTCTTTACGACCGTCGGCCACAAGGGGTGCGAACGTTAAGATTCGCCGACTGTCCGGAGCGCGCCTTGGGCCGATTTGCGCCGACCACCCTCGACCTTGACGGCAAGGTCATCCTCGTCACGGGAGGCACTGGTTCCTTCGGGCGGCGCTTCGTCGAAACGGTGCTGGCGCGGGCCAACCCGCGCAAGCTGATCATCTACTCCCGCGACGAGCTGAAGCAGGGCGAGATGCAGGCCGACCTCGCCGAGCGGTTCGCGCCGGCCAAGATGTCGGCCTTGCGCTTCTTCCTCGGCGACGTGCGCGATCGCGAGCGGCTGATCCTGGCCAGCCGCGGCGTCGACATCATCATCCACGCCGCAGCCCTGAAGCAGGTTCCGGCGGCCGAATACAACCCCTCCGAATGCATCCACACCAACGTCCTGGGCGCCGAGAACGTTGTCTGGGCCTGCCTGACCAATCGGGTGAAGCAGGTGATCGCGCTTTCCACCGACAAGGCCTGCAACCCGATCAACCTCTATGGCGCGACCAAGCTGGCCTCCGACAAGACCTTCGTAGCGGCCAACAATCTGTCGGGCGACATCGGCACGCGCTTTTCCGTGGTCCGCTACGGCAACGTCGTCGGTTCGCGTGGCTCGGTCGCGCCGCTCTTCCAACGGCTGATCGCCAAGGGCGCGACGGAATTGCCGATCACCGATCCGCGGATGACCCGCTTCTGGATCACGCTCAACGAGGGCGTCGACTTCGTGCTTTCCTCGCTCAGCATGATGACCGGCGGCGAGATCTTCGTGCCGAAGATCCCCTCGATGAAGATGACCGACCTGGCCGCCGCCATGGCGCCCAACCTGCCGATCAAGGTGGTCGGCATCAGGCCCGGCGAAAAGCTCCACGAGATGATGATCTCGGCCGACGACACCCGCTCCACAGTCGACCTCGGCGATCGCTACGCCATCGAGCCGGCGTTCGTGGAATATACCCGAGGCGGCCTCAAGGGCGCGGCCCTGCCGGAGGGGTTCAGCTACGCCAGCGACACCAATGACGACTGGTTGACCGGCGACGGTCTCCTGGCCCTGCTGGAAGACGCCTCGCCGCGCCGCCGCCGGCGCGCGAACGACTAGCATGGCGCAACCTGTCCTCCCCTACGGTCGCCAGACCATCGAGGACGACGACATCGCCGCGGTGGTGGAGGCCCTGAAGGCCGATTTCCTCACGACCGGGCCGACGGTGGAGGCCTTCGAGAAGGCTTTTGCCGAAACTGTCGGGGCGCGCCACGCGGTCGCCTGCGCCAACGGCACCGCCGCCCTGCACCTGGCCATGCTCGCGCTCGAGGTTCAGCCCGGAGAAGCGGTGATCGCGCCTTCGATCACCTTCCTGGCCACGGCCAATTGCGCCCGCTTCGTGGGCGCCGAGCTGGTCTTCGCCGACGTCGATCCGGCGAGCGGACTGATGACGCCCGACACCCTCGCCGAGGCCCTGACTCGGGTAGGCGAGCGTCGGCTGCGCGCGGTCCTGCCGGTGCACTTGCGCGGCGACGCTGCTGATCTGCCCGGACTTGCAGCGCTCGCCGGCGAGGCCGGCGCGATGCTCGTCGAGGACGCGCCACATGCCCTCGGCACGACCATGACCTTCGGCAATGTCGCCGAGCGAGTGGGCGACGTCCGGCACTCCGCCATGGCCACCTTCTCGTTCCATCCGGTCAAGACGATCGCCACCGGAGAAGGCGGCATGGTCACCACCAACGACGCCGTCCTGGCCGAGCGCCTGCGGGTCATGCGCAGCCACGGCATGGTGCGGCCCGCGGGCGCGGACCCCTGGTGGTACGAGATGCCCGAACCGGGCTTCAACTACCGCCTGCCGGACATCCTCTGCGCGCTCGGGCTTTCCCAGCTCGGCAAGCTCGGCCGCTTCGCCGCCCGGCGGCGGGCGCTGGCCAAGGCCTATGAGGCGGCGCTTGCGCCACTCGCCCCGGTGCTTCGGGTCGCCGCGAGCCCGGCCTGGAGCGATCCCGTCCTGCACCTGATGTGCGTTCTGATCGATTTCGAAACCGCAGGCGTGACCCGCCGCGAGGTGGTCGACGCCCTTCGCGAGCGCGGCGTCGGCAGCCAGGTCCACTACATCCCGGTCCATCGACAGCCCTACTACCGGGCTCGCTACGGCGATCTGCGCCTGCCTGGCGCCGAGGCCTGGTACGAACGATGCCTCTCGCTTCCGCTCTATCCCGGCATGGCCGACGAGGATGTGGGCAGGGTCGTCGACGCCTTGCGCGCCGCGCTGTCGCTCTAGACCCGGAAAGACCCTCGTTCTCGTGCCCCATTGAGGCCACGGTGACGGATGACTAGCTTCACGACGGCCACTTAAGGAGCGAACCCATCCAAATGGCTAAGATCACCCTGGTGGATGACGACGAGAACATCGTCACGTCGGTAAGCCTCGCGCTGGAAAGCCACGGCCATACCGTGAAGGCCTACTACGACGGGGCCGCTGGCCTTGCGGCGCTGGAGAACGATCCGCCCGACCTCGCGATCCTCGACGTGAAGATGCCGCGCATGGACGGTATGGAAGTGCTGCGGCGCCTGCGGCGGACCTCCGACATGCCGGTGATCATCCTGACCTCCAAGGATGAGGAGATCGACGAGATCCTGGGCTTCAACCTCGGCGCCGACGACTACATGCACAAGCCGTTCAGCCAGCGCCTGCTGATCGAACGGGTGAAGGCC
>DASXKT010000277.1:0-2546 GCA_036496685.1 Phenylobacterium sp.
GCCAGCTCTTCCTTCTTGTCGCCGCCGATCATGAAGAACAGCGCCGGCCAGAAGACGACCAAGCCGACAGTCAACGCGACGGTGTCCCGCGTGCGCTTGGCCGATTGCTGTCCCGTCACGACCCGCACGCGGTCCGATACCTTGAACAATTCGGCCCTGATCTGGTCGCAGTCGAGATTCGCATACTCGACCGGCGATACATAGTTGGCCTGGACCTTGTCCGGCGCAGTGGCGCAGGCGGCATTGAAAAGCATCGCGCCAAGCAGCGCGGTCGAAACAAGCTTACGCATTTAGGTCGTCCCCCCGTGGTCGCCCAGTCTTAAGGCAACGCTTGTTCGAGGCGCAACCGAAAGTCGGCGAAGGCAAGGGCGCGACCGCCACCGTGCGTCGATTCGCCTCGCCGTCCCTGCGGCGTCGGAACTCAGATCTCCGCCGGTTCGGCCTTCGCCATCGGCATGTTGCTCAGCTTCGTCTTCAGCGCGACGGCGTCAGCGACCGGCGTGAACTTCATGCTGCCTTGCACCAGGCCCATGCTGACGCCGATTCCCACCGCGGCGAAGCCGTCGGCGGCAACCTGGAAATCGTAGCTGCCCTTCTTGCTCTGTGGGCCGGCGAGGCCGCCGAAGCCGCAGGTGAGCGTGTGAACGCCGGGCGACACGACCAGGGAGGTGAATTTCGGCGCCGTCAGCTGGGCGAATTCCCTGCCGTCGACCGCGAGGTTGAGCCCGGCCAGCTTGGCGACGAAACCTTCGCGGTACACCACCAACAGCGCCTTGCCGGGCGGTGGCGCGAGCGCCATGGCCGCTGATTTCTCCGCACCGCTAGCATTGGCGACTTTTCGGTTTCCCGCGAGGTTCGAGAGGATGTAGGCGATGAACGCGCCGATGAAGACGCCGTAGACGTAGGCTGTCGGGCCCTCTGGGAAGATGAACGCCCTGAACAGCAACGACGTCATGAACGCGACAACGATGCCGATCAGAATTCCAGGAACGTATTTGGACACCAGCCACCCCCTGCCTGCCACGCTGTCCTCCCCTTACGGTGAGCCGCCCTGGCCGTCCATCTGACCCTTGGACCTCTGGCTCGGGCGCGCAACGGCGTCATCGGCCGTGGCCCCGGGCTTCCCTGGCGCCTTTCCGCCGACCTGAAGCGCTTCCGCGCGCTGACCATGGGCAAGCCGGTGATCATGGGCCGCAAGACCTGGGAGAGCCTGCCGCGCCGCCCGCTGCCCGGCCGGCTGAACCTGGTGTTGTCGCGGCAGGCCGAATACGAGGCCGCCGGCGCGGTGGTCTGCGAGGATTTCGCCGAGGCGCTGGAGATCGCCTGCGAACAGGCGGCCGACGACGGCAAGGACGAAGTCTGCGTGATCGGCGGCGCCGACCTCTTCGCCCTGGCTTTGCGGCGGGCGCACAGGATCTACCTGACCGAAGTCGAAGGCGATCCCGAAGGCGACGTGGCCATGGCCCCGCTCGACGAGACCGGTTGGCGCGAGGTCTCGCGCAAGGCCGTCCCGGCCGGGCCGGACGACGAGTTCGCGACAGTTTTCCGGGTGCTGGAGCGAGTTTGACTGTCCTCCCGGAGACCCGCGCAGCGGAGTCATCCGGAACCTCATGCAAGCAAACCCACGAGGTCCCGGCTCTCCGCGCACGCGCTGCGGCCGGGATGACACTGTGTGGGTGGACGCCGCACGCCCGCGGCGGCATGGTCGCGACAACCAAGAAAGCCGCCAGGAGACACCACATGGACATCGAGCTCGTCACCGAAGGCCTGCGCTTCCCCGAAGGCCCGATCGCCATGAACGACGGCTCGATCATCCTGACAGAGATCGAGAGCGGCACGCTCACCCGGGTCACGTCCGATGGCAGGAAGGACGTCGTGGCCGAGACCGGCGGCGGTCCGAACGGCGCGGCGATCGGGCCGGACGGGGCGATCTACGTCACCAACAACGGCGGTTCGTTCGAGTTCATGAAGGCGAACGGGATGAATATCCCCGGTCCCACGCCGCCGAGCCATAATGGCGGCTACATCCAGCGAGTCGACATCAAGTCGGGAAAAGTCGAGACGATCTACGCTTCGGACTCCTGCCCTGGCGGCCGACTGAACGGCCCCAACGACCTGGTGTTCGACCAGCAAGGCGGCATGTGGTTCAGCGACCACGGCTGCAGCATGGAGGACGGCCGCCGCGCGGGCGGGCTCTACTACGCCAAGCCGGATGGCTCCTCGATCACCCGCCAGCGCGGCCACATGACCTCGCCCAACGGCGTCGGCCTTTCGCCGGACGAGAAGGTTGTCTATCTGGCCGACACCAATTTCGGCCGGCTCTGGGCGTTCGATGTCGCCGAACCTGGCCAGTTGACGCCGCAGGTAGGTTTCGGGCCGGGCCGAGTGGTCTGCAACCTGCCCGGCTACCAGCTGCTCGACAGCCTGGCGGTCGAAGCCGGCGGCAAGGTCTGCGTCGCCACCATCATCAACGGCGGCGTCACCGCCTTCGACCCGGACGGGTCGACCGAGCACTTCGCCTTCCCGGACCTCTTGACCACCAACAT
>DASXKT010000278.1:0-9056 GCA_036496685.1 Phenylobacterium sp.
GATGTCCTCGGCGCTCTCGTCGCGGACATCGCCCAAGAGCGGGGCGCGCTTGGTCTCGATCAGTTCGGCAAGCTGTTCGACGAGGTCTGCTTTCTTCACCTGGTAGGGGATCTGGGTGACGACGATCTGGTAGGTCCCTCGCCCCGTCTCCTCCTTCTCCCAGAGCGCGCGCAGGCGAACACCGCCGCGGCCGGTCTCGTAAGTGTCGAGGAGCGAGTGGGCCGGCTCGACGATGACCCCGCCGGTCGGGAAATCGGGGCCCTTTACGTGGGCCATCAGGTCGGCGGTGGTGGCATCGGGGTTGTCGAGCAGGGTCAGGCAGGCGTCGACCAACTCGGCGGCGTTGTGTGGCGGGATCGAGGTCGCCATGCCGACGGCGATGCCGGTCGCGCCGTTGGCCAGCAGGTTGGGGAAGCCGGTGGGGAGGACGACCGGCTCTTCGTCCTGGCCATCGTAGGTCGGCTTGAAGTCGACGGCGTCCTCGTCGATGCCGTCGAGGAGCAGCGTCGCCGCCTCGGTGAGCTTGGCCTCGGTGTAGCGCATGGCGGCGGGGTTATCGCCGTCGATGTTGCCGAAGTTCCCCTGCCCGTCGACCAGCGGATAGCGCTGGGCGAAGTCCTGGGCCATGCGGACGAGCGTGTCGTAGATCGACTGGTCGCCGTGCGGGTGGTAGCCGCCCATCACCTCGCCCACGACCTTGGCGCACTTGCGTGCGGCCGAGTCCGGGTTCAGCCGCATCTCGCGCATGGCGTAGAGCACGCGCCGCTGGACCGGCTTCAGCCCATCGCGCACGTCGGGCAGCGCCCGGTCGGTGATGACGCTGAGCGCATAGGCCAGGTAGCGGCGGGAGAGCGCCTCGGAAAGCGGCTCGTCGATGATCCGGTCCCCGGGCGATCCGGGCGGCGGAGGGGCGGTGGTGATGTCGTTCATGGCGGTCTTGGGGAATCAGTGAGGTGTGAACCGTCTACCAGTAGACCACGGCTCACCGCCCGTCGCCGCGACCCACGTACCCGTCCACATCTAGATCGTCATGGCCGGGCTCATCACGGCTACCTGTGAACACCGTGGCGAAGAGCGCGCGCGACGCCGCAGCAGCTCGATCTGCACCCGCGGAGATCATGGGTTTCCGGCACAAGGCCGGGAATGACGAGCAAAATTTGATGGGAATCCTACAGCCGCCCCGCGTCGCTGAGGCGGTCGACGAGCCAGAGGCGGGCGGGTGGCAGGGGCTTGTTGATCGGGTTGAAGATGAACTGCTCCAGGAAGTGGGCGGTGAGGGCGAGGCCGGCGCCAACGTCGCCGTCCTCTAGGCGCGACTGGCTGGAGAGCAGGAAGGGCGGGAGCGCCAGCATGCGGTCGCGATAGGGCTCGCCGGCGGCGCGGGAGACGGCGCGGCCGGTCTTGGGGCTGACGTAGATCAGTTCGTCCGTGGCGCCTGTGGCGGC
The DNA here is from genome assembly GCA_036496685.1 of Phenylobacterium sp. GTDB lineage: Bacteria > Pseudomonadota > Alphaproteobacteria > Caulobacterales > Caulobacteraceae > Phenylobacterium. The sequence goes on from DASXKT010000278.1 coordinate 1,446, forward strand.
GCACTTGGAGAGGTCGAGGCCGAACCCCAGCTCCTGCAGTAGGCCCGCCTCGAAGCGCACGAAGACGGCCGGCCAGTAGTCGGTGTGGGCCAGCGCGTCGCTGAGCGCCTGGAAGGCGAGGTAGGCGCCCGGATGCGGCTCGCGCTCCGGCAGGGCGCCGCCCGCCACGGCTGCGGCGGCGGAGAGGCCGGCCAGCGCCAGCGGGTCGTCAAAGAGGGCCGAGGGCCCCTCGCCCACCGGCTCCAGCGCCGCCGAGCCGAGCTGGTCGGAGACCCGCGCGCGGTAGCGCACCAGCACCTGGGCGCCGGCCTGCAGGAAGGGCTTCATCTTGCGCGACGCCCCGCCGGCCACGTGGGCGGCGTACTTGCCGTGGCCTGCGGTGAGGAACTCGACGATGGCGCCGGCCTCGCCGAACGGGCGGGCGGAAAGCACGAAGGCGTCATCCTCGAATTCCATCGATTCGAATGTAGGGGATTGGCCGCCGCGGCGCCCGGCTCTCTTTCGGCTAGCTGCGCGCCTTCGCCCGGCCGAGCGCATCCGCCAAGCACCAGGCGGCGCCCAGCAGCACGAGGTTCGTGCCGTTCTCAGCCCAGGCCCCGAGATTGGACGGCTCGGCGATCACCCTGGGGATGTGCAGGATCAGACTGAAGATCAGGTACATCGTGGTCAGCAGCATCGCCGCCAGCCGCGCCCGGAGCCCGCTGAGGATCGCGAGCCCCGCCGCGATCTGCGCCACGCCGGTGACGTAGGCCCAGGCGAGCTGCGACGGCGGCAGCCAGACCGGGACCAGCGAGGCGGTGAACTTGGCGTAGACGAACTCGCTGATCCCGAAGACCACCAGGCACAGGCCGAACACCGGGCGCACGAAGCGCGTGGTGTGCGCGCCTCCGGCCTCGTTGACGCCCGCAGTCAGGCTCCAGGCGAGTACGCCGCCCAGCGCCATGACGGTCCCCTCCGCGACGTTCTCCCAGGAGACCCAGACCATCGGCTGGGCGAGCGCGGCAGGCAGACGCAGCACGAGCAGGGCCAAGGCGAAGAAGGCCGCCAGCAGCAACGCCCCGATCGCTGCGGTCCGCCTGACGTTGGTCGCAAGGCCGGCCAGAAGCACGAAGGCGGCCGCTACATAAGCCAGGGTGTGGACGCTTGGGACCTGCGGCGACACCTGCAGCCCCATCACGCCGAAGCGGTCGAAAACCAATCCCTGGATCCCGAGGACCACGGCGCCCAGGCCATAGACGCGTCTGCCGATGGTCATGATGCCGAGCCCCCGCACGAGCCGCCCCCTGGCAGCTTGAGCGTCCGGTTATGCGGGGTCAACGCCCCGGCGGGCGCCTCGCCTGCTCGACGACCGTCTCGATCGCCTGGATCACCGCGGCCGGTTTCTGCAGCTGGATGGCATGGCCGGACTCCGGAACCCGGACGTAGGATCCGCGCGACGACAGATGGGCGAGCGCCTCCAGGCCGCTCTGGAGCTCGGCATCCAGCGCGGGGATCTCGCGGACGATCGCCTCCGGCGCGCCGGGCAGCTTGACCACGCCGGACCCCATGACGATCAGGGGCATGTCGCTGTAGTCGCGCCGTGGATTTACCGCGAGCCGCGCGTTGCGGTCCTTCAACTCGAAGAGCGACAGGAAGGTCTGCCAGTAGGCGGGATCGGTGGTCAGGCCCAGCATCGCCGCGCGCATCGGCTCAGGGAGTCCGGCACGCAGGCTGACGCATTCCCCCGGCGGCGGATCGCGACCGCCGGCCTTCAGCGCATCGATGCAGCGGCGGTAGTGCTCAAGGCCCTTTCGGTCGGCGTCGTTCGAATACTGCATCAGCGCAGGCGCGGCCCGAGCCAGGCGCACGACCTGATCGGGGTAGGACGGATCGACCAGGACCATGCCTGCGACCCGGTCGCGGTTGCGGTCGGCGAAGAGCAGGCTCTCGAACCCGCCGACGGAATGACCGACCAGCACAAGCGGCCCGGTCACGCCCGCGCCCTTCAGGGCCGCTTCGAGATCGGCTTCGGTGTGGGCGACGTCCTGCGGCTCCGAGCTGGCGCCGCTGAAGCCGTTGCCGGCGCGGTCCCAGGCGCACACGCGGGTCTTCCGCGCAACCATAGGCTGGACCTTGAACCACTGGAGCGACCAACTCGCGCCGCCATCGCTGAGGATGACAGTTGGAGCGCCCTGCCCCATGCACACGAGGTTGATGCTGCGGCCCGGCCCTACGGCGACCAGTTGCTGCGGGCGAAGATAGGCTCCGAAGCCCGCCTCAGGCGCGGTCTGCGCGTGCGCGGCCGAGGCGCCGAGGAAGGCCGCGGCGATCAGGGCCCAAACAAACCGACGCATCCAGCGCTCCCCCGGCGAGGTCCTACCTCAAACAGACTTGAGACACTGTAGCGCTGAACCGCGACCTGAGCTTGGCCGCTCAGGCGGATCGTCGAAACGAGCCGCGGTCAGGCGTCGAAGTCGAGCCCAACGTCGCCGTAGAACTCGCGCTTGTCGGCCCAGCGCTCATCGACCTTTACGTGCAGGAAGAGGTGGACCGGGCGGTCGAGGAGCTCGATCAACTCTTCGCGCGCCTTCTGGCCGATCCACTTCAGGGTCTGGCCTCCCTTGCCAAGGATGATCGGCCGCTGGCTCTCGCGCTCAACGTAGATGGTCTGCTCGATGCGTGCCGAGCCGTCCTTGCGCTCCTCGAAGGCGGTGGTCTCGACGGCCGCGGCGTAGGGCAGCTCCTCATGGACGCGCAGGTAGAGCTTCTCGCGGGTGATCTCGGCGGCCAGCAGGCGCGCGGGGATGTCGGCGGTCTGCTCGGCTGGATAGAACCAAGGGCCGTCCTTCATCAGCTCGGCCAGGCGCCGCTTCAGATCATCGACGCCATTGCCGTCGGCGGCGGAAATCATGAAGACCTCCGAGTAAACGCCGGTATCGAAAAGCCTTTTCGACAGCGCCAGCAGGGTCTCGCGCTTCATGCCGTCGATCTTGTTGAGCGCCAGGATAGCGGTCTTTCCGGCGGCCTTCAGGCCCTCGATGATGGACTCGACGTCGATGGCTGCCTTGCGGTCGGCGGCCTTGCCGTTCGGCCCCTCGGCAGCCAGTTCGGCCACGCTGTCGACCAGGTGGACGATGACGTCGGCGTCCTGCGCCCCGCCCCAGGCGGCGCGGATCATGGCGCGGTCGAGGCGGCGGCGCGGCTGGAAGATGCCGGGGGTGTCGACCAACACGATCTGCGCCTCGCCCTCCATGGCGACGCCCCGAACCGGGAAGCGGGTAGTCTGTACCTTCTGCGTCACGATCGAGACCTTGGCCCCGACCAACCGGTTGGTCAGGGTCGACTTGCCCGCGTTGGGGGCGCCGATGATGGCGGCGAAACCGGCGCGGGTCATAGTCCGACCTGCTCGTCAGCGGCGTGGGCCGTGAGCATGGCGTCAGCGGCCAGGCGCTCAGCCTCGCGCTTGGAGCCGCCGACCGCGGTCATGGGCTCGAGCCCGGGCAGGCGCACCTCGATGGTGAACACCGGCTCGTGGGCCGAGCCCTCCTGCTTCATCACACTATAGTCGGGCACCGGGAGGCCGCGCGCCATGGCCCATTCCTGCAGCATGGTCTTGGGGTCCTTGGTCGGAGCGTCGAGGTTGTCGAGAAGGTCGGCCCAGAAGGCCAGGATGAAGTCGCGGGCGGCAGGGAAACCGGCCTCAAGATAGAGCGCAGCGATCAGCGCCTCGCAGGCGTCGCCCAGCACGCGCTCGTTGTCCCGGGCGCCGATCTTGGTGGCGCTGGCGTCGACCCGCATGGCGTCGCGCAGGCCGGCGCGACGGCCCGCATCGGCGCACGCCCGGTAGTTCACCAGCTGGTTCATCAGCTTGGAGAGCTCACCCTCCGTCGCCGCGGGGCGAAGGCGCATCAGCTGCTCAGCGACGGCGAGGTTGAGCACACGGTCGCCGAGGAACTCCAGCCGCTCGTTGTCGCGGATCTTGGCCGAGCCCTTGGTCACGCTGCCATGGGTCAGCGCGCGCTCCAGCAGATCGCGGTCGGCGAAGGTGTGGCCTATGCGGCGCTCAAGCTCCGCAACCGCGGCCACACGCGCGTTCATTGGAGCAGCGTGAAGAACCGGCTGGGCTGGAGGTTCATCACCCAGGTCCAGGGCTTGAAGATCGAGGCGCCGGGCTTCCATGAGAGCAGGATCAGCTGCGCCTTGCCTTCGAGGTTCTCGGCCGGGACGTAGCCCACGCCGCCCGCCTCGGGCGAGACCCGGCTGTCGGAGGAGTTGTCGCGGTTGTCGCCCATCATGAAATAGTGGTGCTCCGGCACCAGGAATTCCTCGGTGTTGTCGAGGTCGCCGGTGGGGCCGAAGTCGTTGGTGATGAAGGTCCGCCCGCCCGGCAGGGTCTCACGATAACGGGTCACGTCGTGCATGAAGCCGTAGCCGGAATCCTCGCGCACCGTACCCAGGTTCACGCGCGGCACCTGCTTGCCGTTCAGATAGAGCAGCCCTTGTTTCATCTGGATGCGGTCACCCGGGATCCCGATGACGCGCTTGATGTAGTCGGTCGAGTTGTCGTGCGGCAGCTTGAAGACGACGATGTCGCCGCGATGCGCCGGCCGCTCAAAGATCCGCCCGGAGAACAACGGCGGGCTGAACGGGATCGAGTGCTTCGACCAGCCGTAGTTCCACTTCGAGACGATGATGTAGTCGCCCTCGTAGAGGTTGGGCTCCATCGACGCCGAGGGGATCGTGTAGGGCTGGAAGAACAGGACGCGCAGGAAGAGCGCGATCAGCAGGGCGTAGACGATGGTCTTGATGATCTCGAGGATCTCGGACATCGCGCCGGGCTTTTCGGGGGGCGCCGAAGCCTGCATGGTCTCGCTCATGGATGGTCCTTAGGGAGTCGCCCGCCGTCGCGAACGGGCCGTTGCTACGCGTTGCATACGGCGTGAGCAAGACTTCTGCCCGTGAAGATAAGGTCATGACATGCCGTTAAGTGTCGCTGCGGCCACGTGACAACGAGGGCGACCGCCGTCACAACGCGCGCAAATGACCGCGCCCACGCTCAAGCCTGTACACGCTCTTCTCGCGCTCCTGGTGATGGCGATCTGGGGGACCAACTTCGTGGTCATCAAGCTGGCGCTGGCGCACCTGCCGCCGCTGACCTTCGCGGCGTTGCGGTTCACGCTGGCGGCGTTGCCGGCAGTCTTCTTCTTCAAGCGCCCGAAGGTGGGCTGGCGGGTCCTGGCCGCCTACGGCGTTCTGATCGGCGTCGGGCAGTTCGGCCTGCTCTATGTGGCCATGCGCGGCTCGATCTCGCCTGGCCTGGCCTCGCTGGTTGTGCAGACCCAGGCCTTCTTCACCATCGGGCTCTCGATGGTCTTCACGGGGGAGCGCCTTCGCGGGTTCCAGCTGGCAGCCCTGCTGCTGGCGACGGCCGGACTGGGCTGGCTGATGGTCCATGCCGGCAGCGAGGTGACGCCGCTGGGCCTTGCGCTGGTGCTGGCCGCAGCGATGAGCTGGGCGGGCGGCAACACGGTGCAGAGGGCGGCCAACCCGCCGAACATGCTGGCGTTCGTGGTATGGTCGAGCCTGTTTGCGATCCTGCCGCTGTTCGCGCTCGCCTTCGTGTTCGACGGCTGGCCGGCGATCGCCGCCGGAGTGACGCAGTCGACGCCCGCCACCTGGGCCGCCGTGCTCTGGCAGTCGGTGGGCAACTCGCTCTTCGGGTATGCCATCTGGGGATGGCTGCTGGCTCGCTATCCGGCCGCAACAATCTCGCCGCTGTCGCTGTTGGTTCCGGTGTTTGGCATGGCCGCGTCGGCGGCATGGCTGGGCGAGCCGTTGTCGGGGTGGAAGGTCACGGCTGCAGCCCTGGTGCTGAGCGGGCTCGCGCTCAACACCCTTTGGCCGATGCTGCAGCGCCACCGCCGCGCCTCGATGCCGGCAACGTGATCAGGCTAAGAGCACCTTAGCGGGAACGGCCAGAACGCGCCGCCGGTTGGTCGGTAGCGGGGGAGTCCCGCTGATGTCAGCCGGAGGACTATTTGATGTTGAGATCTGCTACGGTCGCTGTCGCCGCGCTTGCAATCCTGTTCAGCGCAGGCGCGGCCAGCGCCCAAAAACTAGACGCCAACGGGCGTTGTCACGACGCGGCAGGCAAGTTCGCCAAGGCCGAGGTGTGTGGCGGCGTATCGGCCACCAAGACGGCCAAGACGACGACCACCAAGACGACCAAGACCGCCACGGCGGCGACCACAGCGGCCACGCCTGCGGCGGCGACGGCGCCGGTGGCCAAGTCGACCACGACGACGTCCAAGACGACGACCACGACCCAGAAGTGCAAGAACGATAAGGGCAAGTACGCCAAGTGCGGCTCGCCGGGCGCCCACCCGGCTTAGTTTCGCATGCTCAAGGCCTCACCGGCTCTCGGGGGCGGGTGAGGCCGCCGAGGGCCTAATCCTTGACAGCCTCGATGATCACGAACGCCTGGGCGTAGGGGTGGTCGTCGGTGAGACTGAGGTGGATCACCGGGCGATGACCCTCGGGCATGATTTCCAGCAGCCGGGCCTCGGCGCCGCCGGTGAGCGCCATGGTGGGCTGCCCCGAGCGGAGGTTCACCACGCCCATGTCGCGCCAGAAGACGCCGCGGCGCATTCCGGTGCCGAGCGCCTTGGCGCAGGCCTCCTTGGCGGCGAAGCGCTTGGCGTAGCTGGCGGCGCGATCGGCCTTGCGCTCGGAGCGGGTGCGCTCGATGTCGGTGAAGATGCGTTGGGTGAAGCGTTCGCCGAACCGCTGCAGGGTGTTTTCGACCCGCCGGATGTCCGAGAGGTCCGAGCCTATGCCGACGATCACGCCGCTCTCACAGCCGCGCGCGCTTCGTCCATGAGTGCGCGCATCCGCTGGATGGCGGGGCCCAGCCCGATGAAGATCGCCTCGCCGATCAGGAAGTGGCCGATGTTGAGTTCCATCAGCCCGGGGATGGCGGCGACGGCCTTGACCGTCTCGTAGTCGATGCCGTGGCCGGCATGGACCTCGAGTCCCAGGCGATGGGCCTCGGCGGCGGCGACACGGAGGTTCTGCAGCAAGGTGGTGGCTTCGGACGAGCGCTCGCGCACTGCCTGGCAATAGGCGCCTGTGTGCAGTTCGACCACCTGGGCGCCGGCCGATTGCGAGGCGGCGACCTGGGCGAGGTCCGGGTCGATGAAGCAGGAGACGCGGATGCCGGCGTCGGCCAGTCGGCGCACGATCGGGGTGATGGCGTTGTGGCCCTTGACCACGTCGAGGCCGCCTTCGGTGGTGACCTCTTCGCGGCGCTCGGGGACCAGGCAGGCGGCGTGCGGCCGGTGGGCAAACGCGATGGCCTCCATCTCGGCGGTCACCGCCATTTCCAGATTCAGCGGCCGGCCGCGGCGCTTGGTGATCAGCGCCAGAGCGTCAATGTCGGCGTCGGAGATATGGCGGCGGTCCTCGCGGAGGTGGGCGGTGATTCCGTCCGCGCCGGCCGCCAGTGACATCTCGGCAGCGCGCACGGGATCGGGATAGCCCTCGCCCCGAGCGTTCCTGACCGTCGCCACGTGGTCGATGTTTATGCCCAGGCGCAACTTAGACACCGCTCTCCCCGCTCGCCCCCGTGAAGGC
>DASXKT010000279.1:0-21077 GCA_036496685.1 Phenylobacterium sp.
GTCGATGAAGCCCGGCTGATTGCTGTAGTAGCCGCCCACCCGCAGCGCCGCCGTCTCGCCGAGCGGAGCGTTGAAGACCCCCTTCATCGAGCCGCCGATCGATCCGGATTCGATGCTCTCCACGTCCGCCTCGACGCGGCCGGAATAGTGGGAAGGGTCGGGCGCATTGGTCACGAACTTCAAAAGGCCGCCAAGGCTGCTGGCGCCGTAGAGCGTGCCCTGCGGTCCACGCAGGACCTCGATCCGCTGCATGTCGAAGGTGTCGAGGTCGGGCGCGAGCACCGCGCCGTTCGACAGGCCGGTCACCGAACCGTAGGGCGTCTCGTCGACGTAGGTTCCGATCGTGGCGCTGACCCCGCCTGCGTTGATGCCGCGAATCACCAGGCGGTCCGAGCCCGGCTGGGAGGCGATCAGCGCCATGCCCGGAACCCGGGTGATGTAGTCTTCGAACGTCGTGGCGCGCGCCAGCGACAGGGCGTCGCCGGAGATGGCCGTCACCGATTGGGGCACGTCGCGAAGGCGCTCTTCCCGCTTGTCGGCGGTGACGACGACCTCCTGCACGGCCGCCGGCGCGCCGTCCGCGGCGTCGGCGGCGTAGCTCGCGGCCGGAAGGGCGAGGGCGACCAACGCGGCCCCGGCCAGCAAGCTCAGCTTCGTGACAGCGTTCATTGCAGTTCCCCCGTGCAGTTCGTGGCGGCGATGATGACAATAATTTTTCAGAGGTGGCAAATGCTTTCCGAATCTGAACGCGAGTGCCTGGTTGAGGTCTTCGCGCGTCGGATTTGAAAGTCCACGATCATCGGATCAGAACTCGACGGACTATGGTCCCTTCGACGCACTTCGATCCGCCTGCGGACGGGTTTCTCGTTTGGCGAATGCTGAGGCGCGTAGGGCCTAGCCTCGTTGGCCCTCAGTCGTGTTGGGCCGGCGCCAGGCCGCCGGCGAAGCGGTCCGGGCGCAGGTCGTGGGCCTCGACGCCGAACTGCGTCAGCGCCTCCGGAGCCGACTCGCCGCGCACCAGGGCCGCCGCGAGTTTCCCCATGGCCGGCGCCGTCTGGATGCCATAGCCGCCCTGGCCGGCGAGCCAGAAGAAGCCGGGCGCCTCGGGGGCATAGCCGACCACCGGACTGCGGTCGGCCACGAAGCTGCGCAGACCCGCCCAGCTGCGGCGCACCCGCTGCACCTCGAGCGTGGTCGCGGTCTGCACCCGGTCGATGGCGATGGCGATGTCCAACTCCTCGGGCTGGGCGTCGCAAGGCGGGGAGGGCGTCTCGTCGCCGGGCGATAGGAGAAGCGCACCGGCGTCGGGACGGAAATAGAACTGCTCGTCCACGTCGATCACCATCGGCCAGTCATCGCTGTTCGAGCCGTCAGGCGCCGCGACGATCAGGGCCGTGCGGCGGTTCGGCTGCAGTCCCACGGTCGTGACGCCGGCGAGCAGCGCAATCACATCGGCCCAGGCGCCGGCGGCGTTGATCACCGTTCCGGCGTCGATCTCCGCGTCCGGCGTCTCCACCCGCCAGTTGGTCGCGCTGCGGGAGAGGCCCACGACCTCGGCGTTGACGATCAACTCTCCGCCGCGGGCCTTGAGCTGACGAAGCCAGGCGTGGTGCAGGACGTTCACGTCGACGTCGGCGGACCCGGTCTCGAGCGCAGCCCCGGCGACATAGTCGTCCCGCAGGATGGAACATTGGGCCCGGGCTTCGGCGGCGGTCAGTCGGCGGACCGACGGCGCGATGTCTGGCAGGGCGCAGAAGGCATCCAGCTTCGCCATCTGCGACGCCGAGGCGATGTGCAGGGCTCCGCGCGGACGAACGATCGGCGCGTCGGCGAAGCCCGCCGGTGGCGCGTAGAGGAACGACCGGCTGGCGCGGGATAGCGCGCGGATCGCGCCGCTCCCGTAGATCTCGGAGAACAGCGCCGCCGAACGACCGGTCGAGTGCATTCCGGGAAAGGCTTCCCGCTCGAGGACGGTGACCTTGTGGGTCTGGGCAAGCTCGGCGGCGACGGCGGCGCCGGCGATCCCGGCGCCGATCACGACGATGTCGGCCGTGTCCTTTTTCATGGTCTGTCGATCTTTCGGGCGGCTGCCAGGGCGGACCGGTAGAGCAGGGTTGCGACGATGGCGCAGGGCAGCGCCACCGCGGTGATCGCAGCGCCGACCGCGGTCGGGTCGTGCAGCACGTGCTCGAGGATCACCGCGGGAAGGGCGGCGCCCAGCGCCAGGCCAAGGCCGATGTTTATCAGGGAGACGATGCTGACGCTCAGGCCGCGGGCGTCGCCGGGCGCCAGTTCCTGCAGCACGGTGATGCCGACCGACTGGCCGGTGGTCGAGGCGAAGATCCACAGGCCGCCGAGCACGAACACCAGGGGCGGCGAGGGAGCGAACACGAAGAGCGTGCTGGCGATCCCGATCAGCATGGCCCCGACCGCCAGGACCAGGCGCGAGGCGGCGCCGCCGCGCTTGACCATCCGGTCGGCGACGATACCGGCGCCGGCGGAGCCCAGTACGCCGCCGATGATCACCGCCGTGCCCAGCACGCCTCCGATCTCGGCGACGCCGGTCCCGAACCGCCGCGACAGAAAGGTTGGGATCCAGTTCAGGATCGCAAAGTCGCAAAGGCTGCTGAGACCCATGGCGGCGTAGAGGGGCGCCAGCACCGGCCATAGAGCGGCCAGGCGCTTCGCCGCGTCCTGCAGCGGCGCCGGTCGCGCCGCGCCACCGCCGATCAGGTGACGCCGGGCCGGCTCGGGGACCGTGGCGGCCAGTACGGCGACGGGCAGGCCGAGCAGGCCCAGGATCACCAGCCCGGCCCGCCAGGGCGCCAGTTCGCCCACCAGCGGTAGACCACGCAGGGCCCCGGCTTGGGCGGCCTGCAGGATGAAGCCGCCGAGGGCGAGCGCCACCCCGCCTCCGACGATCATGCCCATGAGGAAGGTCCCGGTGGCCGCGCCCCTGCGGTTGACGGGGAAGCTGTCGGTGATGATCGACATGGCCGCCGGCGCCAGGGCGGCTTCCCCGATGCCCACGGCGGCGCGGGCGGCGAACAGGCTGCCGAACGAGGTCGCATAGCCGCAGGCGAGCGTCGCGAGGCTCCAGACCACGATGCCGGCGACGATCACCAGGCGGCGTGGCAGGACATCGGCGGCGCGGCCAAGCCCGACGCCGGCCACGGCGTAGATCAGGGCGAAGGCCGCGCCCTGCAACAGGCCTATCTGGACGTCGGTCGCGTGCAGGTCCGCGCGGATCGGATCCACCAGCAGGCTCAGGATCTGCCGGTCGCTGTAGGACAACACCGCGGCGATGCAGAACACCCCCACCGCCCACCACGCCCGCGAGGGCGCTGGCCACGGCGTCTCGCCCATCGCAGGATGGTCAGCGTCGGCGGTCGTCATCATCGGTTGAACCGGTCCCCAGCTTTCGTTACGATTTGGCATATCTGAAAACCGTTTTCCACAACCGAAATCTAGGAGCCCTGGTTTGCGGGTGTTCGTGGCCGGCCTACAGAACGAGACCAACACCTTCGCGCCATGGCCAGCGGGCGCCAGAGCGTTCGAGGAAGGTGGGGTGCGCCGCGGCGCGGAGGTCCTGACGGGGCAGGGGCCCGACCACAAGACCGCGCAGTTGTGGCACGAGATGTGCGCGCGCGACGGCCACGAGTTCACGGCGGGCCTCTTCGCCTGGGCCCAACCCTCCGGGCCGGTGGTGCAGGCTGTCTATGAGGGCATGCGGGACGAGATCCTCGCCGCCCTGCAAGCGCAGGGGCCGTTCGACGTGGTGCTGCTGTTCCTGCATGGCGCGATGGTGTCCACCGGCTGCGACGACTGCGAGGCCGACCTGGTGCGCCGGGTGCGCGGCGTGGTGGGCGACAAGGCCGTCATCGGCGTCGAACTCGATCCGCACTGTCATCTGACCCAGCCGCTCATCGACGTGGCGGACGCCGTCATCCTGATGAAGCACTATCCCCACGACGACTATCTCGAGCGCGCCGTCGAACTCTACGACCTGTGCCTGGCGAAGGCCCATGGCGAGGCGGCGCCAACCTCGGCGTTGTTCGACTGCCGGATGGTCGGCTTCTACCCGACCACCCGCGAGCCGATGATCTCGTTCCTCGAACGCTTCGCCGAGGTCGAGCGCCAAGCCGGCGTGCTTTCCGTCAGCTTCGCCCATGGCTTTCCTTGGGGCGACACGCCCGATACCGGTTCCCGGGTCCTGGTCATCACCGATGGGGATCCGGCGCTCGCCGCGCGGCTCTCTGAGCAGATCGGCCGCGAAATCTATGCGGCGCGCGAGGCGCTGCTGCCCAGGTTCCCCAACGTGGAGGCGGCCCTCGCGGACGCGGTCGCGACCCCAGGCTTGGTCGTGGTGGCCGACACCGCCGACAACGCCGGCGGCGGCGCACCCGGCGACAACACCAGCCTGCTGAAGGCGATGCTGGACCGCGGGATCACCTCGGCGGCGCTCGGCGCGATCTGGGACCCGATCGCCGCGGCGGCTTGCGCGGACGCCGGCGTCGGGGCGACGCTACGGCTTCGGATCGGCGGCAAGTCGGGACTGTCTTCGGCCCAGCCGCTGGACGTCGAGGCCACGGTGAGAGCCGTGCGCGAGCGGCACCATCAGACCGGGCTTGGAAACTCCCGGACGGGCATGGGGCTCTCGGTATGGATAGAGGTGGGCGGGATCGACGTCGTGCTCAATTCGATCCGGACCCAGGTCTTCTCGCCCGATGCCTTTACCGGTCTCGGCATCGATCTGACGCCAAAGAAGATCGTCGCCGTGAAGTCGAGCCAACACTTCCAGGGCGGGTTCGCGCCGATCGCGGCGAAGGTCATCCAGGCAGCGACGCTTGGCGCGATCCAGATGGATTTCGCCGCGCTGCCTTACGTCAAGAAGACCGATCTCAATTTCCACCCGCGCGTCGACGACCCGCTGGCTTGACGGGTTTGGCGACCGCGTCTTCGCGCTCGGCCGTGGCCGCCGCAGGATCCGGTCGCATCGTCGCGGCGATCAGCTGGGATTCTTCGCCCGAGCAGATCGACAGGACCCGGCACCGGCCCGGCCCTGCGGACAGGTAGACGTGACCCATGCCGCTGTCGAAATAGATCGAATCTCCGACCTCCAGGGTCACCGGCGCGTAGAGATCGGTGTGGAGTTCGACGGTGCCTTCGAGGACGAAGGTGTATTCCTCGCCGGGGTGGCGGATCAGTTCGCTGAACTCGGACATTGAACGGGCGCGGATCTCGGCGACGATCGGCACGAAGCGCTTATTCAGAAGGTCCGTCGCCGGATAGACGTGCTCGTAGGGCTCCGTCTCGATGACCCGGCCTTCGCCGGCCCGGGTGATGCTGCGGCGGCCGGTGACGAGGCTGAGCGGCGGGGCCGCGCCGTCCGAGGCGAACAACACGCCGATGTCGATCTCCAGCCCACGGCTGATCCGCGCCAGCTTGTCATAGCTGAGCGACATCTTGTCGTTTTCGACTTTTGACAACGTCGAGACTGGAAGGCCGGTCCTTCGGCTGACCTCGGACAGCGTCCAGCCGTTGGCGAGCCGCAGGCTCTTCAGCACCGATCCCGGCTTTGCTTTGGTGTTCACGCGCCTTCAGCTCCGCATCCGCTTTTCGTATCCTACTACTGGCAGGCTTCAGAGGTCCAACGCGCGCCGCCCAGTGGTCGCCGCCGAGGTGCGGGTTTCCCGGGGAGCGGCAATATATCTAAACCGGAAACAGCTTGCGAAAAGAGAAATCGTATGGACTGATCGCCTTAGGGCTCGGGGGCCGTGGCGTCGGGTCGCCGTGGGTGATCCCCGCCCATTACCGTCTCGGGGGCTTGAGGAATGAAACTGCCAACCCGTCTGGCCGCCCTGGGCGCGATCTTCATCGCCCTCGGCGCGTTCGCGCCCGCGCCGACAGACTCGACACCCACCACTCTGGCGCCGCGGGCCCCGGTCTCCATGCCCGCGCCCGCCTCTCGTCCGGCAGATACGGCCGCGGCTCCGGTTGCGGCCCCTGCCACCGCCCACGCGCTGACGGCCGAGGACGCCGCGGCCTATTTCGACGGCCTGCTGCCGGACGCGATCAGCCGCGCCGACATCGCCGGCGCGGTGATCGTGGTCGTAAAGGACGGGCAGCCCCTGCTCGAGCGGGGCTATGGCCTTTCGGACGTGAAGGCGCGGCGCCCGGTCGATCCCGACAAGACGCTCTTCCGGCCCGGCTCGATCTCCAAGACGTTCACTTGGACGGCGGTGATGCAGCTGGTCGAAGCGGGGAAGATCGACCTCGACGCCGACATCAACCAGTACCTCGACTTCAAGATCCCGCCCTACGACGGCAAGCCGATCACCATGCGCAACCTGATGACCCATTCGCCCGGGTTCTCGGACGCCGCCAAGGACCTGATCGTCAGGGACCCGAAGACCCTTCGGAGCCTTGAGGCGCTGCTGAAATCCGCCGTACCGCCGCGCATCTTCCCGCCCGGGACCACCCCGGCGTACTCGAACTATGGCGCATCGCTCGCCGGTTACATCGTGCAGCGGCTGTCCGGCGAGCCGTTCGCCGCCTACGTCGACAAGCACATCTTCGCGCCCCTCGGCATGACCCGGTCCACCTTCGAGCAGCCCCTGCCGGCGCGCTATGCGGCAGACATGGCCAAGGGCTATCGGGTGGCCTCCCAGCCGGCGGGTCCCTACGAGTTGGTGGGCGAGTCCCCGGCGGGCGCGCTGGCCACCAGCGGGTCGGACATGGGCCGCTTCATGATCGCCCACCTGCAGGACGGCGAATATCAGGGCCAGCGCATCCTCGGCGCCAAGACGGCCGAGCTGATGCACAGCCCGCAGTTCAAGCCCGTTCCGTCGCTGCCCGGCATGGCGCTGGGCTTCTATCAGGAGCCCGGCAACGGCCACCGGGTGATCGGGCACGCCGGCGACCTGAACCACTTCCACAGCGACATGCACCTCTACCTGGACGACCACGTCGGCCTGTTCATCTCGTTCAACAGCGCCGGCGCCCAGGGCGCCTCGCACAACATCCGCGCGACGGTCTTCAGGGGCTTCACGAACCGCTATTTCCCAGCCCCGACGACGGCGGAGACGCCGACCTGGAAGGACGCCAAGGCCGATGGCAAGACCCTGTCGGGCCACTACGTCGACAGTCGGCGCTCCGACTCCGGCTGGCTGCGGATCGCGAACTTCCTGCTGGGACAGGCAAAGGTCACCGCCGACCCGAAGGGCGTGGTGACGATCTCGAGCTACCGCGGCGTGAACAACCAGCCCAAGCATTGGCGCGAAGTCGGACCGTTCCAGTACCAGGAGGTCGGCGGCGACAGCCGGATGGGCGCCGTCGTCGAAGGCGGCAAGGTCACCAGGATCATGACCGACGACCAGCCGCCCGTCCTGTCGCTGCAGCCGGTTTCGGCGGCGATGTCGGCGAGCTGGAACGTGCCGCTGTTCTACGCGAGCCTCGCGATCCTGGCGATCGCCGCGGTGACCTGGCCGGCGGCCGCGATCATCCGCCGACGCTATGGCCACAGCTTCGAGCTGGGCGGCCGTGCGGCGCTGCTCTACCGGCTGACCCGCGCAGTCTGCGTGGTCTATCTGGCCTTCGCCGGCCTGTGGTTCTGGTTTCTGTCCCAGAAGGACATCCAGTGGTTCAGCAGCGGCAATGACGGGATCATCCGGTTGATCCAGCTGGTGGGTCTGATCGGCGTCGTGGGCACGCTAGCGCCGCTGGCCAATGTGGCGGCGGTGTTCGGTGACGCCTCGCGCAGCTGGTGGGCCAAGGTCTCGAGCGTCGCCATCGCCGTGGCGTGCCTGGCCGGCGTCTGGTTCGCGTTCAGCCTGCGCCTGATCACCCTGCACATCGCCTACTAAGGCCGCCGATGGACCCGGCTCATCGCCTGCGAGGATATCCCTTGCAATGAACATCGCGCGACGCCGCCGATCAGTACTTTGAGGCTCCGGAAGATGCTCACGACCTGGGACATGCGCCTCGCCACGATGATCAAGGCCACGAGCCTGACCCTGGCGCTGTCGCTGATGGCCGCCCCGCCGGCGGCGGCCGCGCCCGACTTCACGATCGAGCAGGTGCTGAGCGCGCCGTTCCCCTCGAGCCTGGTAGCCGCGGGCCAGGCCGGTCGCGTGGCCTGGGTCAACAACAAGGGCGGCAGCCGCAACGTCTGGATCGCCGAACCCGGCGCGGGCGGGACCTACGCAGCGCGTCCGATCAGCAGCTACGTGGGCGACGACGGCTTTGATCTCGGCGAGCTGGCCTGGAGCCCGGACGGCCGCCAGGTGGTCTACTCGCGCGGCGGCAGCCTGGAAGGCGGCGGCCCGGTGAACGTCCTGAGCCGGGCCTCCGGCGCGGTGGGCCAGGAGATCTGGGTCGCCTCGGTGGATCGGACCGCGCCGCGCCGTCTCGGACCGGGACACGCGCCCGCCGTGTCGCCGCGCGGCGACGCGGTCGCCTACATCCTCGCCGACCAGATCTGGACAGCGCCGCTCGCGCCGGGCGGACAGCCGGAGCAACTGATCCACGATCGCGGACGCGCCCAGGCCATCGCTTGGTCGCCGGACGGCGCTCGGCTGGCCTTCGTCAGCTCGCGCGGCGACCACAGCCTCGTCGGCGTCTACGATACTGCCGCCAAGACGATCGTCTGGCTGGGTCCCAGCGTGGACCGCGACATGTTCCCCGAGTGGTCGCCTTGACGGCCGGCGCGTCGCCTTCGTCCGTGTGGCGGCCGGCCATGCCAACCCGTTCGGTGATAGCCACGAGGCCCAGCCCTGGTCGCTGTGGGTTGGCGACGCCGCAACAGGGGTGGCGCGCAGCGTCTGGACCGCCAGCCCTGGTCCTGGAAGCGCCTTCCATCCCCTGGAATCCGAACCGACGCTGATGTGGATGGCGGACGACAGGTTGGTCTTTCCGTGGGAGCGGAGCGGCTGGATGCAGCTCTATTCGGTCGCCCTCTCCGGCGGGGCGACAACCCGGCTCACCGACGGCGACTTCGAAGTGTTCAGCGCCAACCTCAGCCATGACCGCAAGCGGATCGTCTATTCGTCCAACCAGGGCGATATCGACCACCGCCATGTCTGGGAGATCGCCTCGGGCGGCGCGCCTCGCCCACTGACCCATGGCGCGACCATCGAGGACAATCCCGCGGTGACCAGCGACGGACAGGTGGTGGCGCTGCACGGCGACTGGCGCAAACCCATCCGTCCGGTGTCGCTCGCCGCTTCAGGCGTGCCGGTCGACCTGGCGCCCGCAGCGAACCCGGCGGACTTCCC
The DNA here is from genome assembly GCA_036496685.1 of Phenylobacterium sp. Taxonomy (GTDB): domain Bacteria; phylum Pseudomonadota; class Alphaproteobacteria; order Caulobacterales; family Caulobacteraceae; genus Phenylobacterium. The sequence goes on from DASXKT010000279.1 coordinate 9,276, forward strand.
GAACTCCCGGATTTCCGAGCCGAAGCCGGTGGTCTTCACCTCGCCCGATGGCCTGAAGGTCCACGGCCAGCTGTTCATGCCGCCACCGGGACGCGCGGCGCGCGGTCCCGCCATCCTGTTCTTCCACGGTGGCCCGACCCGGCAAATGCTGCTCGGCTGGCATCCGATGGACGCCTACACCTACATGTACGGGCTGAACCAATATCTCGCCCGGGAGGGCTACATCGTCCTGTCGGTCAACTATCGTGGCGGCAGCGGCTACGGCCTCGATTTTCGGGAGCCGCCGAAGTTCGGGCCGGCGGGCTCCAGCGAGTTCAACGACATCCTGGGCGCGGCCCAGTTCCTGCGCGCGCGGCCGGACGTCGACCCCAAGCGGATCGGCATCTGGGGCGGCAGCTACGGCGGCCTGATGACGGCGCTCGGCCTCTCGCGCGCCTCGAACTATCTGGCGGCGGGCGTCGACTACGCCGGGGTCCACGACTGGACCAAGATGGGCGCTCTCCTCGGCCCCAGCGCCGGCAAGGACGCGACCGAGGTCGCCTTCCAGGCCTCGGCCATGGCGACCATCGACAAGTGGAAATCACCGGTTCTGCTCGTCCACGCCGACGATGACCGCAACGTCCCGTTCTCGCAGACGGTGGAGCTGGCCGAGGGGTTGCGTCAGCACGGCGTCGAGTTCGAACAGATCGTGCTGCCCGACGAGATCCACGACCTGCTGCGCGCCGATTCCTGGCTCAGGTTCTTCCACGCCACCGACGACTTCTTCGCCCGCCATCTCAAGCCTGATCCCACCCAATCGACACCTCGTTAGCCGCCTAAGCCCAAGGACCGCCATGCACGCCCTCCGTACGACCCTGACCGCGGCCCGGGCGCTGGCCTGCGTGCTGGGGGTCGCCCTGGCCTCGCCGAGCTGGGCCGCGAAGGCCGCCGCACCGGTGCTTCCGCTCGGCGCCCAACCCCAGGACATCGACCGCCTCGTTGCGCGCATCCAGCAGACGTTCGCAGTGCCGGGAATGGCGGTCGCCATCGTCAAGGACGGGAAGGTGCTGTTCGCCAAGGGCTATGGCGTGCGCGAGGCCGGCAAGCCCGACAGGGTCGACGCGGACACCCTCTTCGGGATCGGCTCTAACACCAAGGCCTTCACCGTGGCGGCGCTCGCGATGCTCGTGGACGAGGGCAAGCTCAGCTGGGACGACAAGGTCGCCGACCTACTGCCGGGCTTCCGCCTCTACGACCCTTACGTGAGCCGCGAGTTGACGGTGCGCGACCTGCTCACCCACCGCAGCGGACTGGGGCTGGGCTCCGGCGACCTGATGCTGTTCCCGCCCAGCGACTTCACGCGGGCCGAGATCATCCACAATCTGCGGTATATGCCCCCGGCGTCGAGCTTCCGGTCGAAGTTCGCCTACGACAACCTGCTCTACATCGTCGCCGGCGAGCTCGTGCAGGCCAAGACCGGCATGAGCTGGGAGACCTTCGTGCAGACGAAGATCCTCGACCGGCTGGGGACGGGCTGCAAGGCGACGGTCAGCATGATCCCGCCCCACAGCAACATGGCCGTGCCGCATGTGATGGTCGGCGACAAGCTGACGGTGGTTACGCCCGACCCGAGCACCGCCTACGATCCGGCCGGCTCGATCCAGTGCAACGCCAACGGCATGGCCGCCTGGGCCAACCTCCTGCTGGCCGGCGGCAAGTTCCCGGACGGATCGGCCTTGTTCAGCCCGGCGCGGCACAAGGAGATGTGGACGCCCCAGACCATCATCGCGCCGCTGCCGGAGAACGCGGCGATGACCCAGACGCACTTCAGGAACTACGGCCTCGCCTGGTTCCTCGAGGACTACGAGGGCGCGCTGCGGGTCTGGCACACTGGCGGACTGGTAGGGATGGTCAGCGCGGTCACCCTGCTGCCTGAGCAGCACGTGGGCATCGTCGTTCTCTCGAACCAGCAGAGCGGCGGCAGGGCCGCGATGCTGCAATCGCTGCTGGACGCCACGGTGGGCAAGACGGGTCGAGACTGGGTCGCCATCGTGGGCGGCCAGGAAGCCGACCAATCGAAGCGCGAGGCCGCCGCCGACCGGGATGCCGACGCCGCGATCAAGGCCTCGGCCGGGCAGGCCTTCCTGCCGCTGGACGCGTACGTCGGCGTCTATCACGACCCGTGGCGCGGCGACGTGACGGTCAAGAAGCAGGGCGACAAGCTTCGGATGGTGTTCAGCCGGACCTCGGACATGCAGGGCGACATGCAGGCCATGAAGGGCAATGTCTTCGCCGTGCGCTGGGACGACCGGACGCTCAAGGCCGATGCCTTGGTCAATTTCCGCACCGGGATGGACGGCAAGGTGAGCGGCATGACCATGGCGCCCCTGTCGCCCACCACCGACTTCAGCTTCGACTTCCAGGACCTGGATTTCACCAAGACGGGAGTCGCGGCGGCGCGCTAGGCTGCGGGCTCCGCCATGGCCAGCGGCGCCGGCCGCGAGAGCTTCCAGACCCCGAAGGTCAGCAGCGGGGCGACGTAGATCGCCAGCAGCACGTAGGCCAGCCACCGGTAGCCGTCGGCGATCAGGCTCACCAGCCCCACGCGGTCGGCCACGAAGACCGAGCCCGCAAGGACCGCCACGGTGGCCGCCAGCCGCATGGGCTTGATGAAGACCCGGTCAAAGCCGCGCTCGTAGGCGTGGGCGATCCGCTCGTTGATCGCGTGGACTCCGCCGGTGCCGCTCTCCAGCAGCGCCGCGAAGATCATCACCTGGAAGAGCAGGCGGAAGGCCGGCAGGCCGAGCTGGCCGAGCAGGAAGTCCGAGGGCAGCACCACGCTCTGGATGGCCGGATAGAAGCCCGCCATGACGATGAAGAAGAGGGCGGCGGGGATCATGGCCAGCGGCCCGGCCAGGAGGCCCGCGACGACGGCGTCCCTCTTGGAGGTCAGGTGTCGGGTGACCGGCAGGATGATGATCGCGCCGATGATGTTGTAACCGGCGTAGGTGAGGCCACCCATCGCCCACCCCGTCGTCGGGGTCTGGGCGGCGAAGGCCGTTCCGATGCGGTCGCCGAACTTCAGGAAGGACAGCACCACGAAGACCGCATAGGTGCCGTAGAGCAGGAACGAGACGTACTTGAAGAGTTGCTCGACCGCGTCATTGCCCCAGGCCGCCACGAGGGTGATCATCGCCATGAGCGCGAGCGCCCCGGCGATAGGCGGCAGGCCGAAGACCGCGCTGCCGATCGCGCCGGCCGCCGCGGCGAAGGCCGACAGGATGACGATGAGGGCCGCCAGGTAGGCGACCTCGTAGACCGGCCAGAACCGACCCAGGAGGTTCTTGAAGAAGGTGCGGTAATCGCGGCTCCTCGTGCGCAAGGCGAACAGGAACGTCGTCACGCAGACCACGCTCCAGATCGCGGTCGCCAGCAGCATGCCGTAGAGGCCGCCCCACGGCCCGCTCGGCAGGAAGTAGGCGGCGAGTTCCCGCCCGGTGGCATAGCCGCCGCCGATGACGACCGCCTTGAAAGCGAGGCCGGGAAGCAGCCAACGCTGGAACCAGTGGCTCTTGACGCTCACGTCGATGTCTCCAGGGCGCGAGCCGGACGGGACGGCGTCGGATTTTCGAACCTAGCAACAGTTTCCGGATATGCAAACCGACGGCTGGCGGCCCGGATCGCCCGCGGTTCCCAGTGTTTTCTCAACTGGAAAATCCACCGTTGCCAGCGCCGCCGGGTCTCGTGCAAGCTCGCCCGCGGAAGCGGTGGGGACATCCAACATGCAACTGAGCCGACGCGCTTCGATGGCCGGCCTGCTGGCCGTGGCGGCGGCCCCAGGCCTCGCGGCCGCCAAGCGGGCGAGCCGCTGGGCGGCGGTGGAAGCCGCGGCGCACAAGATGGTCGCCGACCGCCTGGTTCCCGGCCTGCAGATCTGCGTGCGCCGGGCCGGGGCGACGGCCTTCTCGCGCGGGTTCGGCCAGGCCAACATCGAGACCGCGACGCCGATGAGCCCCGCAACGGTCTGCAGGATCGGTTCGGTCAGCAAGCAGTTCACCGCCGCCGGAATCCTGCTGCTGGTCCAGGACGGCAAGGTCTCGCTGGACGATCCGCTGTCACGTTTCCTGCCGGACTTCCCCAACGCCGAGCGCCTGACGATTCGTCGACTGCTGAGCCACACAGCGGGGCTCGGCAACTATACCGAGACCACCCCGCCCGAGCTGATCTGGCAGATCGCCCGGGCGGACCGCGACATGGCCCAGATGCTGGAGATCATGCGGGCGACAGGCGCCAAGCTCGTCTCCGAACCCGGGACCAACTATCGCTATTCCAACACCGGTTTCGTGCTGCTGGGCGCCGTGATCGAAAAGGCCTCGGGCCGATCCTACCGCGAGTTCCTGCAGGCGCGCCTGTTCACGCCGCTTGCACTGTCTCACACCGCCGTCGATGACGCCGCCGAGGTCGTGCCGAACCGGGCGGCGGGGTATACGGACAATCCCAAGGCGCCCAGCGGCTTCGACAATGCGTCCTTCACCTCGATGACCTACCCGGGCGGGGCCGGCGCGCTCCGCTCGACCTGCGAGGACCTGTGCGCCTGGCACGAGGCGTTGCTGGGCGGCAAGGCGCTGCAGCCGGCGATGCTCCAGGCCATGCTCACGCCGATCACGCTGAACGACGGCTCCCTGCCGGTGCAGACCAACCGCAAGGGCGAGCGCACGCCGGTCCGTTACGGCTTCGGCATCGGGGTCAATCCCGTAGACGGGCGGGCAGCCGTGTCGCACGGCGGCAGCATCCAAGGCTTCGGCTCGTTCCTGGAGACGCTTCCGACCGAGCGGCTGACCATGGCCCTGATCATCAACACGGACGGCGGAGCCAAAGCGCCGGCGTCGTTTGGCCCATCCTGGGCCGAGTTGCAGAAAACCCTGCGTGCGGCCGCCCTGGCGGCCTGAGAGGTCTCCATGAAGTCCCTATCGATCGTCGCCGCGGGCCTCACGCTTTCACTGGCCATGGCGACCGCCGCAACCGCTGCTGAGCAGCCTGATCCCAAGATCGCGGCGCGCGTCGATCGGGTGCTGACCCAGACCCCGTTGATCGACGGGCACAACGACCTGCCCTGGGAGATCCGCATCCGGTTCGCCAGTAAGCTCGAGGGCCTGAACCTGAAGTCCGACACCTCGAAGCTCCCCTCGCCTGAGGTGGGCGGGGGCGGACTGATGACCGACATTCCCCGCATGCGGGCAGGACGGATGGGCGGCCAGTTCTGGTCGGTATGGATACCGTCGAACATCACCGGCCCCGCCGCCGTCCAGACCACGCTGGAACAGATCGACCTCGTGAAGCGACTGGCCGATCGCTATCCCGCCGACCTCGAGATGGCCTACACCGCCGACGACATCGTGCGCATCCACGCCGCTGGGCGCGTCGCGTCACTGATCGGCGTGGAGGGCGGGAGCCAGATCAATGAGAGCCTGGCCAGCCTGCGCCAGATGTACGCCGCCGGCGCCCGCTACATGACGCTAACCCATGCGACCAACATCCGCTGGGCCGACTCGGCGACGGCGGACCCCGCGCACGGCGGGCTGACGCCGTTCGGCAAGCAGGTGGTGGCCGAGATGAACCGCCTGGGGATGCTGGTGGACCTCAGCCACGTGTCCGAGGGGACCATGAAGTCGGCGTTGGAGACCACCAGGGCCCCGGTGATCTTCTCGCACTCCGGCTCGCGGGCGATCTCCAACCATCCGCGCAACGTCTCCGACGAGGTGCTGGTGCTGGTGGCCAAGAACCACGGTGTGGTGATGGTCAACTTCGCACCGATCTACGTCTCGGAGGCGCGCGCGCATTGGGAGGCCGACCGTTCGGCGGAGCAGGCCCGCTACAACAGTCCTCCTTACGGCGGCCTCTACATCGGCCAGCCGGACAAGGCCAAGGCGGCGCTGGCGGCCTGGGAAAAGGCCCACCCGGAGCCCCCGGTCACCCTGGCCATGGTCGCCGACCATATCGAGCATGTCGCGAAGGTCTGTGGCGCCGATTGCGTCGGCATCGGTTCCGACTTCGACGGCATCCCGAACACGCCCGAGGGCCTGGACGGCGTCGACAAGTATCCCGCGCTGTTCGCAGAACTGGCGCGGCGGGGCTGGAGCGACGAGGCGTTGGCCAAGCTGGCCGGCGGCAATGTCCTTAGGGTCATGCGCCAGGCGGAAAGCGTGGGAAAGACCCTGCGGGCGAACACCCAGCCGTCCGCGGCCACGCTGGCGGACCTTGACGGAACGAAATAGCCGGAGAGGCCGCCGAGCACCTCAGGGGAAAGCCCGCCTCGCCAGGGTTCCACCCTATCAGGGCTTAGGGGCAATCCCGGATGCCATCTGCCGCCGGTCGCGCGCATCACCTTGCAGGCGTGGTGGCGCTTGCCGACGTTGCACCGACACCGGCTCGTCGCTTCGCTCGGAGAAGCGCCATGGGTGGACCACGGACCGCCACGGCCCTCGCAGCCGCGCTCAGCCTCTCGCTTGCCTGGTTCGTCGTCGCGGATGCCGCCCCGCGGCCCGCCGCAGCTCCAACGGCAACGGCCGCCCGCGGGGTCGACCCAGCGGTGGTCAAGGCGCTTCGCGAGATGAGCGCCTATCTGCAATCACTGTCGACGTTCAAGCTCACGTCCCGCACCAGCCTTGATCTGGTCGCCAACGACAACCAGAAGATCCAGCTCGACGGGACCGCGACCTACAGGGTGCGCAAGCCCAATGCGTTCGTGATCGACGTGGTCAGCGACGACTGGAACCGCAGCTACATCTACAACGGCCACGAATTCACCCTGTACGCCCCGAAGCTCGGCTATTTCGCGACCTGGGCGGCGCCTGCAAACATCCAGGAGACGGTCAGCTTCGTCGAGAACCGGTTCGGCATCTCGCTGCCGCTGGATGATCTGTTCCGCTGGAGCGGGCAGGACGGTGCGCGCGCCGACGCGCTGACCTCCGGCTTCCTGGTCGGCGCCGAGACGATCGAGGGCGTGAAGACAAATCACTACGCCTTCCGCGAAGGCGACATCGATTGGCAGGTCTGGATCCAGCAGGGCGACCAGCCGCTGCCGCTCAAGCTGGTCATCGTCGATCGAAGGGACCCGACGAATCCAGCCTACGTCGCACGCCTGAGCTGGACCCTGAACCCGCCGCTCACCGACGAGGATTTCGCCTTCCGCCCCGGCAAGGACGCGAAGCGGATCCGCATCGTCCTGCAGCACTAGGGGGACGTGCCATGATCAAAGTCTCCCGTCTCGGTGTGGTGCTTTCGTTGATCGCTATCGGCTCGCTCATGGCCGAGCCCGCCTTTGCAAGGGGTGGCCGGGGCGGCGGGGGCGGTCGTGGAGGAGGAGGCGGCTTCGGCGGCGCGCGCGGCGGCGGCATCCGCAGCAGCGGGGCGACCAGCATCGGAGGCGGTGGCTTCAATGGTGGCCGCGGCTCGAGCGGGGGTTTCACGCGTCCGTCAGGGGGCGCCGGACGGCCTAGTACTGGTGTCGGCGGGCCTGGCGGTGTCGGAGGCGTGGCTGGCGCGGGAGGCGTTGGTGGCGTCGGTGGTCCCGGCCGACCCGGCGGCGTAGGCGGCGTCGGTGGTCCCGGCGGCGTAGGCGGCCCGGGAGGTGTTGGCGGCGTCGGAGGTGTCGGCGGTCCAGGTCGGCCTGGCGGCGTAGGTGGCGTTGGAGGCGTCGGTGGAGTCGGCGGAGTCGGTGGTGTTGGGGGTGTCGGAGGCGTTGGTGGCGTCGGCGGCGGCGACATAAACATCGGCGGCGGCAACGTGAATATCGGTGTCGGCGTGGGCGGCGGCTACGGCTGGGGCGGCTGGGTCGACCACCCGATCCTGGCGGGCGCGGCGATAGCCTGGACGACGGCCGCTGTCGTCGGGTCGATGTATTACGCCCTTCCGACCGGGTGCTCGCCCTACGCCTGGGGCGGCTACAGCTACTACGGCTGTGGCGGGGTCTACTATGAGCCCCGCTACGAGGGCGACACGGTCGTCTACGTCACGATCAACGATCCCTCGGGCGGCAAGGCGACAAAGCAGGACTCTGGCGTGGCCCCTTCGCCGACAGGAAACCCGCCCAGCGAAACTTCTCCGACGGCTCCGGCTCCGGCTCCCGAATCGCCGCCGCCGTCCCCGACGCCGTCGCCCACGGCCTAGCCGCCATGACCCCGCTTCAGGCTCGTGGACCCCGGGGTATGCTGATGGCGCTGGCGCTTGCCGTCCTGCCGTCCGTCGCGCTGGCCCAGACCCGGCCCGTTGCGCCTGCGCCCAGCCCGGAGGTGCAGGCCGCCATGAAGAAGGCGGAGGCCGGTGACACCGCACCGCTGGTCAAGCTGGCGGACAGCGGCAACAGCGAGGCGCAGTACTACGCCGGTGTCCTGTTCCTTTTCGGGGGCAAGGTGACCCCTAAGGACGCCGTCCGCGGCTGCGCCTACGAGGGGAAGGCCTCGGCCCACCGTGCGGACGCCATGCACCTGGTGGGCATGTGCTACCAGAACGGGGTCGGCGGCGTGCAGGACAAGGCCAAGGCCGAAGCGGCCTACGCCCAGGCCGCCCAGATGGGTTTCCCCAAGTCGAAGTGCGCGCTCGGCAAGATGCTGATGGCCGACCCGTCGCAGGCCAAGCGCGGCCTTGGCCTATGCCGGGCGGCTGCGGAGGCGGGAGACGTTGATGCGCAGGTGGCCCTGGGCGACGCCTATTTCGCCGGCGCGGTGACGAAGCGCGACTATCCTGCGGCCCGCAAGTGGTACGAGAAGGCCGCCAACCAGCACAACGCCCAGGCCAGCCGACGGCTGGGCGAGATGTACGCCAATGGCGACGGCGGCTCCAAGGACATGAAGAAGGCGATGGCGCTGTGGATCGCCGGCGAAAAAGCCGGTGATCCGTTGGTGGCCATACTGGTGGCTGACCAGCTGTTCGCGGAGGTGACCGGGGGCCGCAAGCCAGCCCCCGGAACCTATGCCTTCAAGGGCGGCGTGCCTGTGGCCGACATCAAGGTCGCCGAGGAATGGTACCAACTGGCTCTGGACCGCGACCCCAGGCCCGACGTCAAGGCGCGGGCCAAATACGCGCTCTCCATCCTGCATGGCTTCCGGACCGCTGATCAGTCCAAGTCGCCCAAGCCTGCGAAGAACTGAGGATGCGCCGCCGTTTCCCGCCAGGCGGGCGATGCGGCTGAGGCCAGGGGGCTGGCCGGCCTCACGGACGGCGTGCCGCCGGGCGCAGGGGATGTTGTGATCCCTGGCGAGCCTGCTTACAGCCTCGCTCCAAGGGACCATCCGGTAGGGGCAGGGGCCGTTGCAGACAGATTCCGCGTTGCAGATCGTGGCCGAGGACCTGGCAAGGCTGCGGGCTGAGAGCGCCGTGCTGGATCCGGCCGCACGTGAGCGCGGCGAACTGATGGGACTCGCAGCCGCTCATGCCGAGAGGTTCCTGGGAGGCGTGGCCGATGAGGCCGCGTTCAGGGAACCTCGTCCGCTCGCCGAGGCGCTGGAAGCCTTGGCCGTGAAGGAGCGGGGGCAGGGCTTCGCCGACGTCTTGGCGGCGCTCGACGCACAAGTGGACCACTCCGGCGTTGCGGCGACATCGCCGCGGTTCCTGGGCTACATCCCAGGTGGAGGTCTCTATGCCGCGGCCCTGGGCGACTACCTTGCGGCGGTCAGCAATCGGTACGCGGGTGTCGCCTTCGCGGGGCCTGGCGCTGCCCGGCTCGAGAACCTCCTCGTGGGATGGCTTGCCGAAGTCATCGGGTACCCCACGCAAGCGCGAGGCGCGCTCACCTCCGGGGGGAGCATCGCCAATCTCACGGCGGTGATCGCCGCCCGGGACGCTGGACGGATCTCGCCAGCCGAAAGCGACCGCGCCGTGGTCTACGTGACCGATCAGGCGCACCACAGCCTTCTCAAGTCGCTCCACATCGCCGGGCTGGCTACCGCACAGGTGCGGACCGTGCCGACTGACGCGATGTTCCGGATGCGTGTGGCGGACCTGGAGCGGCTGGTCCAGGCTGACAGCGCGGCAGGTCTCAGGCCTTGGCTGGTCATAGGATCAGCGGGCACGACCAATTCCGGTGCGGTGGACCCGCTCGCGGCGATCGCCGCGGTGTCCCGACGCCACGGCCTGTGGTTCCATGTCGATGGCGCCTATGGCGGGCTTTTCTCACTCTGCCCCGAAGCCCGTCCGATCCTGCAGGGGATCGAAGAGGCGGACAGCGTCACGCTCGATCCCCACAAGACCCTTTTCCTGCCGTACGGGACCGGTGCGGTGCTCGTCAGGGACGGCGCGCACCTCTTGCATTCATTCAGTGCGAGCGCCGACTACATCGAGAACATTCTCGACCAACCAGCGGACCTGTCGCCGGCTGACATGTCGCCGGAACTCACCCGTCACTTCCGCGGGCTTCGGCTCTGGCTGCCACTCCAGCTGGCGGGCGTGGCGGCGTTTCGTGCGGCGCTGTCCGAGAAGCTGCTGCTCGCCCGCTACTTCCGCCGCCGGCTGTCGGCGTTTCCCGGGTTCGAGGTTGGTCCCGAGCCGGACCTATCCGTCGTGGTCTTCCGCTATCGTGCGGAGAGCGACGACGCGGACGCGATAAACACTGAACTTCAGCGTCGCCTGCAGCGAGACGGCCGGACATTCATCAGCACGACGCGCCTCTCCGGCCGCCTGACATTGCGGTGCGCGGTCCTCTCCTTCCGGACCCATATGAGCGATATCGACACGACGATCGAAGCGATCGTGGAGATGGCCAGGTCGATCGACGGGGATTTTCCGGACGACTAGCACCCCCTTCGTCGGTCTCGCATACGGCGGCTCAGGCCGCGAGGTAAGCCCTCCTCGTCCCGTTGCGGCTCAACGCGAAGTCAGGCGTGCGAGATCGAGCAGTTCGTCGACCGACCACTGGTCGTTTGCGTGGTCGCCGTATTTGCACGCGAGCACAGATCCATCGTTTGAGATGAGGATGATTGAGTATCGAGGGGGCCAGAGGTGGTCAAGCGCGCCGGCCCTTTGGCGAATGCGGCGAAGAGCCTGTGCATCTGGCGCCTCCGCGCCTGCAACGAGGCGCGCGACGAACCTCCCGCTCTCGCCAGGTGGCGGCTTTCCGAGGTTCCGAGAGACTGGCGACGGTCGGCTAGACCTGCACGCCGCGAAGCCGATTGTGGATGGCCGTGGCCGCGATGGCGGCCTCGCCGGTCGCCACCGCGATTTGGTTCAATCCACGAACAACGTCGCCGGCCGCGAAGAGGCCGTCCACCGAGGTCATCTGGTGGCCGTCGACGACCAAGTTTCCCGACTCGTCGCAGCGGGCGCCGCAGGCTGCTGCGAGAGCCGACTGGGGCTCGCAGCCAAGGGCAAGGTAGAGCCGGTCGAAGGTCTCTCGCGCGCCGTCGGCGCCGATCCATTGGATCGCATTTTGCGTCAACTCCAGGTCGCCGGCCTCTTCGCTGATCACACTCACCTGGTCAGAGTAAGTCCTCAGGAAGGCGGCCTCCCGCTCAGAATGGGCGCCATCGCCGAGCACGGCGATCCGCTCGCCGATCGCCTCGTAGGCGTCGCAGATCGGGCACATGCGGACCAGGCTGCGTCGCACCGCCGCCTCAAGGCCCGCCAGCACGGGCATGCGATCCAAGACGCCGGTGGCGACAATGACAGCCGACGCCCGCACGGCGGCCTCCTGGCCGGACACCTCGAACAGGTCGTCGGCGTAGGTGAGGCGGTCGGCGCGCATCTCGCGTATCTCTACACCGTACTGCGCCGCCTGTTCGGTGAGACGCGCCAGGAATTCCGACCCACCCACGCCGTCGGGACACCCCG
>DASXKT010000280.1:0-5498 GCA_036496685.1 Phenylobacterium sp.
CCGGCATAGGCGCCGAGATCTTCGCGAAGCCGCGCGCTCTGTTCGAGCAGGGTTCGGGCGTGTTTGAGCAAGGTCAGGCCGGCCGGGGTGGGGACCACCCCCTGGCGCGACCGGGTCAGAAGCGAGGCGCCGAGGCTCTGCTCCATGGCGCGGATGCGGGTCGAGTCGGCAGCCAGGGCGAGCGCGCGCTTCTCGGCCCCGGCAGTGATCGAGCCGGCGTCCGCTACGTCGCAGAACAGCCTCAGGTCCGTGAGATCAAAGCGCATCCTTCGCCTTTCGCGAAGGAAACCTACAGCAAGAACGCATTGCGTCAGCGCAAATCATACATATGACTTCGCCGATACCGAAGGAGCCGCTGGCGATGACCAGGCGGTTGATCGAAGGGAAAGAGCCCGCCTGGGGCCACACCGAGGGGATCGGCTCAGGCTTCGTTGACACCCCGGGCCCGGCGCTTAAAAGCGGGCCTGCCTCCAGGATCAGAATCGAGCGGCCAAGACGCATGACGGACGCCTCCCCGAAAGCCCCGCAGACCGCCCGGGAACGGCCGGTGTCGCCTCACCTGATGACCGGCGGCTTTGGCTCGCCCCTGCTGTGGCGCTGGCACCTGACCATGGCCACCTCGATCCTGCATCGGGCGACAGGCATCGCGCTCTATGTGGGCGCCCTGATCGCGGCGTTCTGGGCGCTCTCACTGGCGGGGGGCCCCGAAAGCTATGCGCAGTTCAAGGCGGTCCTGGGATCCCTGCCGGGCAAGGTCGTGATGTTCGGGTTGACCGCCAGCCTGTTCTACCACCTCGCCAACGGCGTACGGCACCTGGTCTGGGATACCGGGCACGGTCTCGATGTGAAGTCGGCCAACGCTTCGGGGGTCCTGGTCATCGCCTTCGCCGTGGCCGCGACCCTTGCGGTTTGGGGCATCGCTGGCGTGACGGGAGCGCTCTGATGGCTAGCTATCGCACACCCCTCTCTCGCGCTCGCGGCCTGGGCTCCGCCAAGCACGGCGCCGGCCATTGGATCTCCGAACGGGTGAGTTCGGTCGCCCTCGTGCCACTGGTGCTGTGGGCGGTCTATGGCGTCATCAGGCTCGCGGCCGGCGACTACGGCTTTGCGGTCCAGTGGGTCTCCGATCCGCTGAACGCCGTGCTGATCGTCCTGACCCTGGCGACCGCCTTCTGGCACATGCATTCGGGCCTCCGCGTCGTCGTGGAGGACTACATCCACAAGGCGTTGACCAAGTCGGCCCTCCTGATCCTCAACCTCTTCGTCTGCGGGCTTTTCGGCGCGCTGGCGATCTTCTCGGTCCTCAAGGTCGCGCTGAGCGGCGGAGCCTTCTGATCCATGGCGGCCTACGATTTCATCGATCACAAGTACGACGTGGTGGTGGTGGGCGCGGGCGGCTCCGGCCTACGCGCAGCCCTGGGCTGCGCCGCGGCGGGTCTGAAGACGGCCTGCGTGTCCAAGGTCTTCCCAACCCGCTCGCACACCGTCGCCGCCCAGGGCGGCATCTCCGCCAGCCTTGGCAACATGGGCGAGGACGACTGGCGCTGGCACATGTACGACACCGTCAAGGGGTCGGACTGGCTGGGCGACCAGGACGCGATCGAATACCTCGTCAGGAACGCGCCCGCCGCGGTCTATGAACTTGAGCACTGGGGCGTGCCGTTCTCGCGGACGCCAGAAGGCAAGATCTACCAACGCGCTTTCGGCGGCATGACCCGCAATTTCGGCGAGGCGCCGATCCAGCGCACCTGCGCTGCGGCCGACCGCACCGGCCACGCCATGCTGCACACCATGTACGGCCAGGCGCTGGCGAAGAAGACCGAGTTCTTCATCGAGTTCTTCGCCCTCGACCTGATCATGGACGAGGGCGTCTGCCGCGGCGTCACGGCCTGGAAGCTCGACGACGGAACCCTGCATCGCTTCCAGGCGCAGCTGGTGATCCTGGCGACCGGCGGCTACGGCCGGGCCTACTTCTCCTGCACCAGCGCCCACACCTGCACGGGCGACGGCGGCGGCATGGTGTTGCGCGCCGGACTGCCGCTGCAGGACATGGAGTTCGTGCAGTTCCACCCCACGGGGATCTACGGCGCCGGTTGCCTGATCACCGAGGGCGCGCGCGGCGAGGGCGGCTATCTGACCAACTCCGAGGGCGAGCGGTTCATGGAGCGCTATGCGCCCTCCGTGAAGGACCTCGCCCCCCGCGACATGGTCTCCCGCGCCATGACCATCGAGATTCGCGAAGGCCGCGGAGTTGGACCCAAGAAGGACCACATAAACCTGCACCTCGATCACCTCGACCCGAAGGTGCTTCACGAGCGGCTGCCGGGCATTTCGGAAAGCGCGCGGATTTTCGCGGGTGTCGACGTGACTAAGGAGCCGATTCCGGTGCTCCCCACGGTGCACTACAACATGGGCGGGGTGCCCACGAACTTCTACTCGGAGGTGGTCACCAAGGTCGGCAAGGATCCCGACAGGGTCGTGCCGGGACTGATGGCGGTGGGCGAGGCGGCCTGCGTGTCGGTGCATGGCGCGAACCGCCTGGGGTCGAACTCGTTGATCGACCTAGTGGTGTTCGGCCGTTCGGCGGCCCTGCGGGCCGCCGACACGATCAAGGCCGGCGACAGCCAGCCCGAGCTTAAGCCGGCCATGACCGACGGGCACCTGGCGCGGTTCGACCGGCTACGCAACGCCTCGGGCAAGACGTCGACTGCGGCTCTGCGGCTGGAGATGCAGCACGCCATGCAGGAGGACGCGGCGGTCTTCCGCACCGGCGAAAGCCTGGTCTCGGGGGTCAAGCGCCTCGAGGCGGTGCAGGCGAAGCGGGTCGACCTTGCGGTATCGGACCGTGGGATGATCTGGAACACCGACCTGATGGAGACCCTCGAGCTCGACAACCTGATCGGCCAGGCGGTGGTGACGGTGGTCGGGGCCAACATCCGCACCGAGAGCCGCGGCGCCCATGCTCGCGAGGACTTCGCCGACCGTAACGACAAAACCTGGATGAAGCACACGCTTGCCTGGTTCGACGACGCCAGCGGCAAGGTCAAAATCGACTACAGACCCGTCCACGACTACACGATGACCAACGACATCGCGCCGATCCCGCCAAAGGCGCGGGTCTACTAAGCCGGTGATGGGTCGGGACCCGGTGATGCATGTCTGGCGCTGACGCAGACGCCGCCCTGTCGGTTCGCGACACCGACGCCGACTGGCGCGAGCTCGGCGGGAAGAATCCCTATTGGGCGGTGCTCAGCCACTCGAACTTGCTGAGCGACAACCTGCCCCCCGAGCGCGGGGACGAGTTCTATGCGTCCGGGCCCTCTCATATCGACGCGATCGACCTTTCGAAGATCGTCCGCCCGCTGAACTTGGCGGGTATCGAGGAGATCCGGCCGATCTCCACCGATCACGACGGGTATCACGGCGTCATCATCCTTGGGCGGAAGACCGCCGAACCAATCTCCTCGTAAGGACCGTATTCATGGTCGAACTCGCGCTTCCGAAGAACTCCCGCGTCCAGAAGGGCCGCCATCACCCGGCGCTCGAAGGGGCCAAGACGGTCAAGACCTTCCGTGTCTACCGCTACGATCCGGAAGGGAACGAGAACCCGCGCTGGGACACCTATGACGTGGACGTCGAGGCGTGCGGCCCGATGGTCCTGGACGTGCTGATCCACATCAAGAACACCATGGACCCGACGCTGGCGTTCCGCCGCTCCTGCCGCGAGGGGGTCTGCGGGTCCTGCGCCATGAACATCGGTGGCCGCAACACGCTGGCCTGCACGCACGGCTGGTCGGACACGCCTGGGAAAGACATCCAGATCAGCCCCTTGCCGCACATGCCGGTGATGAAGGATCTGGTGCCGGACCTGACGCAGTTCTACGCCCAGTACGCCTCGATAGAGCCGTGGCTGCACACCGAGACGCCGGAGCCGCAGAAGGAGTGGCTTCAGTCGCCGGAGGACCGCGAAAAGCTGGACGGGCTCTACGAGTGCATCCTCTGCGCCTGCTGCACGACCTCGTGCCCAAGCTACTGGTGGAACCAGGACAAGTACCTGGGCCCGGCGACGCTGCTGCAGTCCTACCGCTGGCTGATCGACAGCCGCGACGAGGCGACGGGCGAGCGGCTCGACGCGCTCGAGGACCCCTTTAAGCTATATCGCTGCCACACGATTATGAACTGCGCCCAGGTCTGCCCGAAGGGCCTTAATCCCGCCAAGGCCATTGCCGAGGTGAAGAAGATGCTGGTTGATCGGGTGGTGTGAAGGTCGTCAGAAGTTGACGCGGGCGTCACTTTTGGGCATCCGGAGATGCAATGAACGATGCGGCCACAGCCAATCTGAGCGCGCACGTGGTGATCCTGGGCGCGGGGCACGCCGGCGGTACGGCCGCGGCTCTGTTGCGCCAGTATGGGCATGAGGGGCCGATCACCCTGGTGGGCGAAGAGCCGATCCCGCCCTATCAGCGGCCGCCGCTCTCCAAGGCCTGGCTGAAGGGCGAGGCCGACGCCGACTCGCTGGCGCTGAAGCCGCTGGAATTCTACGCCGAGCACAACATCGACTTCCGGCCCTCGACCCGCGCCGTGAAGCTGGAGCGCAGCGCCCGCAAGGTGATGCTCTCCGACGGCTCGGAGCTCTCTTACGACGTGCTGATCCTGGCGACCGGCGCCCGCGCCATCGCCCTGCCGATCCCGGGGGCGGACCTCGAAGGGGTCATGTTCCTGCGAACGGCGGCCGACGCCGAGTTGCTGAAGGCGACCATCGGCCCCGGCAAGCGCCTCGCGGTGGTGGGCGGAGGCTATATCGGACTGGAGGTCGCCGCCTCCGGACGAGCGCTAGGCGCGGATGTCGTGGTGCTGGAGCGCGAGGACCGGCTACTGGCCCGCGTCGCCTGCGAGACGCTCTCGACCTTCTTCAAGCACTATCACGAGCGGCAGGGCGTGGTGTTCGAGCTCTCCGCCAACGTCGAGGCCTTCGTCGGCGCCAACGGCGGCGAGGACGGCCACGTCACTGGCGTGAGGCTGGCCGACGGCCGGGTTATTCCCTGCGATGCTGTGGTGGTCGGCGTCGGCGCCGCGCCCAACGATGAGCTCGCCCGTGACTCAGGTCTCGCGACCGCCCGCGGCGTGGTCGTCGACCTCGAGGCCCGAACCTCCGACCCATCGATCTTCGCGATCGGCGATGTGGCCCACCGGCCGATGCCAATCTACGACCGCATGTTCAGGATGGAGAGCGTGCCCAACGCGCTCGAGGGGGCCAAGCAGGCCGCTAGCGCCATTGTCGGCCGTCCGCCGCCGGTCAGCGAGGCGCCGTGGCAGTGGTCCGACCAGTATGACCTGAAGCTGCAGATCGCCGGCTACGCCTTCGACGTGGACGAGATCCTCGTGCGCGGCGACCCCGCCACGGCCAAGTTTGCAGTCTTCCACCTTAAGGGCGACCTTGTGCAATCGGTCGAGGCGATCAACTCGCCGCCCGAATTCATGATGGGCAAGCAGCTCAT
>DASXKT010000281.1:0-2065 GCA_036496685.1 Phenylobacterium sp.
GTCGTAGGCGGCGGCATAGACGATCGAGCGGCCCTCGCGCCTCGACGTGACCAGCCCCGCGCCGGCCAGGATGCCGAGGTTGGTGGAGAGCGTGTTCGGCAAACTCCCGGTCGTCCGCGCGATCTCGCCCGCCGCGCGGCCCTCGGCGCCGGCCTGGACCAGCAGGCGGAATACCTCCAGCCGCCCCGGATGCGCCAGGGCGGAAAGGGCGGTGACGGCGACGGGGGGTTCCATCGCGCTCAACACCAGGCCCGGAGCGTCGGTGATCGGACTCTCGCGCGGTTCATCGCAGCCTCCCATCCTGATAGAGATTCTATATTTCTGGAATAATAGAATCGTCAAGCAGGGAGCGTCATGACTCCGCATGCGAAAGGAGCCCCGGCTTTCACCGGGGCTCCGACGCAGCGCTGGGAGGCTACTGCTTTCGCCAGAGTTAGATCGCGGCGGCGGCCGGCTTGCGGCGCTGCATCCGGACCATGCCGCCGATCCCGCCGAAGCCGAGGATCAACAGGGCCCAGCTCGCCGGTTCCGGTACGCCGAGCGCCGTCGGAACACCGACCGCGCCGTTGTTGAAGGCGACCGTGCCCACCGTGCCGAGGCCGGTGTTCTTGATCGCCCGCGAGCTGAACCCGTCGACCGCCACGCCGCCGAGGGTGGATTCCGCGGTCAGGCCCATGATCTCGATGTCGGTGAACGGACCGCCGCTCGTGTGGAAGTCGGGGCCGTTGTAGGTGAACACCAGGTCGGTGATGTTCGGGTCGTCGTTGAAGACGGCGTTGGTCTGCACGCCGCCGGCGTTGGTGTCGAAGTTCGCGACCATCGGGGTGCTGGTCAGGATGAACGACGAGAAGCCGGAGCCGGTCACCGAGATGGAGCCGGGCACGTAACCGCCGAAGTCCTGGATCACCAGCATCGAGCCGGTGGTCAGGCCCTGATCGCCCGAGAGCGTCGCGTGATAGGAGAAGAGGAAGTTCGATCCGTCCTGGGTGACTGAATCCAGCACCGGGATGATCGAGGCGTGCGCCGCGCCGGATACGCAGAGCGCCGCGCCTGCCATGAGCAAGAGTTTCTTCAAGTTAGGGCCTCCCAGCCAAAATGCCGGTCGCCCGGCGTCTGAACAGCACCCCTCCTAATTCCAGGATGAGCCACAGGTTCCAGGCGCCCGCAAGTTGAGATTCGTAGGTTTTTCAGTGTTTGAAAATATTTTCACAGCAGAGCTTGCGACGTGAAACAAACATCGGGCGTCGGGCGTTGTGTGCCGATCTTGGCTATGACGATATTCGCCTGAGACTAGAATCTGGCGATTTCTGTGTCGCCTAGGCGACATTAGGTATTCGCCTCTCGGGCCCTCAGTTATGATCGCCGCGGCGATCCTCCGGGGGTCAGGCGCGCCAGAAGCCCACGATGCGGTTGACCTCGGCCAGCGTCGGCCCGGCCGCCGCCCGCGCCCGCTCGGCGCCGGCCGCCAGGATGCGGTCGATCTCCGCCGGGTCGGCCATGAAGCGGCGCATCCGCTCGGTCACCGGCCCCAGCACCGAAACCGCCAGGTCGGCGAGCTTCGGCTTGAAGGCCCCAAAGCCCTGGCCGGCGAATTCGCCCAGCACGTCCTGCGCCGTGCGCTCGGCCAGCGCGGCGTAGATCTTCACCAGGTTCTCGGCCTCGAGGCGGCCCTTCAGCTCGTCCATCGTCGCCGGCAGTACGTCGGCGTCGGTCTTCGCCTTGCGGATCTTCTGGGCGATGGTGTCGGCGTCATCCATCAGGTTGATGCGCGAATTGTCCGACGGGTCCGACTTCGACATCTTGGCCGCGCCATCGCGCAGGCTCATCACCCGCGCGCCAGGCCCCTCGATCAGCGGCTCGGGCAGGGGGAAGAAGTCCGGCCGTTCATAGTCGTGGTTGAATTTCTGGGCGATGTCCCGGGCGAGCTCCAGGTGCTGCTTCTGGTCCTCGCCGACTGGAACGTGAGTGGCCTTGTAGACCAGGATGTCGGCGGCCTGCAGCACCGGGTAGGTGTAGAGGCCGACGGACGCGCGCTCCTTGTGCTGGCCGGTCTTTTCCTTGAACT
>DASXKT010000282.1:0-7068 GCA_036496685.1 Phenylobacterium sp.
ATCATCAAGCGCGCGACCTACGACAGCGCCAAGTACACCGGCCAGGACCAGCGCATGGGCTCCATCGAGAAGGGCAAGCTCGCCGATTTCTTCCTGATCCCGGGCGATCCGACCAAAGACCTGAAGGCGATCAAGACCATCTCCATGGTGGTGAAGGACGGCGCGATCTACTACCCCGCCGAAGTCTACCCGCACTTCGGCATCCAGCCGTTCGTCGCCGCCCCGAAGATCGAGGTTCCGGCGACCGCTAAGCCCTAGGGCCGATCGCTCGTCCCCCGAAGGGAACGCTTCGGGGGAGGTCGCAGCGAAGCCGAAGGAAGGGGCCTAAGGCGACAAGCTCAGAGCGTAGGGCTTTGCGACCTTCCGTCTCGCCGTTCCGCGCGATCCACCCCGTCGTCTGCGCGACAGGAGAGGAACGGCTGCTAAGGCTCGAACATCGAGTCCGGCTGGGCGCGCGTCTTTTCCCGCGGCCGTTCGCGCATCACCCCCGGATAGCCCTTCAGGGGCGCCAGCGGCTCGCCTGCCCAGGTCCAGTCGGCCTGTTCAGCCAGGTTCATGTGGTAGCGGGGCTCACGGCCGGTGCGCTCGGAAAAGACCGCGCGGGGGATGTTGATCATCCTCGGGGAGCGGGCGCGTTCGTAGAGCATGGGCGTGCCGCAGCGGGCGCAGAAGCTGCGCGCGGTTCCGGCTTCTGCATCCTCGAACCGGCTGAGGTGCTCCTCACCCTGCAGGATCCGGAACCGGCTTTTCCAGCTGCCGACATAGGTGGCGTAAGCCGCGCCCTGTGCATGGCGGCTGCGGGCCGAGTGGTCGTGCCAGGCCCAGACCGCCGGGACGTCGATTTCCAGGCGGACGGCGCCGCAGACGCAGCTACCGGCCGCCTGGACGGCGGAGGCCTTGCCGGTTTTGGGGCCTTCAGGCCGTCCCATCTCGATCCTCGTCTTCCAGGCTGACCCTCCGACGGGGTCTGGCGCGATACCGAAGTTAGGCCATAGTTGGGGCTCCTGGGGAGCGCGGCTGGTGCTGGGGCAGTTTTTCAGCGAGCTCAGAAGACGCAATGTCATCCGCGTTGGGGGCATATACGCCGTCACCGCCTGGGGGCTGTTTCAGGTCGCCAAGACGGTCTTCGAGACCCTGAGCTTTCCCCGATGGGCCTCGCCGCTGGTCCTCCTCCTGCTGGCGATGGGCTTCCCGATAGCGATGATCATCGCCTGGGCCTTCGAGCGGGGGCCCGAAGGCGGCATCCATCGCACCGACGCCCCGGCCCCCGGGGCCAGGACGCGGCTCAGCTGGATCGACGGAGCCCTGCTCGCCGGCATAGGCATCGTGGTCGCGCTCTCCGCCGCACAGATCGCCGGCGTCCTCCCCTCGTTCCGGGGCGAACGGGCGACAGTGGTGGGCGCGGCGATGCCCGACAAGTCCGTGGCCGTCCTGCCCTTCGCCAATTACAGCGCCGTGCGTGACTCGGAATATTTCGCGGACGGGCTGACCGAGGAGGTCATCAACAGCCTGGCCCAGATCCCGGACCTGAAGGTCGCCGGCCGCACCTCGGCCTTCTATTTCAAGGGCAAGAATGAAGACCTTAGGGAGATCGGGCGCCAGCTTGGGGTCGCCCACGTCGTGGAAGGCAGTGTACGGCGCGAGGGCGACAACCTGCGCGTCACCGCCCAGTTGGTCAGCGTCAAGGACGGATTCCATCTCTGGTCCAAAACCTACGACCGCAAGATGGACGACGCCTTCGCCATCCAGACCGAAATCGCCAACGCGGTCGCCGACGCCCTGAAGACGCGCATACAGGCTGAGGCGGGGCATCCGGGGGGCGGCCGAGACCCCGCTGCCTACAATCTGCAGCTCACGGCGCGGGCCCACCTGCGGCGTTGGGGCTTGGCGGACCTGCAGGCTGCTCGCGACCAGTTCGACCAGCTGACCTCGCTTGAGCCGGCCAATCCATCGGCCCTGGCCGGCTACGCCCAGGCGACGATGCTGCTCGCCCAGAACCACATGGCCATCGACTTCGACGAGGCCCAGCGGGTGAGCGAAGGCGCGGTCGCCAAGGCGTTGGCTATCGACCCCAAGTCGCTCGATGCATGGCTGGCCAAGGCCTACGTCAACCGGATCAGCGCCCTGCGGTCAGGCGAGGACCGATACGAACGGGTCGCCATGGAGGCCATTAGGAAAGCCTTGGCGATCGAGCCGCGCAATGCCGAGGCGCTGTCGACCTACGCTGTGCTGCTGGGCAACGCCGGCCTGCCGGGGGCCGCCGTGGACTACGCCCAGCGCTCGCTGGCGGTCGATCCCCTGAACCGTGTCTCGCAGATGGTGCTGGCCAAGCAGCTTGCCAAACTGGGCCGCCTCGACGACGCGGCCCACCAGCTGCGGGCCGTGATCCAGCTCTATCCCGACTTCGACGAAGCCAAGCTGGCGCTCGGCGAAGTCCTCGTTGCACAGGGGCGCTTGGACGAGGCCGAACCCTGGATCAAGTCGAGCGGTGGGGGCGACGGGCGCGACACCGCCGCGGCGGTGGAGTTGGCTCACGTCTATCTCAACCTCGGGCTGCCCGCCGAAGCGGACGCAGTCCTGGCCAAGGTGACGGCCCCGGCGCCGGGCGCCGCCATCGCCAAGGTCGCTCGCCTCGGCGCGCGCGGCGACTACAAGGGCGTGCTGGAGTTCGCCGAAGCCCAGCAGGTCAAGGACCAGGACCCCATCTGGACCTCGTGCATCCTGATCGGCGCGGTTGCCATCGGCGACATCGCGCGCGCCCACAAGGAGCTAACCCTCAAGGCGCCGCAGCTCTTCCTGCCCGAGCCGCCGGTTTCGATCGGCGACCTGGAAGTCCCTCTCTATGCGGGCCATGTCCTCAACGTCGAAGGCGACCGCGCGCAGGCTCGCCGAATCCTCACCCAGCTGCTGGCCGTGACCACCGTCAAGCCGGGGCAACATATGCCGCTCGACTGGCGCATCGAGCGGGCTCGCGCCTACGCGGAACTCGGCGACACAGACCGAGCGATGGCCGAACTATCGGCCGCCAAGGCGGAAGGGTGGCGCACGGTGTTCTTCTTCGAGGACTGGGTCTGGCTGGACAAACACCCGACGACCCGAGCCCTGCAGGGCGACGCACGCTTCGTACGCCTGATCGCCGACGTGCGTTCGGATCTGACGCGGCAGCGTCAGCAACTTCTGGCGCAGAGGCGGTAGGCAGAACGCCTCGCGGCTAGACCCGCGCCTCCGGGAAGATGCGCAGGAAGTTCTCGGCGTAGAAGGCGTCACGCACCGCCTCCCCGCGCTCACCGAGGAAGCCCTCGAAACGGCGGATCGGATCGCGGCCGCCCTCGACGTGCGGATAGTCGCTGGAGAACAGGTAGAGGTCTGCGCTTGAGTGATCGATCAGGACGCCAACGTCCTCGAAGACGAAGGGCGTGAACGCCATCTGTTGGCGCAGCATCTCCGAGGGCCTGCGGCTGAACGGCGACTGGCCCTTGTCCGCCCGGATCCAGTTCTTGGCCACCCAGTCCAGGCGCGTGAGCAGGGATGGCACCCAGCCGGCGCCCAGCTCGACGCTCGCCCCGCGCAACTTCGGAAAACGCTCGAAGACCCCATCGATCAGCATCATCGAGATGAAGGTCTCCGGGCCCTGGTGCAGGATGGCGATGTCCTTGGAGCGCAAGTTCTCACCGCCGCCCATCCAGTCCTTCACTTCGCCCCGGCCGTTGTTCATCCAGGCCCTGGCCTGCTGCAGCGGCGCGCCGCCGACGTGCAGCAGGAAGGGCACGCCGCTCTCCGCCAGCCGCGCCCAGAAGGGATCGAAATCGGTATGGCCCGGGGAGCGATCGAAGGGCGGGCGGTGCGGGACCCACACGGCCTTCAGGCCGGCGTCGATGGCGGCGTCCAGCTCGGCTATGGCCAGCGCCGGCTCGTCCAGCGGGATGATCGCTACGCCCAAGAGCCGCCGATCAGCGCCGCAGAAGTCGGCCATATGCCGGTTGTGCGCCCGCGTCGCGCCATAGCGTAGCTCCGTCGTGATCTTGGAGGAGGGTGAGAACGGCGTCGCCACGCTGTGGGTCGCGAAGACCAGCTGCTTCTTGAAGCCCAGGAGGTCGAGCGCCCGGCTGCGGTCGTCCCGGTCGAAAGCGCCCAGCGCCTGGATTTCCTTGGAGCTCTCGATCAGCCGGTCACCGAGCGCGAGCTGGGCGGCGACGTGCTCGGGGCTATGTCGCCCTCCCTGGCCGACGATCACCGCGACCTCCTCGTCGGTCACCAGAGATGCGGCGTAGCTGACCTCGGGGATCTCGTCCCGCAGCTTCGGGTCGGCGTACTTCTTGAGGAAATCCGGCAGCTCCATGATGTGGCTGTCGGCATCGTAGTAGGCGCGGTCGGCGGGTGCGTAGGCCATGGCTCGTCCTCCGCGGGCCTCTCGTACGCGGGCCCTGCCATGCGACTATTGGGCCGCGCCCACGCCTTGTCACCTGGACTTCGCGGCTTGACCCGAGCGCCGCGCCCAACGACGAAGCTTGTATGGTCCCCGCCACCCCACAAGGCCGTCGCGACTTCATCCTGGCCAATACCCGCCTGCAGCGGCCGCCGCACGTGCCGGAGATCCAGCTGCATCTGGCGGACGAGATCACGCCCATCTGGAAGCTGACCGAGGAGGCGCTGGCGGAGATTGGCCTGCCGCCGCCGTTCTGGGCCTTTGCCTGGGCGGGCGGCCAGGCGTTGGCCCGCTATCTGATCGACCATCCCGAGACGATCGCCGGCAAGCGGGTCATCGACTTCGCCTCCGGCTCGGGCCTCGTCGGCATCGCAGCGATGCTGGCGGACGCGAACGGTGTGCTGTGCGCCGACATCGACGCCTATTGCGAGGCCGCCGTGGCGCTGAACGCCCAGGCCAATGGCGTCGCCTGCAGCTTCACCGCCCACGACCTGCTGGAAGCGCCAGCGCCGGCCTGGGCCGAAGTCATCTTGGCCGGAGACATCTGTTACGAGAAGCCGCTCGCCGAGCGGGTGCTGGCTTGGCTCGCCGCCGCTCGAGCCGCCGGTGCGAGCGTGCTGATTGGCGACCCGGGGCGCAGCTACTTTCCCCGGTCGGGCCTGACCAAGCTCGCGGAGTACCAAGTTCCGACGACGCGGGAACTGGAGGACATGGCGGTCAAGAAAACCGCGGTCTGGGCGATGCCTTGAGCTCAATCCCGCCGCTGGTCGTCGCCCTGCTGCTGGGCTCAGCTCTGCTGCACGCGACGTGGAACGTCCTGCTGCGCAGCGGCGCGGACCGCCTGTGGTCGGTGACGGTGATGAGCCTGGTCTCGGGCGTGGTCGCCTTCGCGGCGGTCTTCTTCCTACCGGCGCCGGCCATGGCGAGCTGGGCGTTCGCGGCGATCTCCGGCCTGCTGCAGGTCGGCTACTGCGTCTTCTTGGTCTGGGCCTACGAGAAGGGCGAGCTCGGTCAGGTTTATCCGATCGCGCGTGGGGCGGCGCCGCTGCTGGTGGCCCTGGGCGCCGCGATCTTCGCCGGCGAACGGCTGTCGCCCCCGGCGCTTGCCGGGCTGGCGCTGGTCTCCTGCGGCATCATCGGCCTGAGCCTGGGCCGGCAGAGGCTGGCCCCGCACGCCACCGCGCTCGCGCTCGCGAGCGGCGGCTTCATCGCCAGCTACATGGTCTGCGACGGGATGGGCGTGCGGCTATCGGGCCAGCCGGTCGCCTACTTCGCCTGGATGTCACTCGCCCAGGCCGCGCCCATGCCCCTCGTCTATTTCGCGCTGCGCCGTCGTTGGCCGACAATCCGCGCAGACCGGGAGGCCGCCAAGGCGCTGGGCGGCGGCGCGATCTCCATCGTCTCCTACGGCGTCGTCGTCTGGGCCATGGCGGGAGCGGTGATGGCGAAGGTCTCGGGTCTGCGGGAGACCTCGATCCTCTTCGCGACGATCCTGGCCGCCCTCTTCCTGGGCGAGCGCTTCACCTGGCGACGCGGCGCCTGCACGGTGCTGATCACCCTGGGCGCGCTCCTGCTCGCCAGCTAGAGCGTTTGCCGGGCTGACTTGGCCAGGTCGGCCGATCAGCAAGAGCGACCAAGCAAAGGTTAGGTCTCGAGCTGGGCGTCGAGCGTGATCTCGGCGTTCAGCACCTTGGAGACCGGGCAGTTCTGCTCTGCGCTTTTGGCAAGCTCCTGGAACTTCGCGGCGTCAAGGCCGGGGACCTTGGCCCGCAGCGTCAGCGCCGAGCGGCTGATCTTGAACCCGGCGCCGTCCGGGTCGAGCGAGACCGCCGCCTCGGTATGCAGTTCCTCGGCCGGAGTCCCTGCCTGCTGGAGCGCAAAGGCGAGCGCCATGGTGAAGCAGCCCGCATGCGCCGCGGCGATCAGCTCCTCCGGATTGGTCCCAGGCGCGCTCTCGAAACGGGTCTTGTAGCTATAGGGCGTCGAGGCCAGCACGCCTGACGCCGTCGTCAGGTCGCCCGTCCCATCGCGGCCCGTGCCACGCCACACTGCGTTCGCCTTGCGGATCATTCTCGAACTCCCTTTGCGCTGTGTGCCAAGCCAATTGGGGACGGCGACTGCGTTGCGCCAGCCTGGCTGAAGGCGCCGGGGAGCCTGGACTCAAGGACAGCGTCGATCTAGGGCATTAACATACTAGACTCAGTTGACTAGCGGAGCTGTTGGCCCGAGCCTCCCAGCATGGGGCTTCTACCGGGCCTTGATCCTGACGAGTATCTGCGATGGCTGACGCCCGGCGATGCCACATCGGCATTGTCTCAAGTGGGCCTCGTAGAGTCGCGGGCTCAGGAGGAACTCGTGAGCGCCCTCATCAAGGGAAAGCTCACCGCCGCCGCCTATAAGATGATTTCTCGGCCGCTGGCTGGCTTCGATGTCTTTGGCGAATCGACTGAGGAATTCTGCCGCCTATCGCGGGGGTTCTGGGACGATCTTGCGATACCCGGAGAGTTTTGGCGCGAGGGCGACATTGTGGTGCCGCGCATGTCCACCGCAATCGCCAGCATGAAGGTGAGTCGGACCTGCTACGGCATCCGTTTCGATCGGGTCGGCGTGGCGATCATCGCCGACCACCACAAGATACGGCG
>DASXKT010000283.1:0-2058 GCA_036496685.1 Phenylobacterium sp.
GCAGCCGGCGAAGTAGGCCAGGAACTGCACCGGGTTGTTGATCATCGTGTAGGGCGTGAAGTGGTGTTCCACGGTCCACAGCGAGTCGAAGCCCAGCGGCTCGACCAGCCGACCCAGCTCGAACTGCTCGCGGTAGATCTGCGCATCGGTGACCAGCTGCGGCTTCTGGCCTTCGGGCAGGCCGGCCTCGGCCGCCTCGTAGCGATCCCAGTCGACGTAGTTCTGCGCAAACAGCGAAACGCCCACCTTCATCTCGGCTCTCCTCCGTTCTCTTGGGCCGTCTGCCGCGGCGCTCGGACAGGATCGTGGGCGGCGGCATGGCGGATGGCAAGGCGAACCGCCGAGTGACGCCGGGGCGCCTGACGAGCCCGTGATCAGGCCGAAGCCGTTAGGGGAGATACCTCACGTGGACCGTCAGCGTTTGCGGCGCGGCTGCGTGGGTGAATTTGGCGTCGGGGTACTTCGGCGGCCCGTACTTCGACTGCGGATCGTTGGAGGCGCCGTAACCTTCGCTCGGCAGGCCCAGGAGGTTCTTGTCCATCTTGCCGTTGCCGTTCTCGTCATGGAGCACCGTGATGGCGTAGACGCCCGGCGCAACCGAAGGGAACCGGCAGGTCCCGGCTGCGCCCGAGATCGGCCCCACCACCCGCTGCGCCGCCTTGCTCCGGTCGCCCGGAAATCCTTCGGGCCCGGCGAACAGCGCGCAGCCCACCTGGCCGTTGCCGCTCCGCAAGCCCTGCACCTGGACCACGATCTCGCTGCCGGGCGGCTGCGCCAGGGCCGCCCCGCCGAGCAAGCTCGCCCCAACGAGCAGCGTCGCCATCAACTTGACCATCCAGTCCCTCCTTCGTCCCGCGCCGACTTGGGCGCCTATCGCGGCAATGACAAGGCGTGCTGTGTCGCGCGCGAAACGTCGCCAGCCAGTCTAGGCCGGAGCTACCGCGGCGCATCCCCCGCCAAGCTGACCCGGTGCATCACCCGGCGATGACCGTGATAGTCGTTGACCGGGTTGTGCAGGCAGCAGCGGTTGTCCCACCAGGCCAGCGACCCTGGGCGCCACGAGAACCGGCAGGTGAACTCCGGCCGCGTCTGGTGGTCGAAAAGGTACGCCAGCAGACCGACGCTCTCAGCCTCGGTCATTCCGTCGAAGCGGGTGGTGTGGGCGAAGTTCACATATAGGCTCCGCCGTCCGGTCTCAGGATGCGTGCGCACGACCGGGTGGACTGCCTCGAACACAGGCCCCTCGCCCGCCCGGCCGGCGTCTCGCAGGCGATCCTCGCGCGTCTTGGTCACGTCCGCCTTGGACGAACTGTTCACGGCCCTGAGGCCGGTTAGCAACTCTTGCATCCCGAGCGACAGGGCGGCAAACGCCGCCTCGCCGCTGGCGAAGAGGGTGTCGCCGCCATAGGGCGGAGTCTCGCGGGCCAGCAGCATCGTGCCCATCGGCGGCGCCTCGAGGTACGCGGTGTCGGTGTGCCACACTCCGCCAAAGTTCACCCGCTCCTGCTCCAGCTTGGCGACGACGATCACCTCCGGCGCCTCCGACAGGCCCTTGAGGAACGGATACTCGACCGGCTCGCCGAAGCGCCGCGCCAGCGCGGCCAACCCTTGCGGCGTCAGCGCGTCCTGACCGCGAAAGAACAACACGCCGTGTGCGAGCCACAGCGCGCGCAGGTCCGAGACCAGTCGCTCGGTCAGGCCGGCGGCAAGGTCGACCCCGCGCACTTCGGCGCCCAGCGCGCCCGCCTGCCGATGCACGATCAGTTCGGTCCGGCTCATCACCGACGAGCCTAGTCATGAACCGAGTGGAGGGCGAGCCGTCAACGCGCCTATCGGGATGGCGGCAGCTCCATTGCATTGCGGGCTCGCAATAACAGCCTAGGGTGCAAAGCGTCGCCGCGGCCGCAGGGACCCGACATGACCACCACGACCGTCTCGTCCGCCGAATTCGTGTCTGGCGTGACCCTGAGCTCGGGTGACGTGATGAACGTCCTGACCGGCGGGATCACCCAGGACATCAAGGTGGCGTCCGGCGGCGCCTACTTCCTGCTCGGCGGC
>DASXKT010000284.1:0-10167 GCA_036496685.1 Phenylobacterium sp.
CCCGCGTGCCGATCGTGCAGGACCAACCCTGGGCGAAGGACCTGACCGCCGAACTGGCTTACCGGTTCTCCGACTACTCCAACGCCGGCGTGACCCACACCTACAAGGTCTCCGGTGACTGGACGATCATCGACGGCGTCCGTCTGCGCGCCGGCTACAACCGCGCTGTCCGCGCCCCGAACGTGGTGGAACTGTTCTCCCCGCAGAACGTGGTGCTCGACGGCACGGTCGATCCCTGCGCCGGCCTGAAGCCGACCGACGCGCTGGTCGCCCGCTGCGCCAGCCTGTTCAACCTGACCACCGCTCAGGTGCTGGCGCTCGTGCCCGACCCGGCTGGCCAGTACAACGGTCAGACCGGCGGTAACCCGAACCTGCGTCCGGAAAAGGCCGACACCTACACGGTCGGCGCGGTCTGGTCGCCGAGCTTCGTGCCGGGCTTCACGGTCACCCTCGACTGGTTCGACATCAAGGTGGAGGACTACATCTCCAACGTCGGCGCCAACGTGCTGATCAACGGCTGCATCGACGGCAGCAACCCGGGCTTCTGCGCCCTCGTGCACCGCGACGCGATCGGTTCGATCCGCTCGACCCAGGGCTACGTGATCGACACCGTGATCAACCAAGGCGCCCTGCACACCACCGGCGTCGACGTTTCCGGCACCTACCACACCGGTCTCGACACCTTCGGCTTGAACAACGCGGGCTCGATCTCGGCGAACTTCGTCGGCACTTGGCTCGACAAGCTGGAGACAACGGTCCTTCAGGGCCAGACGCCGATCGACTGCGCGGGCTACTATGGCGCGACCTGCTCCACCCTGGGCGGATCCTTCGGCATCAACCCGAAGTGGAAGCACACGATGCGGGTCACCTGGAACACGCCGTTCGAGTACGGCTGGTTCGGCAACCTCGGCCTCTCGGCCGCGTGGCGCTACACCGGCTCGGTCGACCTGGATGCCACGTCCAGCCAACCCGCGCTGAAGAGGGCGGTTCCGGCCACGGACGCGAAGTTCGACTCGCGCAGCTACTTCGACCTGCTGGCGACCTTCAAGGTGAAGGACAACTATTCCTTCCGCGTCGGCGTCAACAACGTGCTGGACCAAGATCCCCCGCTGGCGGGCGCTGGTGGTGCGAACCCGGCCGGTGGCCCGCGGTTTGCGTCCAACTGCCCGACCACGTCCTGCAACCAAAACGTCTGGGGCGCCTACGACACCCTCGGCCGTTACATCTTCGTGGGCCTGACCGCCGACTTCTAAGGCGAGCAACCCACACCAAAGAGATCGGGCGGCGGAGAAATCCGCCGCCCTTTTTCGTGGCCGGTCCGCCGTCGCGGGCCGTGGGCGCTGTCTTGGCGGCATAGGCGCGGCCGCTATAGGGTCCGCGGCAGGCAACGCGGACAGTGACAGTGACCGAATTCAGCTCGGGGCGGATCAGTTTCTCGCTCGGCTCCCCGAAGCGGGACCCTGAGGCCGATCGTGCACGGCTGCGCGCGATCCATGACCGGCTGCGGGCCCAAGACTTGGCCGGAGCCACGGAAATGGCCGAGGCGGCCCTGGCACAGGGCCTTGAACACCCGATGCTGTTCAACCTCGCCGCCGACCGGCTGGAGCGCGAGGACCGCTTCGAAGAGGCGCTCGCGCTGCTACAGAGGGGCCACGATTTTGCGCCGCAGGATCTTGGCCTTCGCCAAGCCCTTGGCCTCAACCTTCACCGCTTGGAGCACTACGCCTCAGCCCTGATCCACTTCGACGCCGTCGTGGCCGCCCACCCGGACATAGCGCCGGCTCACGCAGCGCGGGGCGCGACCCTGGAAGCCATGGGCGATATCCGGGGTGCGGCTGCCGCCTACGGGCGAGCAGTTGAACTGGATCCACAGAACCTTGCGGCGCTCTGCGGCCTCGCTTCACTGGCGAGCCGCCACGGGCGCCACGCCGAAGCGCGCGTTCTGGCCGGGCAGGTCCTGACGCGCCAGTCGAACTACCCCGACGCGGTTATGATCCTCGGCCAAGCCGACCTCGCCGAGGGCCGCCTCGCGGAGGGCGAGGCGCGGCTGCGTGACCTCATCTCCGATCCACGCGCCAACCTCATCCAGCAGGCTCTCGCGGAGGGCCTGCTCGGCGACGTCCTCGACGCGAAAGATAGGGTCCCGGAAGCCTTCGCCGCCTATTCCGCCTGCAACGCGAGCCTGATCGAGGGCTATCGCGCCAGGTTCGGGATTGGGCACAGAATCCTGAGCTACGCCCAGGAGACTGCCGCCGCAGTCGCACGCGCGCCGGCCGCAACATGGGCCGCCGAGGCCGGTCCCCTGGGCGCAGGCGCCACCGGTCACGCCTTCCTGCTCGGCTTCCCCCGCTCCGGGACCACCCTCCTGGAACAGGTGCTGGCGAGCCACCCCGGGGTCGAGACGCTCGAGGAACGCGACACCCTGGCCGATGCGACGGCGATTTATGGACGGCCTGAGGCCCTCGCGAATCTAGCGACCGCGTCCCCGGCCGAACTGTCGCGGCTTCGCGAGGCCTATTGGCGCCGCGTGGAGCGCGAAGGCGCCCACCCGACCGGCAAGCTCTTCGTGGACAAACACCCGCTGAAGACCCTGCGGCTGCCGCTCATCGCCAAGCTGTTTCCCGACGCCAGGATTCTGCTCGCCCGCCGCGATCCGCGGGATGTGATCCTGAGTTGCTTTCGCCGGCGGTTCGGCATGAACGCCGCCATGTACGAGCTGCTGACGCTGGAAGGCGCGGCCGGCTTCTATGACGCGGCCATGCAGCTGGGCGAGCGGCTGGGCAAGGACTTCGCCCTTGCCAGCCTGGTGGTTCGCCACGAGAGCCTTGTGGAGAACTTCGACGGCGTGGCGCGCGAGGTCTGCGCCTTCCTCGACCTGCCGTTCACCGAGGCCATGCGCGACTTCTCCGAGCAAATCCACCAGCGCGGAGTCGCAACGCCGAGCGCAGCGCAACTCGCCCGCGGCCTCAACCCGGAAGGGATCGGTGTTTGGCGCCGATATGCCGACCAGATGGCGCCGGTGCTGCCGGCGCTTCGGCCGTGGGTTGAACAGTTCGGCTACGCCGCCGACTGAGCGCCTCGTCGCTATCCCTTCCGCTTTTGCGGCTTGCCGGGCAAGCTGGCGTCAGGGGAGTCGCCGGCCAGCAAGCCGCCCGCCAAGCAGTGGGCCGGCCAAGGAATGGGCCGGCCAAGGAGTGGGCCGGCCAAGGAGTGGGAATGTCAGGGGAAGGATGGTCCAGGCGCGGCTTGGCGGCGGCGCTCGCGCCGGCCCTGCTGAGCGCCTGCGCGACGACCGGCCCGCGCCAGGTGATCTCTGTCAACCTCCTCGACACCGAACCTACCCCCCAATCGCCGCCCAAGCCCGACGCCGGGGCCCAGCTCGAAACGGCCTTCGACGAAGCCAAGCGCATGGTCGTGCCGGTGTTCATCAACGGCCGAGGTCCCTTCGGTTTCGTGGTCGATACCGGCGCCAACCGATCGGTGGTGGCGACCGAGGTCGCGGCGGAGTGCGGCCTCAGTTCGGCCGGGCAGGCGGACGTGCACGGGATCGCTGGCGTCGAACCGGCGAACATGGCCGCGGTCCGGCGCCTGGCGGTGGGCGAGGTCGTTTCGTCCGGGCTGGAATTGCCGACGGTGCCTCGGGCGCGGTTGGGCGCCGATGGCCTGCTGGGCGTCGACATCCTGCGGGGACGGCGGATGTCGCTCGACTTCGCCGACAACCGGTTCGAAATCAGCGCGTCGTCGCCCGGGCCGGAGCTCGGCCGCGCCTCCAACTCACGCATTCCCAGCCACGTCGACCCGATCCACGTCGCGGCGACCTACCGCTTTGGTCAGCTCGTGATCCTCGATGCCCAGGTGGGCGGCGTGCCGGTCAGCGCCTTCCTGGACTCCGGATCCCAGGTCACGGTGGGCAATCGCGCGCTTCGCGATGCGGTGGTGCGCGCGACGCCCGACTTCGGGGTGCGGCTCGCGCCCGTGCCGCTGATCAGCGCCACCGGACAGACCGCCATGGGGGAGTTCGCGCCACTGCCGACCCTTCGGCTGGGCGGCATGGCGGTGAACCAGGTGATCGGCATCTTCGCCGAGCTGCATATCTTCGAACTGTGGAAGCTGGCCGACCGGCCGGCGATCCTGATCGGGGTGGACGTGCTGCGCCACTTCCGGGACGTTACGCTCGACTTCGGCCGCAAGCAGGTCGTGTTCACTCCGGCGCTGCCCGGTGAGCGCAGGCCCGGCGCAACCTTCTAGGCGCCGAGGCCTAGTGGATGCGCGTGGGCGCCAGCACCATGGCCCCTTGGCTCCGCAACTTTGCCTGGCCGAGTTCGTCGATGATCCCCTGCGCCCGCGGGTCGCCGAACACCCAGGCGGCCGCCGCCAGCGTCCGCGCGGAGGACGCGGAAACACCGAGCATCTTCTGCAGGGCCTCCAGCGGCGAGCCGTTCGGCGACATGCGCTTGAGACGCGCCTCGCCGGAGATGTTGGCAAGCGCCTTGGCCTTGTCCACGGCCTGGTAGAAGCCGCCGATCTCGTCGACGAGCCCCAGCTCCTTGGCCTGCGCGCCGGTCCAGACGTGGCCCTTGGCGATCTCGCGTACGCGGTCGGGGGTGAGCTTGCGGCCCACGGCCACCCGGGCGACGAAGTTGTCGTAGATGCGGTCCATCCAGTGGCCAAAGACCGCGCGCTGCTCGGGCGTGAACTCCTGCCCCATCCCGAAGGCGCCCGCGTAGGAGCCGCCGACACCGAGCTGGCGGACATCCACGCCATATTTTGCAAGCGCCGGGCCAAGCGCGAACTTACCGCCAAACACCCCGATCGAGCCGGTTAGGGTCGAGGGCTGGGCCACGATCGAAGAGGCCTCCGAAGACACCCAATATCCCCCTGATGCCCCATAGGTGCCCATGGAGACCACGACCGGCTTACCGGCGGCCTTGGCGGCGCGGATGGCGGCGAGGATCTGCTCGGATGCGGTGTCTGAGCCGCCTGGCGAGTTGAGCCGGAAGACGATGGCCTTCACGTCCTTGGCCTTGATGGCGTCGTAGAAGGCGTCGGCGACGTCGTCGGCATAGATGCCGGATCCGCCGCGGAAAGGGTTTCCGCCCTGGTCCCGGCCGTCGACGATCTCGCCCTCGCCCTCGATGATCGCCACCGCCGGCCCGAGTCCCCGCTCGCGCGGCGCCCGGCCGTGGGCGTAGTCCTCAAAGTCGACCATCTCGGAGTCGCTGCCGGCCTTCTTCAGCAGGGCCTCCTGCGCCTCGTGCACCTGGCCGACGTGGTCGATCAGGTGAAGGCCGACGGCGTCCTCGGCGAGGTAGGGCCCCGCCTCCAGACTGGTCTTCAGAGCCGCCGGATCGAGCTTGCGGTCGGCTGCGGCCGCGGCGATGTCGGTCGCGTAGACCGACCCCAGCCATGAGAGTTCTGCCGCCCGGTGAGCGGGCGTGTAGTCGTCGTAGAGGTAGCCGTTGATGGCGTTCTTGTACTCATAGCGCTGCTCGTAGTCGGCCTTGACGCCAAACCGGTCGAATA
The DNA here is from genome assembly GCA_036496685.1 of Phenylobacterium sp. Lineage (GTDB taxonomy): Bacteria > Pseudomonadota > Alphaproteobacteria > Caulobacterales > Caulobacteraceae > Phenylobacterium. The sequence continues at coordinate 5,524 of DASXKT010000284.1, forward strand.
GCCGCTTGAAGAACAGGTCCTCGTTAGCGACACCGGTCACTTGGAACGACGCGCCGGGCTGCATCCAAAGCTCGTTCGCCGCCGCGCCGATCATATAGGTCGCGGTGATCACGCCCGACGGATAGAGGCCTTGGCTGTGGGCGATGATCGGTTTGCCGGAGGCGGCGAAGTGCTTGATCGACAAGCGTAATTCGTCTGCAAGGCCGGGCTCGATACCGCCTTCCGGCAGCCGTACGAGCACGCCCTTGACCCGATCGTCCTTCTCCGCGCGGCGCAGGCCTTCGAGGATCGACATGGCCGAATGGCCACGGCGGGTGAAGCCCGCCAGCGGGCTCTGTGCGGACTGGTCGGTAAGGGGGTCCCTGAGATCGAGCTCGAGCACCGCCTGCGAGGGGATCGGGCCCGGCCCGGCAGCCGCGGCGGCCATTGAGATCAGGACAAAGGGCACGCCGATCATAAAGATCAGCAGGCCCGCGAAGACACCGGCGGCGGTGATCAGGAACTGCTTCATGGAAAAATCACGCGCCCCGCGGAAGACCGGCAATCCAAAGGCTTAAGACCCCGCGTCTCGCACACTATTTCGGCGGCGCAAAGACCGCGGTCGCCGCGCTGCGTTAATTGCGCACGGAGCCCTATGTTCAGGTGTCGCTCGGGACTGCGCCTTGGCGTCGGGCCTCTCTCTCAGCGTGTTCGATTTCGCGCGCGCGATCATCGCTGTTCGCTTCGTCGAACACCGCGGTCAGCGCGTCGTTCGGCGAGGCCTCGGCCTTGGCGCCGCGCCGTCGCGCAGGTGGTTGCTTGACGTCAGGACGCCGGGCGGCCGTCGCTTTCTCGGCCCGCCGGCCACCGGCCACGGTTTCGATGCGCAGCGCGTTAGGCGGTGGTGCGGTGTCGATCTGCGCGGCGAGCAGCGCGTCGTGGATCGCCCAGGTGTAAGCGGCGTGCATCGAGGCGGGGTGGCGGGAGGACCGCAGCGTCGGCCAGACGATGAGCTCGAAGTTCAATCCGGCGCCGCTGAAGCCGGTCAGCCAGACCTGGGTGTTCCGCCGCTCGTGGTCGGGGAGCGTGAACGGCATGGCCTTCGCCGCGGCCAGCACCACTTCGCGGACCCGCGCCTTGTCGGCCGAGGCGACGACCGAGAACGGCACGTGGATCCGCCGGGACGTGTCGGAGAAGGTGCAGTTGGTCACCTGGCTCTGCGTCATCTTCGAATTCGGGATGACCACGTAGAGCGCGTCGTTGGTGCGTAGCCGCGTCGCGCGCGCGCCGACCTCGACGATCTCGCCGCGCACGCCGGTGTCGGTCTCCACGAAGTCCCCAACCCTTATGGAGGAGTCGAAGATCAGCACCAGGCCGGAGAAGAACTCGCGGACGATGCCCTGCAACCCCAGGCCCAAGCCCACGCCCGTCGCGCCGGCGAACACCGAAAACGAGTTGAGGTTCGCGCCGAGGGTCGAAAGGCCGGAGAGCACGCCGACCAGCAGAATGGCGTAACCCGAGACCTTCTCGACGATGTAAAGCAGCGATGCCGAATGAGTCGACCTTCGCCGAAGCCGTTCGAGTACGGCGCTCAGTACGCGCGTCAGCAGGTACGCCCCGCCCATGATGGCGGCCGCGGCGATGAGCCGGCCACCCAGGGTGACCCAGTGGCCGGAAGCCACCCAGACCCGCGCGGACTCGATCAGCTCATGCAAGATGGGGCTCCGGCAATGCAGGACTCCGGTCGGCTTCTAACGCCCTGCCGACGCTATCGGTCCCCGGCGTCGCGCCAAATGGGTGCAAAACCCGATGCGGCTACACCGGATGCCGGACGCCGCCCACGCCCGCCTACGTCGACTGAGCGAGTGCAAACCGGCGGCAGTGCTCGAGGTAGGCCGCCTCGTGGGTCCCAATCAGCTCGACGACGTTCGACCATAGCCATGCGGGGGCGTCGAGCGTCGAGGTCCCGGCCTTGGCCAGGGTCTGGCGCCAGGCGGCGCGCGTTGCGGCCTCCATCTGCCGGCCATGGGCGCGGCCGACGACGCCGCCGAGGTAGCGGGCAAGCGTGGTCGCCTTCTTGTGACTGAGCCGTTCCACCTCGATCTTGAGGTCTTGCGGCATCAGCTCACGCAGCACCACGGCCTTGTCCATGAGCCGCGCGGCGATCATGCGTTCGCCCAGGTACGGCGACAGGGCCCTTGCGCCGGTCACCACACGCACGGCGTTGTCGCGCGGCATGGTCTCGTCAGCGGCCCGTGGCGCGGCCGCCGCGGTCGCTTCCTTGACGTCGATCAGGCAAAGGCTCGACGAGGCGCCGTCGCTGACCCGCAGCATCACTGCGTAGCGAAGCCGGCCAAGCGAACTGCAGCCCTTCATCCAGTAGGCGGCGTCGACCAGTTCGACGGTGTCATCCGCACTGCGACCCTGCAGAGCGCTGATCATGGCGCTGAGGTCGCGATCCGCGACCAGGGCCTTCAACGCGGCGGTTTCCTTGCGATCCAAATGCCAGAACCTGCGGCCGAGAGGCACTCTCGGTTCCACCGTGTCGAGACGCTCGGCCGCCAGGTGCCGCCAGCGCCGCCGCACCGAACGTTCCAGCAAGACCTGGATCTCCACCGGCCGATGGCTCTTGTCACGTGCGGTCTCGAACGCACCACCGAGCGCGGCTTCGTAGCCCGCCGCCAGCTGTTCGAGAATCTTTGCGGTCGTGACCCCGGGAAGGTCCGATCCGCGCGCGGCCGAAGCCAGCGAGAGGCCCAGCCGGATGAGGTCGTGCGCCGGGTTCCCGATCACCGTCTGATCCAGGTCGCGGATCTGCACCGCTACCCGGCCCTTGGCGTCCGCCAGCGGGCCCAGGTTGCCCACGTGGCAGTCGCCGCAGATCCAAATCGGGGGACCCTCAGGAACCTTTCCGGCGCTGTTTTCCAACCAGGCGTAGAACTTCGTCGTGCTGCCGCGCACATATGCGTGCGCCGACCGCGCCATCTTGAGGTTTCGCGCGGACGCCAGCGCCTCGGCCCTCTCGGCCGGTCGGATCGCGCGCCGGACGGGACGAGCGGCCAACCTCAGCCCTTCGCGAGCCGGCGGCGGTTTGCTCGCACGCGGCGGCGATAATGCGCCAGGGTCTTCCCCGCGACAGCCTGCGGCGTCCAGCCGAGCCCACCGCTCATAGCCAGCGTCTGCAACGCCAGTCCGGCGTCCACCTTCTCGGCGATCATGCGCTTGGCTTCGGCGGCGCCGCTCGCCCCGCCGGCCATGAGCTTAGTGGATCGTAGCCCGATGACCGCGGACGACTCGAGGCCCAACGACCAAGCCTCCCATCCGACGCGAAGCCAGGGATTGCGTGTGCGGGCCATTGCGAGACCTCCAGGCGAGGCCCTATGCCCCTGCCGTACCCAACGCCGGCGAGCCACCGGCGGTTCATGCGTCTTTCTTTCTCCCATGGCGGAGCTTGTTGCTCGCCGATGCGTTGTGGATGCAAGGCGCACGCGCCGTCCTCCTGAAAAGCGATGAACAGATGAGCGTCCAGCAAGATGAGAACGAGGCGTTCCGTAACGGCCTGGTGGCGCTGATCCCGCAATTGCGCGCCTTTGGACGGACGCTCAGCGGCCACGCCGGCCTCGGCGACGATCTGGCTCAGGAGGCTCTGACCAAGGCCTTGAGCAATCAGCAGAGCTACACGCCAGGGACTAACCTGAAGGCGTGGGTCTTCATGATCCTGCGGAACCAGTTCTTCGGCGAGAAGCGACGCTCCTGGCGTTCGACCCCGCTCGACCAGGAAGTGGCGGAGAATACGCTGGTCGCCAACACCAACCCGACCGCCGCGCTGGAACTCGACGAACTGCGCCGCGCGCTCATGCTGCTGCCGGATGAACAGCGCGAGGCGCTCATCCTGATCGGGGCAGGTGGCTTCTCCTACGAGGAGGTCGCTGAGATGGCTGGCTGCGCGGTCGGCACGATCAAGAGCCGGGTGAGCCGCGCGCGGGATCGGGTCGCTCTGATCTTCGCCGAGGGATCCTTCGCGAGCGACGGCGGTCTGCCCAGCGACGCCATGGCGGACATCCTGGTTCAGCTGCAGGCCGCGGAAAGGCCGAGGCTTGCGGCCTGACGCGGCTAGGGTTTTTCCCGCCTTGTTCGTACCGCTGTCTGCTCGTCAATGGCAGCAAGCACGACCTTGGGGTCCGCGGGCGTCGCAAGGTCGTCGGTCTCCCGGTCGACTCGGTCCGCGACATCGGGATGGTCGCGGCGGAGTTCTTCCAGCAGCGATATGATCTTCGAACTCTTCCGATCGGCGAGCAGGGCGAGTTCCAGGGTCAACTGCGCGCGGCGATCCGCGAGCTGATCCTCCCGTCGCTGGGTGACCAGGATCAGCACCGCGACGACCAGAGCCGAGAGCGTGCCGAAGAGTTCGAGCCAGGCGAAAGCTGGCTTGTCGACGCCGCCGCCTGTCGTCACGGCCGCGTAAGCGGTCCAGCCGGCGATGCCAGCGAGAATAACGATCACGACGGTCGGTCGGCCTAGTTTCTCGGTCAGCCAATCTATCGACTGTTGAAGCCTCGATGCCTCCCTGTAGTGGGCTTGATGAAACTCTGCGAGGCTGTCGACCGTGTCGGCGACGGACGGACCTAGCGAAGCTTCGCGAGGCGGCGCGCCGGGCGGTTCTGG
>DASXKT010000285.1:0-49082 GCA_036496685.1 Phenylobacterium sp.
GAACTCCTACGTGAACGGCCCCGACGCCAGCGCGACAGGCCCTGGCGTCATCACCAGCTCCGCCTACGGCCCCTACTACGTCAGCAAGGTCAGCCACGACTACGTGGACTTCCTGCCCAGCATCAACCTGACGTTCGACGTCAAGGACGACCTTTATCTGAGGGTCTCGGCCGCCCAGACCATCGCGCGGCCTGACTACAGCGCGCTCGGCGGCGCGGTGTCGCTGACCGACACGATCCTCACCGGCAACGGCGGCAACCCGGACCTGAAGCCGATCAAGGCCGCGGTCTACGACGCAGCTCTGGAGTGGTACTACGCCCCGACCTCGCTCGCGGCGATCAGCGTCTTCTACCAGAACCTGTCCTCGTACGTGACGTTCGGGACGCACAACGCCGTCTACCTGAACGCGCTGCTGTCCAAGGCCGCCACGCCGGGCGGACCGGTCGTTCCGGTCTTCTCGAACTACTCGATCTCTTCGCCCAGCAATACGACGGGCGAGGTCAGGGGCGTCGAACTCCAGGTGCAACAGCCACTGCCCTACGACTTCGGGTTCCAGGCCAACGCCACCTACATCGACTCCGAGGACGCCGACGGCCATCCGCTGGTGGGCGCTTCGAGGTGGACCGCGAACCTGGTGGGCTACTACGAGGCCCATGGCTTCAGCGCACGTCTGGCCTACACCTACCGTTCGCACTTCTTCGTCGGCCTGGACCGGAGCGCCGCCGAAAACCAGGACAACTACGGCCAGCTCGACGCCTCGGCCAGCTACCGGATCAACAACAACATCGAGCTCACCCTCGACGCTCTGAATATCACCGACAACAACCTGAAATACTACGCGCTGAACAAGAGCCAGCCGCGGGCCGTCTATGACAACGGCACGCAGATCTTCTTCGGCTTCAGGCTTCGCTACTAGAGGTATTTCCCCGAGGACGGCAACTGAAGCGGAGCGACCTGTCGCTCCGCTTTTTTTGTGCTCAGTCCCGGTCGTACCTAAACCGCCCCACCCACGGCTCCAGCACCGGAAGCACGGGCGCTAGCTCCGCTTCATAGCTGCGCCAGCGCGCCAACCCCTTGCGGTTGAGGCCGGCGCGAACTTGCTGCGCGCTTGGGGTCCGCACCGATCGCCGGTTCGCCGTGCGCGCCACGTCGGACATCGCCGGTTCCGGCGCAATTCCCAGGAACCGACAGACCTCGGCGAGCCCACGGCCAAAACCCGCGATCAGCGCCTCGTGGCGGACGTCCAGCACCTTCAGCGGCAGCACTCGGCGGTAGGTCTCCGCCATCGTCATGCAGGCCGCGTAGCAGCCGGCCGTCTGCGCCAGGTCGGTGAAGGCGTAGGTCATGGCGTTGAGCTGGAAGTTGTTGCGCAGGCAGCTCAGGGTCACGTCGCGCGGATCGCGCACCGCGAACAGGATCCTCGCGTCAGGGAACAGCTTGGCCACCAGCGGCAGATCAACGGTTCCGGCCGGCGCCTTGTCGAGGAACAGTCGACCGGCGGTCTTGACCCCGTAGCCTGCGACGTCAGCCCAGTAGCGGGCGCGCCAGGGTGCGGCCTCCGCCGGCGTCAACCTGGCCAGCCGTTCCAGTCCCTGCGGGGTGCTCATGAATTCAGCGTGTGCGGCGGCCAGGGTCGGCGCCTCTTCCAGCGCGGCGACACGCGAATGCCCAGCCAGAGCCTGCTCGAGTAGGGTGGTGCCGGATCGCGGGAAGCCAACGAGGAAGGCATGGCTGTCCGCCTGTCCCGCAGCTGGGATCGCGAGCGGCGGCGCCTGCCAAGGTGCGGGATCGGTCGCGGCGAACCAACCCTCGATGCGCTCGAACCGGGCGATCGCGCCCTCGCGCCCGGCGGCGCGCTCCGCAAAGAGGCTCCGCTGCAGGGCCTTGCCCGCGACGGCCGCCGCGAAGGCCTCAGGTGGTCGGCCAAGCGCATCCAGCGCCTCGGAGACCATCAGCAGAGCGTCGGCCCGTTGCTCAGCGCCCAGGCGCGGATCCCGGGCCAGAGCGGCCAACTGCCTCTCCGCTGTCGCCGCGTCCCCGCGCCCCAGCGCCACCCGCGCGCTGAGCCAGGCGAGCGCCGGGGCATCGGGATGCCGCGCCCGCAACGGCGCCGCCCACCGGTCGGCTTCCGTCCAGTCTCCTGCTTCCGTGGCAAGCAGCGCCAGGCCAAAGGCTGCGTCGAAACGGTCGGGCTCGCGCGCCAACGCCCGCTGATAGAGCGCCTTCGCCTCTTCCACCCTGCCCGTGTCCTGCAGGATCCTCGCCTTCCCGCAGAGGGCGTCGGGCGCGTCGGGAACCAGAGCGAGCGCGCGGTCCCAGGCGATGATGGCGTCTTCCGGCCGGCGAGCGGCGAACAGGCTCATGGCAAGGGCCGACCAGGCCGCAGCGTCGTGGGGCGTCTGCTTTAGCCGCCGCTCCGCTTGCGCGATCGCGTCCGCAAACCGTCCCGCACGCAGGAGGCTCTCAGGGGATTCGAGTTCGGACGGGGGGATCTGGCGTCTCCGGGCCGGTATCGGCGGCCTTTCGAGACTAAGGCGATTTTCGCCACGATGACAGAATGGCCGGCAAAGGCCGTCGCTCACTGACCTGATGCGCGGGGCGAGGTGGACGCAATGATGGCGCCGGCCGGCCTGGCTGCGCTATTCGCTTAGACGCCGTGCCGCGAACGGGCGCAGGCTCGCACGGAACGGAGACGCGGCCCGCCATGGTCATCAGGGACATCGATACGGACGCCGCCGCGGCGCACGAGATGTTCCAGTCCTTCGAGGGCATGGAGGGCCTGCCGGTCTCCGCTCCGGCCGCGCGTCGCCAGCTCAGCGTCGAAGCCTTCGCGCGCTCGGTCTATCCGGGCGTCTTAGTGGCGCTGACGATCGCGCTCGCCGCGGACTGGCTCGCCTCGCACTACAAGGCGCCGGTGATGCTGTTCGCCCTGCTGTTCGGCATGACCTTCCACTTCCTACATGAGGAAGGCCGCTGCATTCCCGGGATCGAGTTCGCATCCAAGGCGGTCCTGAGAACGGGTGTCGCCCTCCTGGGTGCGCGCATCACTGTCGAGCAGATCATCGCCCTTGGCCCCACGCCCATCGCCATGGTTGTGGCCGGCGTTGCGACGACCCTGCTGGTCGGATTGGGGCTGGCGCGCCTGCTTGGCCTTAGCCGCGCCTTTGGCGTCTTGTCAGGGGGCTCGGTCGGCATCTGCGGCGCCTCGGCCGCCCTGGCGATCGCCTCGGTGCTGCCGAAGACCAAGGAGAGCGAGCGCGACGTGATCCTGGCCGTCGTTGTGGTGACGACCCTCTCCACGATCGCCATGATCCTCTATCCGATGCTGGTGACCGCGCTCGGCCTCGACCACCAGCGGGCGGGCCTGTTCCTCGGCGGCACGATCCATGACGTCGCCCAGGTGGTCGGGGCCGGCTACATGATCTCGCAGCAGACCGGTGACGTGGCGACCTATGTGAAGTTGCTGCGTGTCGCCATGCTGCTGCCGGTGGTGGCGAGCATCGCCCTTGTTCTCTCGCGTGGGCGCGCGGGGCAATCGAGCGCCAGGGTGCCGATCCCCACGTTCCTCTTCGGGTTCGCGGCGCTGGTGGCGTTGAACAGCCTTGGATTTCTTCCGAAGCCCGTGGTCGCCGGTGCGGGCGAGGTCTCCCGCTGGTGCCTTGTCGTGGCGATCGCCGCGCTCGGCATGAAGACCTCCTTCAAGGCCCTGATCGCCGCGGGCTGGCGCCCGATCGTCGTCATGGGTCTGGAGACCGCCTGGATCGCAGCACTCGTGCTGGCTGTGGTGGAATTCGCCACTTAGCGGAATTTTGCCCGCAGGGAAGCCTTCGGAAAGCATTTGCCCGTACGACTGAGCGCGAAAGGCGGTCGTAACTCGTGCGCGGCATCCAATTCCGATCGATAAGCACCCTCTTGCTGACGGCGTTCGTCGTCAGCATGACCCTTGTGCTGCTGGTCGACGCTCTGGCGACCTATTCCCAGTATCGCAAGCAGGACGAACAGCATCGGATCGCCGAATTGGCGATCTATGTGAAGGAGCGCACGCGCACCGAAAAGGAGTCCTTCGAGACCCTCCGCGCCAAACACGTCGCCGCCAGCGAGGCCCTGCGCCGTCGCCTCTCGGTCGTGCGGCGTGAGCGAGAGCTGGATCGGCAGTTCGACGCCTGGTTCCCAAAGAAGGCCGACGGCACGCGGCGCAGCCGCGACAGCCTCTACGGCGGCGAGCAAACTGCCGAGGGCGACGCCATCTACGGGCTGGGCGCCTATATCGGGCACGCCGCTAAGCTGACCGAGGACGACAAGCGGATGATCACCGCCGCCACCGTGGTGGTGAGCCGTGTGGGCGAATCCGACCTCGCCCGGTCGGAAAACTTCTTCTTCCTGGCCCCCAAGGACCGGCTGATCCTTTTCGCCCCACACCGGGCGGCAGCGCTCTCCTTCTTCCGCAAGACGCCGGCGGCCAACGTCGCCTTCGACCGCACCGAAGAGGGCAGCTACCCCCTGCCGGAGAACAACCGGACGGGCCGCATGCGCTGCATGCCGCTGTCCGCCCTGATGCAGGACAAGACCCAAGGGAGCCTGATCTCGGGGTGCGTCAGTCCCGTGTACGTCAACGGCCGCTACGTCGGCGCCTGGGGCTCCACGGTGATGGCGGACCCCTACCTGTCGCAGGTCGTTCACGACGCGCCCGCCGGCGCTGCCAGCCTCATCGTCACCGACAAGGGCGACCTCATCGCCGCGCCAGGGATCACCCGCGACCAAGCTTACGATCCCCAGGCGGTCGCGAGCGTCAAGGAAACCTACGGGCTCGATGGCCTCACCACGCGCATCAACGCCCAGGGCAAGCCCACTGGCGTGGTCGAAAGCTCCGACGGCAAGACGCTGATCGCCTATGGGCGCCTCGATGGCCCGTCGTGGCTGCTGCTCATCGCCTACCCCAAGGCTAAGATCGCGGTCGGGGCGCTTAAGGCGGTTCTCTCCGAGTTCGCCAGCAAGTTCCTGATCGTGGCGATCGCAGGCGCGATCCTGTTCAGCATGGTGCGGCGCCTCGTGGTCTCGCCCCTGCGCGCGCTCGGCGACTCGACCGACGCGGAAGCCGATGTGCTAGCCCAGCGCCCCGACGAGATCGGCCAACTCGCCAGGTCCCTCATCGAGGACCGCAAGCGTGAGGACGAGATCCTGGAAGACCTGGAGGCGCGGGTGCAGACCCGCACCGCCGAGCTTGAACGCGCCAACGCCGCCAAGAGCGAGTTCCTGGCCAATATGAGCCATGAGCTGCGCACGCCCCTGAACGGGGTGATCGCGCTCTCCGACACCCTGGCCAAGGAGCAGACGTCGGAGCGCGGGCGCGAGATGGCGCAACTGGTGCTGGCATCGGGCCGGCTGCTCGAGCAGGTTCTGAACGACATCCTCGACATTTCCCGCATCGAGGCCGGAGAGCTGACGATCGACGGCGCGCCCTTCGACATTGAATCGTGCGTCACGACGATCTCGGCTGTCCATCGGGCGAGCGCCGAGGCCAAGGGCCTCGCCTTCGAGATCCACGTCGACGAGACCGCGCGCGGCTCGTGCTTCGGTGACGACGTCCGGGTGTCCCAGATCCTTTCGAACCTGCTGTCCAACGCCGTCAAATTCACGACGTCCGGGGCGGTAACCGTGTCCGTGGCGAGGCAAGGCGAGCAGGTGACGTTCACCGTGACGGATACGGGCGTCGGCATTTCGGACGACGTCCAGGCTCAACTGCTGAGCCGCTTCCGTCAGACGGACATTCCGGTCACCCAACGCTTCGCAGGTTGCGGACTTGGCCTGGCGATCTCTTCGTCACTGGCAGGGATGATGGGCGGTCAGATCGAGGCCGACTCCGAGCCTGGCCAGGGATCGACCTTCTCCGTGACCCTGCCCTTGCCGGTGACCGAGGTGCTGCTCGAAGCTTCTCCGATCGACGATGGCGTCCGGATCGACCTGTCGGAGATGCGGGTGTTGCTGGCGGAGGATCACCCCACCAACCGCGCGATCGTCTCGCTGATCCTCGAGCCGCTCGGCGTGGACCTAAAGATGGTCGAGAACGGCCGCGAGGCGGTGGAGACCGTAGTGCGCGAGGGCTTCGACCTGATCCTCATGGACTTGCAGATGCCGGTTCTGGACGGCCTCGGGGCGGCGCGCGAGATCCGCTCGCTGGAGATGGCCCGGGGTCGGCCGCGCACGCCGATCGTGGCGCTTTCCGCCAACGCACTGCCGGAACATGTCTCGGGCGCGCGCGCCGCGGGTATGGACGACCACCTCGCCAAGCCGATCAGCGCGGACGACGTGGTCGCCCTGCTGATCCGTATCCACCAGGAAAAGACCGCCGAGGCGGCCTAGGGTCCGCGACTATCGGGTCCCGTACATCCGATCGCCGGCGTCACCGAGGCCGGGCAGGATATAGCCGTGGTCGTTCAGCTTCTCGTCCACCGCCGCGGTCCAGATGTGGACGCCCGGGTGGTGGCCCTGGAACTTCGAGATGCCTTCCGGAGAGGCCAGGAGGCACGCCATGCGGATCGCCGTCGCGCCGGCTTCCTTCAGCCGATCGACCGCAGCGATGGCGGTGTTGCCGGTCGCCAGCATGGGATCGATCACCACCACCAGCCGCTCGTCGATATCGGCCGGCGCCTTGAAGTAGTATTCGACACACTCGAGCGTCGCGGGATCTCGGTAGAGGCCGACGTGGGCGACGCGGGCGGCGGGCGCCAGTTCGAGCATCCCGTCCAGCATGCCCATCCCCGAGCGCAGGATCGGCGCGAAGACCAGCTTCTTGCCGGCCAACTGCTGCGCGGTCATCGCCTGCATCGGCGTCTCGATCTCCACTGCCTCGAGCGGCAGATCGCGGGTGACCTCGTAGCAGACCAGGACGCCGATCTCCTTCAGGAGTTGGCGGAAGCTCTTGATCGAGGTGTCCTTCCTCCGCATCAGCGTCAGCTTGTGCTGCACCAGCGGGTGATCGACGACGGTGACGCCCTTCATGTGCCCCTCAAAAAACGGTACCGTCGCTGAGGACGGCGATCGGCGGCGCGCCAGCGGCCCGCTTTTCGAGGGCGATCCGGCGACCCGCCGCCCAGGTGCCGCCCTCCAGCACCCGCGCTAGCGGAAAGTTCTCCTGAGCGACACCCAGGCGCTCGCGCACCATAGGCGCGATCTTGTCCAGCAAGGCTACGGTAAGCGATCGCCAGCCGACAACCAGGGGCTCCGCTACGGGGTGGGCGCGGGACGCGTCGGCCGGGTCCGCCAGAGACAGAACGCCGGTGTCCACGAAGAGGCCGCCGTTTCGATATTCGGCGAGGCCTGTCAGGCCATCGACGTCGACCACCGTCATGCCCGCCGCTTCCAGCGGCTCGATCAGCGAGTAGGCCAGCCATTGCGAGAGCTTATGGATCGGCACGAGGCCGTCGGTGGGGTCGCTGCGCCGGATTGCAGGGTGTCGCCAGCAGTCGCCAAGCGGCACGCCGCCCAGGCGCAGACGGCCCGGCCAGATCGGGCCCAGCACCTCCAGCAGCACGTCGAGGATGACGGGCGCGGGCAGGATTCCGTTCGTCGCACGGGAGGCCATGACGTCGAACAGGGCGCCCGGCCGGCCGACGACCTCACCCAGGCGCCGCAACAAGGCGGCCCGGCCTTCGAGGCCGACCAGCGGGTTGCCAGCCGCAACCTGGAACGCCTTGGCCAGCATCTCGGCGTCGACCCTACCCAGCGCGTCGGCGCGGAGGGGGTCGTCGCGGTCGGCTGAAAGCGCACCGGACTCGAAGAGCCGCAGCGAGGCGATGCCGAGCCCCTCGGATCTGCCGAGCACCGCGCCGGTCGCAACATCCCTGTAGCGCCAGGCCGGACCCGCGCCCGCGTCGAGCAGCACTGAGGTGATCGCCAGATCGAACGCCGCGCGCGCCTCGTCCTTTGGCTCGAGCCACGGCTTGTCCCGCGTCGCCCAGAGATCACGCCCATCGATCGTGAAATGCCGCCAGCGGGCATGGAAAGGAACATCGAGATCGGGATAGGCCTCGCGCACCACCTGCGCCGTCAGATCGGCGGCGGCGCCCAGTTGGCGCATCTCCACACGCCACTCGACGACGTCCCCCGCCAGGGCGGCGGCCAGCAGCTCGTGCGCACGTTCGCGCACCGCGCGCGCGGAAAGCAGGGTGCGCGCCGCGGTGGCGGCGTCGGCAGAAGCTCCGGCAGCCAGGTCAGTTATCTCAAAATTCCTTCAGGTCCCGGCCGACGACCTTCTTGAGGTCCGCCTTCGTTGGCGGCTTCTCGGATGTGAAGTAGCCGGCCGCCTTCTTGGCCTCCATCTCGACCGAGGCGTCCTCCGGCACGAGATCGTCCGGGATCGGCACGCGTTCGCCGATCTCGATCCCGCCCTTGACCAGGGCGTCGTACTTCATGTTGGACATGGAGACGAAGCGGTCGATGCGGCGGATGCCGAGCCAGTGGATGACGTCGGGCATCAGCTGCTGGAAGCGCGCATCCTGCACACCAGCCACGCACTCTGTGCGCTCGAAATAGGTCGCCGCCTGGTCGCCGCCCGGCTGGCGCTTGCGGGCGTTGTAGACGAGGAACTTCGTCACCTCGCCGAGCGCGCGGCCTTCCTTGCGGTTGTAGACGATGAGCCCGGCGCCGCCGGCCTGGGCCTGCCGGACCGCCTCCTCAATGCCGTGGGTCAGGTAGGGCCGGCAGGTGCAGATGTCCGAACCGAAGACGTCAGAGCCGTTGCACTCGTCGTGGACACGGCAGGTGAGCGCATAGCGCTTGTCTCCGAGGCGGGCCGGGTCGCCAAACATATAGAGCGTGATCCCGCCGATCGGCGGCAGGAAGACGGCGAGATCCGGCCGCGTAACCAGCTCTGGGTACATGCCGCCGGTCTGTTCGAAGAGCGTGCGGCGTAGCAGGGTCTCATCGACCTCGAACCGCTGGGCGATGCCCGGCAGATACCAGACCGGGTCAATGGCCGCCTTGGTGACCGCCACGTCCCTGGCCTCGTGGATCAGCTGGCCGTCGACCTTCAAGCGGCCCTTGGCGATGGCCTCCCGGATCTCCGGCAGGTCGATGCGCGCCTTGGTGATCGCGATGGTCGGGCGGATGTCGACGCCCTCAGCCAGCTCGGAGGCGAAGTCTTCCGCCACCCGATGGCCCCAGGGATCGAGGGAGACGATCTTGCCGGGCTCATGCCACTGGGCGTGCGGGCCGATCGTTGCCGCGGGGTGCGTGTTGTGCAGCTCCGGCCGCGTTTCGGCCGTCATGGCGCCCGCCGAGATCGCAAGCGCCCGATAGATCGAATAGGCGCCGCCGTGGGCGCCCACCGCATTTCGGTCAGCGCCGGAATTGGGTGTCGCAATGACCGGCCCGCGCTCACGCGCCGTTGGGGCGTCCCAATGGATCGGGTAGCGGCTCGTCGACCCTGTTCCCGGGTGCGACGTGAGCCGGATGTGGGACGTCCTGTTGGGGGACATGGTTCGTCTGGGAAGCCTCCGGGAAACGAAAAAGGCCAACGCCCGCCTATCAGACCCGGCAAGCGTTACGACTTTGCTCTTAAGCGAGCATACCCCTGATATGGTTGCGCTTTATCGTCGGCGCCAGCCCGAGCCCCCAAGACCCTGCTGGGAACCGCCGGCGAGGCGGCCTAAGTATGAGACGTGAGCCGACACGCCTATCGCGCCGCGCTGCTGCATGCGCTGGATGATCCCTTCAAGGCGTCGGCCGAGGCCGCCTGGGCCTACCATTCCGATGGGCTGCTGGTCGTCGAGGACGGCCATGTGGCGGCTTTCGGGGCCTATCTGGACCTTGCACCCGGGCTGCCGGCGGGTGCTACGATCACAGAGTTCCCGGGCCGGTTGATCACCCCGGGCTTCGTCGACGCCCACATACATTATCCGCAGACGGACGTTGTCGCGCCCTGGGGCTCGCAGCTGCTGGAATGGCTGAACACCCACACATTCCCGGCCGAGCAGGCTTTCGCCGACCGGGCCCATGCCGACGAGGCCGCCGGCTTCTTCCTGGATGAGCTGCTGCGCAACGGCACGACCAGCGCGCTGGTGTTCGGCACGGTGCATAAGACCTCTGTCGAGGCCCTCTTCGAGGCCGCGCTCGGGCGCAACATGCGGCTGATCGCCGGCAAGGTGCTGATGGACCGCCACGCACCGGCCGCGCTCTGCGACACCGTGGAGACTGGCCGCGCCGACACCGAAGCCCTGATCCGCGCGTGGCGCGGCCGCGGCCGCCTGGGCTACGCCGTCACGCCGCGCTTTGCCGTCACCTCGTCCGACGCCCAGCTCGCCATGGCCGGCGACGTCGCTGCAGCACACCCGGACGTGCTGATCCACACGCACATGTCAGAGAACCTGGAGGAGATCGCGCGCGTCGGCGAGCTGTTCCCCGACCACCACGACTACCTGGACGTCTACGCCCGTTATGGGTTGGTCACGCCGCGCTCGGTCTTCGCCCACTGCGTTCACACCACCGACGACGCGTTGCACCGCATGCGGCGAGCCGGCGCGGCGGCCGCCTTCTGCCCCTCCTCGAACCTCCTGCTGGGCAGTGGCCTCTTCAGCCTGAAGCAGGCCTGCCAATGCGGAGTCACCGTAGGCCTCGGCACCGATATTGGGGCGGGCGCGAGCTTCTCGCTGCTGCACATGATGGGCGAGGCCTACAAGGTGGGCCAGCTGGGCGGCGAGGCGCTCGACCCCATGCACGCCTTCTACCTCGCGACATTGGCCGGAGCCCGGGCGATGAAGATCGACGACAAGGTGGGCAACCTCACACCCGGCAAAGAGGCCGACTTCCTGGTTCTTGACCTGGCCGCAACGCCCCTGCTCGCCCGTCGCACGGCAGCCGCCGGCGGCATCGCCGAGCAGCTGTCCGTGCTCGCGATCCTGGGCGACGATCGGGCGATCGAGCGAACCTATCTCGCAGGCCGACTCGCCCACAGCCGCCAAGCGACCTAGCGCTTCAAGGCGCGGAACATCGCCCAGATCCCCGCCAGGACGACGACGGCGCCGATCAGCGCCCAGGTGGTTGAGGGACCTTGGACCGGCTCACAATCAGCGAAGCAGAGGATGGGGCGAAGGCGCACGGCGCCCAGTCCCTGCAGCAGCCATAGTCCGCCCAGCATGATGGCCAGGGCGCCGACGACCGCGATCAGCCTCCTCATCGAGCGTGCGCCTTTCCTGGCCGCAGCTACTCAGCCCCGCCCACGGCCCTTGGCTCGGGGTGCACCAGAACCGTCTTGATGTTCACGAACTCGTGGATGCCGAGGTCGGCGCATTCGCGGCCGTAGCCAGAGTGCTTCACCCCGCCGAACGGAAGCCGCGAGTCTGAGCGGACGTTCTGGTTCACGAAGCTCATGCCCGCTTCGAGCTCTTCAGTGGCGATGCGTTCGCCACGGGTGACGTCACCGGTCAGCACGCCGGAGCCCAGGCCGAAGGGGCTGTCGTTGGCAATCCGGATGGCCTCGGCCTCGTCCTTGGCCTCGATCACCGCGGCGACCGGCCCGAAGACCTCCTCGTCGTGGGCGGGCATGCCTGGCCGCACATCGGTCAGCACCGTCGCCGGATACCAGGCGCCTCGCTTGTCAGGGACGGAGCCCCCGACCAGCGCGCGAGCGCCCTTGCCAACGCTGTCGGCCACCTGGCGGTGGATGTGATCGCGCGCCTCGACGCTCTCCATGGGCCCAAGCTTTGTCGCCTCGAGCCGCGGATCGCCCATGGTATAGGCGTCCATCGCCTTCACGAGCGCTGCTTCGAAGGCCTCGCGGACCTCGGCCACGACCACGAAACGCTTGCCGGCGATGCAGCTCTGGCCGCCGTTGACCATCCGCGCCGTAGCGGCGACCTCCGCGGCGGCGGGGATGTGCGCATCTTCCAGCACGACGTAGGCGTCGCTGCCGCCGAGTTCGAGCACACACTTCTTCAAGGCGCCGCCGGCCTGGCCCGCGACTTGGCGGCCGGCGTCGACCGACCCGGTGAGGCTGACCGCGGAGATGGCGTCCGACTCGATGATCGCGCGCACGTCGCGGCTTGGGATCAGCAGGGTGCGGAACACGTCGGCAGGAAAGCCAGCCTCGCGGAACACGTCCTCGATCGCGAGCGCGCAGCCGGGAACGTTGCTGGCGTGCTTCAGCACAGCGGTGTTGCCGGCCATGAGGGTGGGCGCGGCGAAGCGAAACACCTGCCAGAACGGGAAATTCCACGGCATCACCGCCAGGATCGTGCCCAGCGGCCGGAAGGCCACCTTGGCCCGCGGACCGCCCATGTCCACCGGTCGCTCGGCCAGGAAGGCGGCGGCGTGCTCGGCGAAGTAGTCGCAATTGCCAGCGCACTTCTCGACCTCGGCGCGCCCCTCGGTCAGGGTCTTGCCCATCTCGTCGGTCATCAGGGCGGAAAACTCGTCCCGCCGCGCGCGCAGCACGGCCGCAGCGCGGCGCATCATGGTCGCCCGTTCAGCGATGCCTGTGCGCCGCCAGCTGTCGAAGCCCGCGCGAGCCTTGCCGGCGATCTGCAGCGCCTCGTCGGGCGTGTGACCTGTGTAGCTGCGGCCGGGTGTCGCCGTGGCCGGATCGATGGCCTGGAAGGTGGGCTTCGGCGCCATGTCCATCGGCAAACTCCTTCGCGCCCTACCCCCTCGGCGGGAACCGATCAGGGGGGAGCAGGTTGCATGCCGCCGTTCGTCTAGACGGCTTAACGTCCCTGCGCCGTCAACTCCAGGATCGCAACCATCAGGTGGTAGAACGACGTTGCCGGCGCCGGCTCTTCGACGAAGGTCCCGTCGTCGCGGAGCTTGTCGCGCCACACGCCACGGGCCGGAACATCGAGGTATTGCGCGAGGCCACGGGCGGCGCGCACGGCCTGGGCTTCGTCGCCCAACACCACGGCGGCCTTCAGGTGTTCGGTCTGCGGCCAGAGCCGGGCCGAACCGTCGCGGACCGAGAAGTCGTCCCAGAGTGCATTGACGGCCACCTCGCGGACGGGATCCACACCGCGCAGGCCGTTCTCGAAGAGCCGCCTTGCTGCTGCGAGGGCCTTCGGCTCGCTCCGAGACCTGCCCCAGCGTTCCAGCAGCCAGGCCCATTCGAACTGATGGCCCGGTTCGACCAGCCCCTCCTCAGCGGCGAGCGCGCGCCAATCGGCGTCAAAGAACTCGCGCATGGCCCCGGTCGCCGGATCGATGAACCGGTTCATGGCCAGGGTGGCGATGTCATCGGAAAGCGCGGCCCAACGCGATCCGCCCGCCGCCTCCCAGGCCAGCACGCTCTCGAACAGATGCATGTGGCAGTTGGCCTGGTAGGGACGGGCCCCGTTTTCGCGGAAGCCGCCGGCCGGAGTTCGGCGCGCCTCCAGCGCGGACATGGCGCGCTCGGCCTGGTGGAGGAAGTCCCCTGCGGGGTCGACCGCCTGCAGAGCCGCCATCGCCAGCAGGGCGAACGCTTGCTCGTAGATGTCGGCCGCCTCGTCCAGCGGTGTACCGTCCGCGGCGGCTCGGTTGATGAACAGGCCATCGGGGCGGCCGTAGACCTTCACGAATCGGGACCAACCCTCTTGGGCCACGGGCAGCCAGCGCTGGCCGTAGCCGGCGGTCACGGCGGAGGCGAACACAAACACCTGCCGCGCCTGCGCACGGGCCCGACGCGGCGACTCGACAGGCTGGCCTTCAACGCTCAGGGCCTCCTGGAACAGCCCTCCGACCGGGTCGACCCCGGCCTCAGCCCAAAGCGGCAGCGCAGCCTCACGCAGCCAGGCCTCATACCAGGCGGCGGCGTCCGGGAGAGTTTCGAACCTTTGGGGCATCCCGCCATCATGGCGGATTCTCGAACGATCCGCGCGCGTCAGGCGTCACAGCTCCTGACGGCGTGGGCGACATGGAACGAACCCGAGTGCGAAAGCACGATCCAGTCCCCGCAGCGTGCGATCACCGGCCCCTCCGGCGTGCGCACCTGGACCGCGGCGCTCTCGACCACCGCGCAGGCCTCCTCTCCCAGCCAGCGCCACAGTGTGCGCCAGCTTTTCTTGTCGCTCGGCGGCGGCACGCGCAGGGCGGCGCCGTGATCAAAGGAAGGATGGAGGCGAATGGCGCGCATGGAACCCGCGACTGACAGTGAACTCTGACAGCTGAATTCGGGGTGCTTCGGTCACCAAGTGCTTAACCGCCGCGAAGGGGCGCAGAGCAAGCCGCGGCAAAATCTCGCCTGAAACGCGTCTTGGGATGACTCTTACGGTTAAGGTTGCATATTGTCGCACCTGCGGTTTTTCGGACCTCTTTTTGAAGCGGAAATTAAAACCCTAACCTATGGTAGAGCTGGTGTGCGCGTGTCGGGGGCGATTCCGCGCACAAGACGGTCGGGAGGATCGCAAATTGGCAGACCCGTCGACGAAGGCGCCTGATCCTATGGATGTCGCCTTGGGAGCCGCGGTGCGTATACGCCGGCGCACGATTGGCATTTCGCAAGAAGCGCTCGCAGACCAATGCGGCGTCAGCTTCCAACAGATCCAGAAGTACGAGAACGGGGCGAATCGAATCTCCTTCTCACGCCTGGTGCAGATCGCACGCGCCCTGAAGTGCCGCGTGGTCGACCTGATGGACGTGCTGGACGGCCCGGACCGCGAGACGACCGGCGACCTCGATCTGCTGACGCGGATGCGGACGCCCGGCGCGCTCGAGCTGCTGGCGGCTTACGAACAGATGCCGCCGGAAGCCCGCGCCTCGCTGGTCGGACTGCTTCGCGCCCTGACGGCGCAGGCCACGTCGTCCGCGCCCGCCAAGAGCCGCCAGGTCGCCTGACGCTACGCCCGAGTCGTCGCCGACTCAGCCTTCCGCGAGAAGCTTGTCGATCAGCGACTTGGCGCCCGGCCCTGCCCAATCGGCTTCGCCGGAGATTCGCCCGCGCTCCAGGCCATCCTTGCCGAGGATGATCGTGGTCGGCATCCCGTTGGCCGCCGGCGTCAGCGCCCAGGGCAGCTTCGCCTCAGGGTCGTTGAAGAAGGCCAGCGGCGCCTGCTGGGCGATGAACGCCTTGGCCTGTTCCAGCGCTTCCGGCTTGTCGATGCTGATCGCGACCACCGCCACCGGCTTGCCGGCGTAGGCTTTGGCCAGCGTGGCCAGGGTGGGCATCTCGATCTTGCAGGGCCCGCACCAGGTCGCCCACAGGTTCATGACCACGACCTTGCCCTTGAAGTCGGCCGGCGTGACCTTCTTGCCGTCGCCGTCGAAGAACACGTAGGCCGGCGGCTGCTTCCCGTCTGAAGGGTGTTCCAGCTTCTTGGTGACGTCGTGGGTGGCGCTTGCGACCGGCACAGCGGAAGGCGCTTGCGGCGCCGGCTTGGTCGAGGCCTGCACGATGATGTAGACAACCGCCGCGACGCCTATAGCAGCGGCGCCCCAGAGGGCCCATGTCAGGACCCCGCCCCTGGGCTTGGCCGCGGACTGATCGTTCATATGACAGACGACTCCTCTGACGCTCCGAAGACGGCCGGCCCCGGCGGGCAGGCCATGTGGGGCGGCCGTTTCTCGGACAAGCCTGCCGAGCTAATGCAGGCGATCAACGTCTCCATCGGCTTCGATCGCAGGCTGGCGGCCCAAGACCTCGAGGGGTCCCGCGCACACGCGGCGATGTTGCAAAAGACCGGCGTCATTACAAGCGAGGACGCCCAGGCGATCCTCAAAGGCCTGGAGACGATCGGCCAGGAGATGGCCGCCGGCACGTTCCCGTTCCGCGAAGAATTCGAGGACATCCACATGAACGTGGAGGCCCGCCTGCGCGAACTGATCGGGCCGGCGGCCGGGCGGTTGCACACCGCGCGCTCGCGCAACGACCAAGTGGCGCTCGACTTCCGCATGTGGGTGCGCGAAGCCTGCGATCGCACGCTTGCCCAGGTCCGCGCCCTCCAGAAGGCGCTGGTGGCCAAGGCCGAGCCCCATGCTGCGACCCTGATGCCGGGCTTCACCCACCTGCAACCGGCCCAGCCGGTGACCTTCGGCCATCATCTGATGGCCTACGTCGAGATGTTCGGCCGCGACGCCTCGCGATTCGCCGACGCCCGGGCGCGGATGAACGAGAGCCCGCTGGGCGCCGCCGCGCTCGCAGGCTCCCCCTTCCCCATCGACCGGCGCGCAACGGCTCGGGCCCTGGGCTTCGACGCGCCGGCCGCCAATTCGCTGGACGCCGTGGCCGACCGCGACTTCGCCCTGGAAGCCCTCGCCGCGGCGAGCATCTGCGCCATCCACCTGTCGCGCCTGGCTGAGGAGATCGTGATCTGGATGACGCCGCAGTTCGGCTTCATCACGCTCACCGACGCCTTCACGACCGGCTCGTCGATCATGCCGCAGAAGAAGAACCCGGACGCGGCCGAGCTGGTGCGCGCCAAGGCCGGACGCCTTTTGGGATCCTTCACCCAACTGGCCGTGGTGATGAAGGGTCTGCCCCTGACCTACTCAAAGGACATGCAGGAGGACAAGGTCCCGACCTTCGAGGCCTTCGACGCGCTCGAACTCTCCCTGCGCGCCATGGCCGGAATGGTCGCCGACCTGGAGCCCAACAAGGACCGCATGGCCGCGGCGGCGGGCGCCGGCTTCTCGACCGCCACCGACCTCGCCGACTGGCTGGTGCGCGAGCTGGGGCTGCCTTTCCGCGACGCCCACCACGTCACCGGCGCCGCGGTGAAGCGCGCCGAGCAGCTGGGCTGCGACCTGGCCGGCCTTCCGCTCGCCGAGCTGCAGGCGCTGGAGCCGGGAATCACAGCCGGCGTTTACGATGTGCTGAGCCCCGCCGCTTCCGTGGCCAGCCGGATGAGCTATGGGGGGACCGCGCCCGACCAGGTGCGCGGCCAGATCCAGCGTTGGAAGGAAATCCTCGTATGAGCCTTCACACCCTCTTACGGGCCTCGGCCGCCCTGTTGATCCTCGGCGCGCCGCTTGCGGCGTGCGGCAAGATGGGCGAGCTGGAGAAACCCGGGCCGCTGAATGGCGCCGGCCGCGCCACGACCCGCCAGGCCGACGAGCAGAACCGTCAGGCGACGGATCCGCAACGCCCCGTCGACACGGTCGACCCGCGTGACCGCACCACCGATCCGGCGCCGCCGCGCACCCTGCCTATCGAAGGCGCCCCCCGTGACCCCGGCCGCTCGGCTCCGCAAGGCGCGCTCCCGGACCCCTACGCCAATCCGCGATGAACCATTTCGAGCTTAAGGGGGGCGAGCTCCATTGCGAGGACGTGCCGCTCGCGAAGATCGCCGAGGCGGTTGGCACGCCGGTCTACGTCTATTCGTCGGCGACGTTGGAGCGCCACTTTACGGTGCTGCGCGACGCCCTGGTGGGCGCAGGCCTGAAGGATCCGCTGATCGCCTTTGCGGTGAAGGCCAACTCCAACATCGCCGTGCTGCGAACGCTGGCCAATGCCGGCGCAGGCGCCGACGTGGTCTCGGAAGGCGAGATCCGCCGGGCGCTCGCCGCGGGCGTGCCGGGTGACCGTATCGTCTTCTCCGGCGTCGGCAAGTCGGAGGCCGAGATCGCCTTCGCCCTCGAGACCGGCGTCTCCGAGATCAACCTGGAGTCCGAGCCTGAACTCCACCTGGTCAACAAGGTCGCCCAGCGCATGGGCCGGCGCGCGGCGGTGGCGATCCGGGTCAACCCCGACGTCGAGGCCGGCGGTCACGCGAAGATCTCCACAGGCAAGGCGGAGAACAAATTCGGCGTGTCGATGGCCGAGGCTGAGCGGCTCTACGCCAACGCCGCCAATATGGCCGGCGTGCGGCCCGTGGGCGTCGCCTGCCACATCGGCAGCCAGATCACTGACCTCGGCCCCCTGGAGGCGGCGTTCCGCAAGATGCGCGCACTGGTCGAGCGCCTGCGCGCCGAGGGCTTGGGCGTCGAGCGCCTCGACTTGGGCGGCGGCCTGGGGGTCCCCTACTTCAACCAGCCGACGCCGCCGGAACCCAGCGAGTACGCGGCCATGATCGCCCGGGTCATGGGGGGCATGACCGACCTGCAGTTCGCCTTCGAGCCCGGCCGGATGATCGCCGCCAATGCCGGCGTGCTGGTGTCCCGCATCCTGCACGTCAACGCGAGGCCGGAGGGGCGAAAGTTCCTGGTGCTGGATGCGGCCATGAACGACCTCCTGCGGCCGGCCATGTACGACGCCTATCACGACATTCGACCGCTGAAGCCACGGGACGGCGAGCCGGTCGTGTACGACGTGGTGGGGCCAATCTGCGAGACCGGGGACACCTTTACGCGCGACCGCAGTCTGCCGCCGCTCGTGGCGGGCGATCTGGTGGCCTTCATGACGGCTGGGGCCTACGGGGCCGCGATGTCGAGCGAATACAACAGCCGCCTTCTGGCGCCTGAAGTGCTTGTCAAAGGTTCGGAATACGCAGTCGTTCGCCCTCGCCCGAGCTACGACGATATGCTGGCGCGCGAACGAGCCGCGCCCTGGCTATGACGGGCCGCAGTCAGGCCCGCGAGGGATACTGTTCCACTACGCGACCGCTGCTCCAGAGCTCCATAGCGCGCCGTTCGTGCTGCTCCTCGGCATAGTCCTTGGCTTCCGAGTCGTCGGCGACATCGAACGCCACGGCCTCCTTGATGCGGCCGCCGTCGTCGAACAGATAAAGTTGATACCTAGGCATACGTACTCCCGACGCCCCCACAAGCGTCGTCCAACTCTCCTGGCTGGAAGAACCCCCAACAGCCATGGTCGTTCCGAAAACGCCGGAAAATCGCCGCTGTTGGCTACTCGGCGTGGGTTTTCCGCAGGAACGCCGCCCGCTCCTTTTCGCCGGCGATACGCAGCGACACGCGTTGGCAAAGGTCTTCCTTCGAGGTCGCGGCCTGGCGCTCTCGCGCAACCAGCTGGGCGGCGATGGGCCCCACGTAGGGCTTCAGGGCGCCGGTTATCTCCTCGATCTCTTCCGGACTAATCCGGCCCGGGACCGCCGGCCCTTCGGGTATGCGCGTGGTCCGGGGCGTCACCACCTGGCCCGCGGGCCTCAGGTCCGTGGTCCAGTCCAGGAAACTCTTGCGGTCGATTGGATTGGCGATGCTCTTGGCGAGCGCCTCGTAAAGGTCCTCGCGGCTCGCCGCCTTGGCCGCGGCCTGTCGGACCAGCACGCCGGCGATCGGCCCCATGATGCCGGTGAGCCGCCGTTCGGCGTCCTGCAGGACGTCGCCCGAGAGGCCCGACGCCGCCGGTGCGGCTTCCGGCGACGGCGGCTGAGTGTCCCGCGCCTTGCCCCGGATTGTCGTCAGGCAGCGGCGGATGGCGTCGTCCAGGTCCTTCGTCGCGTCGATGAACTGCATCCGCGTCATCCGAAGCGGCGGGGTGCAAGGCGCGATCAGGATCGGGATGATGTCCTTGCGTCCGTCGAGCGCGACGGCGACCTCGTCGGCGACATTGGCGCTGTCCGCTGACCGGGGCGAAAGGATCACGATCATGCCCTCGCAGCCGCGGACAGCGGTCTCTACGGCTCTGTCCCAGTGCTGGCTTGGGCGGATGTCGTACTGGTCGACCCAGACCGAGACGCCCGCCGCGATCAGCGCATCGGCGATCCGCAGCGCGACCCGCTCGTCCAGCCGGGCGTAGCTCAGGAAGTAGGTCGTCATGGCGCAGCCTGTTCCAGGGGCGACCCTCTCACCCCTCGGACAGCATGCGCAAGGCCTCATGGAGACTGCGCCGCATCAGGTTGATGGCGTTGGACAGGCGCGCGATCTGGTCCGAACCGCCGCGCACGTACTCCGGGACATCCATGTCGCCCAGGCTGACGGCCTCGGCGGTCTTGGCCATCTTGTCGATCGGCCGGATGACCATGAAGCCCAGCAGGAGGTTGAGCAGGAGGAACAGCAGGGCGAAGACCCCGCCATAAGTGGCCAGGAACAGCAGCCTCACGTGGGCGGCCCGCGCGATCGGCACCGACATCGGCACGCTGACGATCTGGGCTCCGATGATCTCGTTCGGCTGCCAGCCGAAGCCGTTCTGCGGGCCGTAGAGCGCCACCATCGACTTCGGCGCCGCCTGCGGCGTGGAGTGGCAGCTCAGGCAAGCAGGCTTGCTCACCAGCGGGCGGGCAAGGTTGAGGGTCGGTCCGATCGCCGTCTGGCGCAGCGACACGATCTCCGGCTTCGACGGATGATCGCGGAAGTCGTTGATGATGTCGGCTTCCCAGTCGCTCGCCCGGTCCTCCGGGTTGGTGGGATTGAGCGCCGCCTCGCGGTAGCTGTAGTCCATGAACTTCGCATGCAGCACGTCGAAGTTCTTCTTCGCTGCGTAGGCTGAGACGGCCTGCGGATGGAAGGTCTCCTCCATGTCGCTCTTCAGGAGCGGCGCGATCTGCTCGGAGGTGTACTTCCGAGCCCCGGCCGCGCTTTCCATCATGATCCGCGAGCTCTGCAGCACCTCGTCACGCGTGAGGGCCTGCAGGATCGGGGTGGCGGCGAGCGCGAAGAGGCCGATGCCGACCAGCGCCACGAACAGCAGCGTCAGATTGAACTTCGTCCTGAGACCCATGCCGCCCCTCCGGTTCTCAGGGGCGACACTCGCCTAACGGCGATCATCATTCAATGGCGTCGACTTCGACGCTACTAGAGGTCGGCGCAGGTGCTCATGTTGACGGGCGGATGATCAGTGCGGGTCCAGCCGGACGCGGACTTGTCGAATTCCACGGCTCGGACGCCGGATTGGGCGTGCTTGAACTTGGGGTCGAAGCCGTTCCAGGTCATCGCGGCCACCACGCGGGCGGTGATCCCCTTGGCCTGCTCCGCCGGCGTGATCGTGCGCTCGGCCTTGCAGGCCACCTCGAAGCTTTCGCACCTCTCGCCTTCCGCCTGGCTCTTGCAGAGCGCGTCACCGGCAATGATGTCCTTGCGCCACTTCAGGATCTCGGCGTCGAGGCCGGCGAACTTGTCCGCCGGCTTGCCGGATTGGCCCGCCTGACTGCAGCCGCCAAGGATCAACAGGGCCGCGATGGCCGCCATGCGTCTCGTCAAGTTCTGAGCTCCCAAAAATAGAAAGCGCTCAAAGCCGCAGCGGTGCGGCGGCAATAGGGCGAGGCCCCTACTAGTCGAGTGCGCCGATGTAGGGGAGCCCGCGATAGGCCCCCGCCGCATCCATGCCGTAGCCGACCAAAAATCGGGCAGGCGCCTCCCAGGCGACGAAGTCCGGCTCGATGGCCCGCTGGGTCGGCCAGGGCTTGCGCGCGAAGACCGAGGTGAGGACCTTCCCTGCGCCCGCATCGCGCACCAGCCGGGCGGCCTCCGAGAGCGACAGACCGGTGTCGAAGACGTCGTCGACCACCAGCGCGGTGCGACCGGCCAGCGGTCGCTGCAGGTCGGCGCGCACTTCGCAGCGCCCCAGGCTCGCGCGGGCGTCGCCGTAGGAGGCGAGCCAGAGGGCGTCGAACGCCACGTTGCGCCCCAGCCGCGAGAGGGCGCGCGTCAGGTCGGCACAGAACCATAGGCCGCCGGTCAGGAGGCAGACCGCCACGGTCTGGTCGTCGACCTGAGGGGCGATCGCGCGGGCCAGGTCGACGACGCGGGCGGCAACCTCCTCCTCGGACAGCAGGACGGCGGGAACGATGTCACTCATGGGGCGGCAGGGCGTCCGGGGATCCCGGAGGCAGCGGCCTGGCTTCAGCGGGTTCCGGCGCGCCGAGTATCGCCTCGGCGGCTCGCGGGGGGACGGCTTGCGTCGCGGCGCGGCCTCCGGAACGCTCGAAGGTCACCTCCAGGTCGTGGACGCTGGCGGGCGGGTCGACGATGGCGATCGCGAAATGGCGGACGGCGCGGGCCGGCACCTGGCCATCGATCGGCGCGGCGATCTCGGCCGCCACCGGTTTGCCCGCCCGGTCCAGCAGGCTGATGCGCAGCGGCGGCGCACTGGCGATCGCGTCGCGCCGGTTGCGGATTTCGCCGGTCACCGCCAGCACCGGTCGGCCGCCCTGAAAGGCGGGCACGATGTGGATATTCTCGATCACCAGGCTACTCACCGGGATGCCGAGGCCAGCATAGGCCGCCTGGCTGGCGGGCAGCCACTGCACCACCTGGTCGCGGAAGGCCGCGGCGGCGGCGACCAGGGCCGCGATCGCGGCGGCGGCGGCGGCCAGGACCAGCACCTTGCCGTTCGCCTGCCGCCGCGGGGACGACGGCATCCTGGTCATGAAGGGCGGCGGGGCGACAACCGGTTCGGGCTCTGGCTCGGCCCCAGCCTCCTCGACCATCAGATCGTCGACCCCCGGCGGCTCGATGGCCGACGTAGGTTCAGGGTGAGCCGGCTCGGTGTGAAAATCAGGTACCGGAGGTGGCGCTTCCCGCGCCTCTTCGGGGGCCTCCGGGCGCGCGGTCCATCGCGCCCCGCAACTCGAGCACTTCACCGTCCGCCCAGCCGGCGAAATCCGTGAGTCATCCACGAAATAGCTGGTGGCGCACTCTGGACAGGTCAGTATCATGACGGTCGAATCGGACGCTCCAGCAACCTCCCTTTCGAGGTCGCCGATTTCGGCCTTCATGTCCAGAAACCCCGACGCCGCTCCGGCGAACAGAACCGCCGAACAGGTCGTCCGTTTCGACGATGTCTCCATGCGCTACGGGCGCGGGCCTGACGTGCTTCGCGACCTCAACTTCTCGCTGGCGCCAGGCTCGTTCCATTTCGTCACCGGCCCATCCGGGGCCGGCAAGACTTCGCTCCTGCGGTTGATCTACCTCGCCGCCAAGCCGTCAAAGGGCCAGGTGCATCTGTTCGGCCAGGACGTGGCGCGCGCTTCGGCCGCCGCACGCCCGCAACTTCGCCGGCGTATCGGCGTGGTGTTTCAGGATCTGCTGCTGCTCGACCATCTGTCGGCCTTCGACAACGCGGCCCTGCCCCTGCGGATCGCCGGCCGCAAGCCCGCCGATTACCGAACCGACGTGGCCGAGCTTCTGACCTGGGTCGGGCTGGGCGCCCACATGGACGCCTTGCCGCCGACCCTGGCGGGCGGCGAGCGGCAGCGGCTGGCCATCGCGCGCGCGGTGGTCAATCGCCCGGAGATCCTGCTGGCCGACGAGCCGACCGGCAACGTCGACCCGGACATGGCGCTGCGCATCTTCCGCCTGTTCGTGGAGCTCAACCGTCTGGGGGCCACCGTCTTGATCGCCACCCACGACCAGGACCTGATCGCGAGATCGGGGCGGCCCGTGCTGCAGCTAGAGCGGGGCCGGATCAGCGCCGCGCCGCCGCAGGGTCCGGTGGTGGTCCCGTGAGCGAGGCCTTCGATCTCCAGCGCTGGCGACCGGCGCCCTTCCTGCCCGAGCGCGAGGCTCGCGACGGGGCGCTGATCTTCGTGGTCGCGGTGCTCTGCTTCCTCGCCTGCCTGACGGCCATGGGCGTGATCGCCGCCGACCGCGCGGCCCGCGGATGGACCACCCAGTTGGTCGGCGAGGCGACTGTGATCGTCCGGCCCCACGGGGGCGAGACGCCCGACGCCGCCGCCGCCCGCGCGGCCGAGGCCTTAGCCGGCACTGCCGGCGTCACCGAGGCTAGGGCGCTGGAGCCGGCCAAGGCCTATGACCTGATCCGGCCCTGGCTGGGCGACGTCAGCGACCTGGAGGACCTGCCCGTTCCCAGGCTCGTCGCCGTGACCCTGGACGCCAGGCATCCGGCCGACGCCAAGCGCCTGAACGCGGCTCTGCAAGCTCAGAGGATCGACGCAACGGTCGACGACCACTCCCTCTGGATCAAGGACATTCGGCGCGCCGGCCAACTGGTGCGCTGGCTGGGCGCCGGCGTGTTCGCGCTGATCGCCGCCGCCGCGGCCGCCGTCGTGGCGTTCGCGACCCGCGCGGGGCTCGCCGCCCGGCGCGACGTGGTCGAGGTGCTGCATATGTCGGGCGGCGAGGACCGCTTCATCGCCCGGCTGTTCCAGGTCCGCTTCGCCCGCGTCGCCGGGCTTGCCGGCCTCATTGGCGCGGTGGCGGCCGGCGTGCTGGGGGTGGGCCTGCGGCTCGCGGGCGGCGGACAGGGGCTGACCCCCGCCCTGCCGCTGGCCTGGAGCGACATCCTTGCTGTGGTCCCCTGCCCGCTACTGGCGGCCCTCGTCGCCGCCGTCGCCGCGCAGGTCACCGCCATGCGCCTGATCCGGGGCATGCAATGACCCTGCCGCCATGAAGAGCCTCGCGGCCCTGCTGGTCGTGGCGCTGATCTGGGCGTCCGGCCTGATGGCCTTCGCAGCCCGCGTGCAGCAGTCGACGCCGGCGCCCGATCCGGCGCCTGCCGACGGCATTGTGGTCCTGACCGGCGCCAGCTCGAACGAGCGCATTGCTGCGGCCGTCGACCTTCTGGCGGCGCACCGGGGCCGGCGCGTCCTGGTTTCCGGCGTGAACCGGGTCGTCAGCCGCGAGGAGCTGCGCACCGCCTCGAACACCGTGCGGCGGCTCTACGACTGCTGCGTCGACCTCGGTTTCAACTCGGTCGACACCGTCAGCAACGCGCGCGAGACCGCTGAGTGGGCCAAGACCATGCGCTTTCACAGCCTGACGATCGTCACCACCGACTATCACATGCCGCGCGCGATGCTCGAGCTGCGCGCGGTCCTCAGGCCGCCGGAGTTCACGCTGCAGACCTACGCCGTGCCGACGCCGGCGCTGAAGGCGCGCCAATGGTGGCGGTCGCCGCGTGCTGCGCGCTTGATGGTCGTGGAGTATTCCAAGTATCTGGCGATCCTCAGCCGCGAGGCGGTGCTGGGGCTGGGGCCCCGCGCCGAGCCCGCGGCGCCTCAGAAGGGCTGACTTTGCTTCTCGTGCGATCCTACCTCTTCGCGGCGCTGTTCTATCTCTGGTCGGTGTTCTGGGTGCTGTTGATCTCGCCGCTCATGCTCGGGCCGCGGATCTGGATGGTGCGTTCCTGGAAGATCTGGTCGCAGGGCGTGATGCTGCTGCTGCGCGTGGTCTGCAACATCCGGGTCGAGTTCCGAGGTCTTGAGCACATCCCCAAGGCGCGCGCGCTGATTGCGCCGAAGCACCAGTGCATGTTCGACGTCTTCGCCCAGTTCGTGGTGCTTCCCGACAGCTGCTTTGTGACCAAGAAGGAGCTGATGTGGATCCCGTTCTTCGGCTGGTACGCCCAGAAGGCCCGGATGATCTCGGTCGACCGCGAGGGCGCCTCGACGGCGCTGCGCAAGATGGTCGCCGACGCCAAGGAGCGCTTCGCCGACGAGCGGCAGCTGGTGATCTTCCCGGAAGGGCATCGCGGCGAACCGGGCCATCCTGGCGACTACAAGCCCGGGATCGCCGCCCTCTATCGCGAGCTCGACGTCTCCGTGTACCCGATGGCCACAAACGCCGGCGTCCACTGGCCGGCCCACGGCCTCACCCGGCGGCCCGGGACCATCGTCTATGAGTATCTGGAGCCCATCCCACCCGGCCTGAAGCGCGCCGAGTTCATGCGGATCCTGCAGGAACGCATCGAGACGGCGTCGATGGCGTTGCTGCCGCTGTAGGCTAGGCTTCCCTGGCGTCCACCAGCTTCAGCAGCGCCTGCATCGAGCGGTCCTGCACCCCTTCCTGGGCCAGGTGCTCGACCAGATCGCGCAGGTAGTCGACGTTGCGCCCGGAGAGGCCGTTGGCGCCGGCGATCAGTTCGGCCTGCCGCTCAAGGCTGAGCGCGCCGGCCCACTGCGGATGATGCACGTCGGAGAGGAAGACCAGCGCCTCGACCCGCCGCCCGTCGCCGAGTCTGATGAAACGACGCGCCTCCACATAGGTCTCGGTCGGCTGCTCGCGCTCCAGCAGGTAGGCGTAGACGCCTGGCCACTCCTTGGGCGCGATCCGATAGGCCATGCCGCGAACCGAGCCGCCTGGCGCCAGCCCCAACACCAGGCCCGGCCGCTCATAGGTCCCGCGGTGATGGACTGAGTAGATGCAGAACGCGCGGCGGCGGCCGGGCAGCGTTGCGCCGACGCGTTCGATGTAGGGGAATCCGGGCCGCCACATCAGGCTGCCGTAGCCGAAGACCCAAAGCTCGTTCGACATCCCGCCCCGCGGCTATAAGAGACGCTCATGTCTCTGCACGATCCGTCCCCACCCCGCAAATCCCGCCGCCTAGGCTTGTGGCTGCCGTTCGTCGCCCTGGGCCTGGCCGTTGTGGCCTGGAGCGTGGGCTGGTGGTGGGCCAGGGGCCAGGCTGAGGCGCGTATGGACACCGCCGTCCAGGCCCTCAACAAAGCCGGCTGGCAGCTCACTTGGAAGGAGCGGCGGATCGGCGGCTACCCGTTCCGCATGGACGTCACCCTGACCGACGCCCGGGTCCGCGAGCCTTCCGGCTGGGCGCTGGAGGCGCCGCGCATCGAGGCCGAGGCCTTCATGCACGCCATCACCCACTGGCTGATCGCAGCCCCCGACGGGCTCACCTTCGTGCGGCCGGTAGGCGGCCCCGTCGCGGTGAAGGGCGACCTGATCCGCGCCAGCCTGAGCCACTTCGACGCCCGCCCGCCCAGCTTCTCCTTCGAGGGGGTCAAGCTGACCTTCACCCCGCAGACGGGCGCCCAGCCGTTCGCCCTCTCGGCGGCCGACCGCTTCGAGTTCCACCTGCGCGCCGGACCCGACGACGAGGGCGGCGTGTTCATGAATCTGGAGAACGGCAAGGCCCGGCTCTCCGGCCTCTTCGGCCGCGTCGCTGGTGAGAAGCCGATTTCCATCGTCTGGAATTCGACGCTATCGAAGATGAGCGCCTTCACCGGTCCTGACTGGGCCGCAGCCGTCCGCCACTGGGTTGACGCCGGGGGCCGGATGACCGTGCGCCAGGCCGGTATCACCGCGGGCGACGCGGTGATCGGGTCGAACGCAGGGACGCTGGGCGTCGGCCGCGACGGGCGGCTTTCCGGCCTGCTCGACGTCACGCTTCGCCAGGCGCCGCGGGCCCTGGGCGCGCTGGGGGACGAAGGGATCATAGAGCAAGGCGCAGCCCAAGCCGCCACGGCCGTCACCGAGGCGCGTCGCGGGACGGAGGAAGCCGCCCGGGCGACGATCAACTTCCAGGCCGGCCGCACGACCCTTGGCCCGGTCGCGCTCGGGCCCGCACCCAGGGTGTATGAGGTTCGCTAGGACTATCGGGGGACAGCATGGCTTCGTTCTACGACCGGTTCATCCTGCCGACGCTGCTCACCTGCGGCTGCTCGTCGTCGCCGATCATGAAGCAGCGCGCCAAGATCGTACCGCGCGCGACCGGCCGCGTGCTGGAGCTCGGCGTCGGCATGGGTCTCAATCTCAGCTTCTACGACCCGGACCGGGTGGACACCGTCGTCGGCGTCGACCCGTCCCCCGAACTCCGCGCCACCGCCCTCAACGCGCCGCGTGACCCGAGGCTGGCGGTGAGCGTCCTCGACGGCGCCGCCGAGGCCCTGCCCTTCGAGGACTACAGCTTCGACACCGTGGTCTGCACCTTCACCCTCTGCTCGGTGCATGCGCCGGCGGCGGCGCTGACGGAGGCGCGCCGGGTGCTGCGGCCCTCGGGCGCGCTGCTCTTCTGCGAGCATGGACTGGCCCCCGACCCAGGCGTCGCCAAATGGCAGCGGCGGATCGAGCCGATCTGGAAGCGCATGGTCGGCGGCTGCCACCTCACGCGCCCCATCTCCAGCGCCATCGCGGCCTCCGGCTTCACGCTTGGCCAGGTGGAAAGCATGTACGTGCCGAACACCCCGAAGATCGCCGCCTGGAACGAGTGGGGATCGGCCTCCCCGGCCTGATCAGGAGGCTCGTCTCCGCAGCGCCGCCCAGCTCCTGAACCCGACGAACAGCAGCGCGGCCACCACCACAGCGGCAAGCAGGGGCGCGAGGAATGCGAGAAACGAAAGCGTCGCCGACGCAACGTCCTCGAACACCGAGACGATCGGGTTCCCGAGGCCGGCCGTGGTGGTCGTGCTGACCACCCGGGTCCCGCTCTGAGCGGCGTGAAACGCGAGCGCGGTCGGAGCCCCGATGATCAGCCCCGCCACCGCAGCCATGGCCGGGTCGGCGTGGCTGAAGACAGCGCCGGCCGCCAGCACGCCGGCGAGCGGACGGGTCACCGTGCCCAGCGCGCTCAGCGCGTGGTCAACCATCGGCACCTTGTCGCCCACCAACTCGACCACCGTGGCGACACCCAGGGCGACCAGGGCCCCGGTCGAACCCAGCCAGGCGACATGCGGATTGATGGAAACCCCGAACAGGCCGAGCCGCGCCACCGCCGCCAACAGCAGAAGCGGCAGGAACGTGCGCAGCCCGGTCGCGGCGGCTAGGCCGAGACCCATCAAGGCCGGCAGGATCCAGACTTGCATTGGAGTTCCAATCGCAGCTGGCGGGCGAGCGGCAGCTTAGGCCACTTCGCGAGAATCAGGGAACGCCGGACGCAGCCATCCGGCCGCCCAGCCGTTTCAGGCGCCCGTATCCGAGGATACCGACATGCCTGATCAGCCCAAACCAGACCCCGCCCGCGCAAAGCCTGCCCCAAACCCGCCCGAGAACCGCGGCCAATGGCCGGACGTCGCCCCGCAGCAGAACCCCGGCCCCTTGCCGCCCGATTGGCGCGAGAAATTCGAAAACCGCCGGAACTGAACCGGTGGCGATTTGCACTGAAGGAAGGTGGTAGCTGGGGGCGGGATCGAACCGCCGACCTGTGGGTTATGAATCCACCGCTCTAACCATCTGAGCTACCCAGCCACGGGCTCTCGCGAGAGAGAGCGGCGGGTTATAGGGTCTCGACTTCGCCGCTTCAAGCGGCTTGGGCCTACGCCCGTGGGGACGAAACGCCGCCCCTCTTGTCAGGGCGCCTACCTCACCAGCACCGAATGTCCCGTGACGCCGCCGCGGGGCACCAGGAGGTCCGCCCAACGCCAGTCGTCGGACCCCACGGCGAGCCTGACGGAGCCGGCGCCTTCGGTGGGGGAGATCAGGATCAGGCCGTGCATGGGCTGGTGGCGACAGGCGGCGGGCGCGGAAAGGATCTCCATCATCACCGCCTCGCGGATGACCGCCAGGCCCTCGCCGTCTTCGCCGGCGCTACGGACCCACTCGCCGTTCCAGAGCATGAGGTTGCGGCTGCCGGAGCCCGGGCCAAGCGAGCCGTTGACCAGGGCGGCCTGGACGCGGGGGTCCTTCCGGAGCCCCGCCTGCAGCCAGCGGGCGACGTCGCAGACGCCACCGCCGCCCGAGCCCGAGCCGGCCGACGCCGCGCCGGCCAGCTGGGCGGCGGTGAGTTCGACGCCCGTCGTCGCCTTGGGGTCGGGCTTGGCCGGGAGCGGTTCGACCTCCGGCGGAACCGGCTGCGGCGGCGGCTTGTGGAGCTTGGGTGGCGGCTTTTCGGGAGAGGGCGGCGCCGGCGACGGGGGCTCAGGCGCTTTCGGCGGGGTCGGCGGCGGCAGCTTGACCAGCGCCACGGGAATGGGCGCGGGCTCCGGCGGAGGCGCCCGTAGCGGTTCCGACCGCACCGAGAGCAAGGCCAGCAGGATCAGCGCGTGGACCGCGACGCTGAACGTCACAGTCATCAGCCGATCCAATCGTCGTGTCCGCGGTCGCCCGCTCATGAGCATCCCAAACGCTGACCTCGTGCCCTTGCTCCGCCCCAATCTCAAGTGCGCCCGAGGCAGGATCGTGGCGCCCCGGATCGAAGCGAAACCACTCGGCCCCGAGAATCGTTTCCAGTCGAAGCTCGCTGGATTCGCCTTTCAGCGTGCGGAAGCCCGTCGTCGTTCCGCCACAGTTCAAGGCTGAACAAGGCGGGGGGAGCGTTGAGTCTCATTTTGGGGCGCCGGGGGTTCGGCCATTGGCGACGGAGAGGAACGAGATGCAGATAACGACACGGAAGTTGGTGGGGGTGCGGACAATTGGGTTGAGCGCCGCGGCGCTGGTCGGCGCCTTGTCGCTCGGCGGCTGTGCCACCGAGAAGTACGTCAACGAGCATGTGGCGACGGTCGATACGCGCGTGTCTGCGGTCGATTCGCACCTGACCGACGTCGACACCCGGCTGGGAGCCACCGATAAGTCCGCCCAGGATGCGCTCCAGCGCGCCACGGCGGCCGGCAAGCTGGCGGAAGGCAAGTTCGACTTCGCCGTCGTGATGTCGGACGACTCGGTGAAATTCCCGGTCAACGCCCATGAGCTGTCGCCGGAAGCCCAGGCTCGCCTGGCGGAGCTGGCCACGCGTCTGAAGAACGATAACAAGAACGTCTATCTGGAGATCCAGGGCCACACCGATTCCAAGGGATCGCCGGCCTATAACGAGACGCTCGGCCAACAACGGGCCGAGGCGGCTCGCCTGTTCCTGAACAAGCAGGGCGTCGCGCTGAACCGTATCGCCACGATCTCCTACGGTCAGAACGACCCGGTCGCGCCCAACAACACCCGCGACGGCCGCGCCCAGAACCGGCGCGTCGTGATCATTGTAATGTCATAGCGTTCGGGCCGATCTGCCGGAGTCGCCGCCGCGTATTCGGGGGGTGAGTCCGGCGGGTCGCACCGCATATTGAGAACAAGCCTTGCCGGGCAGGCTGGCCGCCCGCATGAGAGCCCTATGCGCAAGTTCGTACTGGCCGCAGGGCTTTTCATCGCCTGCGTCGCCGCAGCGGCCCACGGCCAGGGCTACTCTCCCGCCGCCCAGCGCGTGCTCGCCCAGGCGCGGACGGCATCTGGTGGGGCCGGCTGGAGCTATCTGCGCGGCTGGCACGAGACCGGCCGCCAGGGTGGCGCTCCCTACGAGAGCTGGTTCGACACCCTGCGCTACGGCATGCGCATCGAGACCCATGAGGCGGGCGGCCTGCATGTGCGCGGCTTCAACGGCCAGGGCGAGTGGCAGATCCTGCTCGGCGGCGCCACGACCGGCGGTGACGAACGGGTGGCGGTGGCACGAGCCCGGACCGACGCGTTCCTCGGCGCCTATGGCTTTTTCTATCCCGGCCGCTTCGATGCGCGGGGCGAGTATGTCGGGGTGCGCAAGCGCGACGGCCGGGCGTTCAACGTCGTCAACGTCAAGCCCTGGGGTGGGGAGCCGCGCGAACTCTGGTTCGACAGCCGCAGCCACCTCCTGGGCTTCATCGTGGATCGCGCCAGCCCCCGACCGTCGACGGTGCAGCTTTCGGACTACCGCCGGGTGGGGCCGTTGCAGGTCCCGTTCCGCTTCACGGCGGTGGGCGACCCGCCGGGAGCCTCCGACACACGGCAAGTGGAGAGCGTGGTCTTCACGCCGGCCGACCGCAACATGTTCAGCCTACCGCGTTCGAGCGGGCCACAGCCCGTGGCCGAGCCCTAGAAGCCGTCGAAGAGGGTCGGCGCGTCCTCGCGCTGCGGGGTCTGGGCCCGCATGACGCAGATGAAGCCGGTCGGGGCGTAGCTCATCGCCGCCGAGCCGCGGAGCTCGCCGCGCAGCCCCTGCTCGATCAGCCGCGATCCGAACCCGCGGTGGGTCGGGTGGGTCACGGGCGGCCCGCCGGTCTCGGCCCAGATGAGATCGAGCCGATCGGTGGCCTCGTCGAACCGCCACGAGAGGTCCACACGCCCGCTGGGGATCGAGAGCGCACCGTACTTCACCGCGTTGGTCGCCAGCTCGTGGAACACCAGGGCCATGGTGAGCGCCGCGCCGGGCTGAAGCCGGACCGCGGGGCCTTTGAACGAGACCTGACCGGACGCCGCATCGACGAAGGGGTGCAGCGCGCGCTCGGCCACCTCCTGCAGGGCCGCGCCGTGCCAGCGCTCACGGGTCAGCACGTCGTGCACCTCCGACAGGCCGAGCAGGCGCGCCTCGAACTTCTCGTAGGCTGCGCTCGGATTGTGCTCGGTTCGCAGGGTTTGGGCGGCCATCGACTGGACCGTGGCCAGCGTGTTCTTCACCCGATGGTTCAGTTCGTTGATCATCAGGCGCAGCTGGTTCTGGTAGCGCTGCTGCCCAGCTTCCGCCTCTTTGCGGGCTTCGATGTCCTCGATGGTCGAGACGAAATAGTCGGGCTCGCCCGCATGGTCGCGGACGAGCGAGGCCGTCAGGTTGACCCACACCAGATCACCGGACTTGGTCCGCGACCGCGTCTCCATCGCGTATTGGTCGATGGCGCCGCCCAGCAAGGCCTCGGTCTGGACGAGATTTGCCGGAAGGTCGTCGGGGTGGATGATCTGGCGCGCGGTGAGGGTGTCGAGGTCATCGCGACCATAGCCCGTGATCGCGCAGAAGCGCTCGTTCACCTCGAGGAAGCGACCGTCCGGCGCTACCCGGGCCACCCCCATCGCGGCCTGGTCGAAGACCGCGCGGTAGCGGGCCTCCGCCACCTCCAGCCGCATCCTCGCCTCGACGGCAGGCGTCACGAACTCGGTGTAGAGGACCAGGCCGCCGATCTCGCCGCCATCGTCGGTGCGCCACGGCCTGAGCGACCAGCGCACCCAGTCCATGCGTCCGTCGTGGATGAAGGGATCGGCCTCGTGGCTGAGTTCGACCCCGTCCCGCAGCGCCAGCGTATGCAGGTCGCGCCAGCGCTGGGGAACCTCTGGGAACAGGTCGTAGTGCAGCCGCCCGACCAGCGGCGTGTCGCCCGGCAGGCCCTGCTCGGTCAGGAACTGGCTCGAGGCGGCCAGATAGCGCATCTCCCTGTCGAAGATCGCGATCCCCAAGGGCGCCTGTTTCAGCGCGGTCAGAACACCAGATAGCGCAGAGATCTGCAGCGCCGCCTCAGCTTCGCTGGCCACGCCCTGGGTCTGACGTTCTTTCACAACATCCGAGCACACGGTCACGGCCCTGTTGCGCCGCCGACGATCATCTGGATGGCGCGATGGTGGCGGGTCAAGCGCCCGCGGGGAGAGTGCCCCTAATTTAATTACGCCGTTATCTCAAGCTTCACCATGCTCGCCGCCCGCGGCCTGACGCCCGAGCGACCTTGGCCCTTGGGCCTCGGCCTCCGACCCGCTAGGTTCGCCGCACACATGAGCGTGCTGCACCTCCTGGGAACGGCCGGCGACGGCGGGGCGGAGACCTACTTCGTCGACCTGCTGGCGGCGTTGCAGCGCGCCGGCGTGCGCGAGGCCGCGGCCATCCGCCATCATCCCGGCCGCGAGGCGGCGCTGAAGGCTGCCGGCATTCCGGTGAAGGTGCTGGGCTTCGGCGGCCCGCTCGACGTCCTGACCAAGACGGCGGCGGCGGGCTATGCGCGCCTGCAGGGGACGAAACTGGCGCTGGCCTGGATGAACCGGGCGGCGCGGCACGCGCCCAAGGGCCCGTGGGCGCGGATCGGCCGGCTCGGCGGCTACTACAACCTCAAATACTATCAAGGGTTCGAGGAGCTGGTCGCCAACACCGAGGATATCGCCGAGTGGATCGTGCGGCAGGGATGGCCGGCCGGTCGCGTGCGCTGCATCCCGAACTTCGCCGCGGCCCCGCCGGACGGCGGGCCGCTCGACCGCGCGAGCTTGGAGACGCCCGCCTCCGCGCCACTCCTTCTGGCCATGGGCCGACTGCACGAGTCCAAGGCCCACGACATCAGCCTGCAGGCCCTGGCCGAACTCCCCGACGCCTACCTGTGGATCGCAGGCGTGGGGCCAATGGAGACCAAGCTCAAGGCGATGGCTGGGGCGCTGGGCGTTGCGAACCGGGTGCGATTCCTCGGATGGCGGACCGACCCCTCGGCGCTCTATCGGGCAGCTGATGTCTGCGTCTTCCCCTCGCGCTACGAACCCCTGGGCAATGTGGTGATCCAGGCGTGGGCGCACGGCCTGCCGGTCGTCGCAGCGGCGAGCCAGGGCCCCAGCGCACTTATCGAGGACGGCCGCGACGGCCTCCTGGTGCCTATCGACGACGCCGGGGCGCTGGCCGAAGGCGTGCGCAGCCTGCTGGCCGAGCCGAAACTCGCCGCGGGATTCAAGGCGCGCGGCGTCGGCAGGGTGGCCGCCGAGTTCTCCGAGGCCGCCGTGGTCGCCCAGTGGACGACCCTTTTCTCGGACTATGGGGCTATCTGATGTGCGGCATCGCCGGCCAGCTGGGGGGGCGTGACGCCCGCGCGCCCGAGATGATCGCAGCCCTGACCCATCGCGGGCCGGACGGTATCCGTGTCGAGGAGATGGCCGGCGCGGCCCTGGCGCATGCCCGGCTCTCGATCATCGACCTGGAGGGAGGCTGGCAACCGCTGCACGCCGCAGGCTCCACCGTCATCGGCAACGGGGAGATCTACAACTACGTCGAGCTCGCGCGTGAACACGGCCTGGAGGGCCAACTCGCCACGGGGTCGGACTTCGAGCCGTTCCTGCACCTCTATGCGCGCGAAGGGGAGAAGGCGTTCGAGCGCCTGAGGGGAATGTACGCCCTATGCCTGATCGGAGCCGACGGCAGGTCCTGGCTGGCGCGCGACCCGTTCGGGATCAAGCCGCTCTACATCATGGAGCACGCCGAGGGCCTGGCCTTCGCCTCCGAGCCCCGGGCCTTCTTCAAGGCGGGTCTGATGCAGAAGGCCCTCAGCGAGGAGGCGGCCCGCGAGCTTCTGGCCTTCAACTACACCCTGGGCTCCCGGACGATGTTCCACGGCCTGAGGCGGCTTGCGCCGGGCGAGGTGGTCGAGGTCCGCGACGGCCGGATCGTGTCGAACTGGCGCCAGCCGTGGCGCTCGCGCCTCCCCAGCGCATCAAACGCCCCCTCCGCCCCTTCCCCCTCCCCCGACCTCTTCGGTTCAGGGGAGGAACAGGAGCTGCTCGCCCAGCTCGACGCCGTGCTGGAAGACAGCGTGCGAGTGCACCAGCGCTCCGACGTGCCCTATGGCCTGTTCCTGTCGGGGGGCATCGACTCGGCGTCGATCGCAACCCTGATGGCGCGACTGAATGAGCGGCCGGTGACGGCCTTCACCTGCGGGTTCGAGGCTCCAGGCGCCAAGGACGAGCGGGCGCAGGCGGAGCGGGTGGCGCGGGCGCTCAACCTCGACTGGCGGGAGACCCACTTCGGCGAGGCTGATTTCTGGCGGATCTTGCCGGAGGTGGCCTGGGCGATGGATGACCCGACCGCCGACTACGCAACCTTGCCGACCTACAAACTCGCCGAGGCCGCCAAGGGGACCCTGACCGTCGTCCTGACCGGAGAAGGCGGCGACGAGCTCTTCGGCGGCTACGGCCGCTACCGCCGGGCGCTGAGGCCCGCGTGGATGGGTGGGCGACCGGCCGAGCCGCGGGGCGGCGACGCGGCGGCGCTTGAGCGCTGGCGAGCCGAGGCGGTCTCGCCCAAGGGCCTGACGCCGCTGCAGCAGGCGCAGTGGGCGGACATCGCGACCTGGCTGCCCAACGACCTGCTCCTGAAGCTCGATCGCTGCCTCATGGCCCACGGCCTGGAGGGCCGCACGCCGTTCCTGGATCGTGAGGTCGCCGCGTTAGCCTTCCCCCTGCCCGATCGGTTCAAGGTACGCGGGCGCTACGGCAAGTGGCTGCTGCGCAAGTGGCTGGAGCGGACATGCCCCGCCGCCGAGCCGTGGGCCCGCAAGCAGGGCTTCACCGTCCCCGTTGAGGCGTGGATTGCGCCGCGGGCCGCCGACATCGCCGCCCGCATCAGCGGCATCGAGGCGGTGCGGCGGGCCCGGCCGGACGCTGCGGCGGCCTTCACGGCCGGCAGCGGCGGCATACGCTGGCCGCTGCTCTTCCTCGCCGTCTGGGCGCGCGTCCACCTCGAGGGCGCCGCGCCGGCTGAGGCCCTGGAGAGCGTGGTGGGCGCTGTCTAGGCGGGAACCTGGCCGTACTTCGTGGCGATCTCGGCCACGGTGGCTTGGAACTCCTCGATGGTCTCGCGGATGATCTGAGCCACGGGCTTTACCTCGTCGATGCGGCCGGCGACCTGGCCGGAGAGCGCGATGGAGGCCTCCATGTCTCCCCCGAAGTAGAGAGCGAGCGCATTGCCGAACTCGCCCATGATGTTCTCGGGTGGGGCCTTCTCGAACTCAGTGGTCTTGGCGGTGCGTAGCGCGCGGAGCGCCGGGCCGGGACCGAAGCGGTTCAGGAATACCGTGTCGGTCTCCTTCGCGCCGATGATCATGTCCTTCCAGTTCTGGTGCACCGGGCTCTCGGCGGAGGAGACCATGCGGGTGCCCATCTGCACGCCCTCGGCGCCCAGCGCGAAGGCCGCGGCCATGGTGCGTCCGTCGGTGATGCCGCCCGCGGCGATGACCGGCACGCTGACCTTGGAGCAGACCAGCGGCAGCAGGACCATGGTGGCGACCTCGCGGCTGTTCTTGAACCCGCCGCCCTCCCCGCCCTCGACGACCAGGCCGTCGACGCCGGCCTCGATCGCCTTCATCGCCGCCGCCAGTGAAGGGACCACGTGGAAGACCGTGAGGCCCTTGGATTTCAGCGCCTCGCAGTACTTGTTGGGGTCGCCAGCCGAGGTGGTGACGAACTTCACCCCCTGGTCCGCGACGAACTGGACGATGTCCGGGTCGCGCACGAAGGCCTGCGCGACATTGATGCCCCAGGGCTTGTCGGTGAGGCCGCGCATCTTCTTGACCTCCTCCCGCACCTCGTCGAGGCGGCCGGAGGAGGTTTCGATGATCCCGAGACCGCCGGCGTTCGAAACCGCCGAGGCCAGCTGGGCGCGGGCAATCCAGCCCATCGGCGCCTGCACTATCGGATATTTGACGCCCAGCAGGTCGGTGATGCGGTTCTTCATGAGGTCTCTCCCTTGGGCACAGCATGCAGCCATGACGCGCGGGAACTCAAACCCCTCGGCGTCGCCTACTTTGGCTTGAAGCTGTTGTTCGTCCGGTCGCGGTCGGGCAGCCGGTGGTCGGGGTCGATAGTGACCTCGGCGATGGCGGGACCGGCGTCGAACGCAAAGACGCGGCTGCCCGACTGCATCCATGTCTCCACGGGGACGCGGACCTCGCGCTTCTCACCGGTCTTGTAGGTCACGCGGAGCGTGGCGGGCAGGACCAGTTGGCCGAGGTTTGCGACGGTCACCTTGGCGCCGTTGGACGGGTCGCCCCCGACGTACTGCACGTCTGTCACCGCCAGGTCGTGCGTCCAGTTGTTGAAGAAATAGCCCCGCCAGAACCACGACAGGTCCTCGCCGCCCGCGCTCTCCATCGCCCGGAAGAAATCGCTGGGCTTGGGGTGCTTGTAGGCCCAGTCGGCGATGTATTTGCGGAACGCCGGGTCGAACCGTTGCGGCCCCAGGATGTCCTCACGCAGCAGGGTGAGCCCGAAGGCGGTTTTGAAATAGGTGACCGGATGCCGGTATTTCTCACGCACCGTATCGGCCCGGCTCATGATCGGCGGGGCCTCGGGATCGTTCAGCAGGGCGGCGATCTGGTCCGCCGGCGCCTCGGGTCCCGGCGCATATTCGCCGTCACGCTTGGGCCCATAGAGACCTTTCGCGAAATCGTCGGACTCGTAGACGTCGATGAAGGTGTTGAAGCCCTCGTCCATCCAGGCGTCGCGGCGCTCGTCTGAGCCTACGATCATCGGAAACCAAGTGTGGCCGATCTCGTGGGCCGAGATGAAGAAGAGGGTCTTAGCCTTGTCGGGGATGCCGTCGAAGACGATCCCCGGATACTCCATGCCGGTCGCAGGTCCCGCCACGTTGATGGCGTTGGGCCAGGGGTAGGGATACCAGCGCTTCGACATGCGCTCGACGGCGTCCTTCATGTATTCGGTCGACCGGCTCCAGGCCTCCTCCCCGACGCTTTCCGGCGGATAGACCGACTGCGCCAGCGCCGTCTTGCCCTCGGGCAGGTTGATCCGCGCGGCGTCCCAGACGAAGGCGCGACTCGCGGTGAAGGCGACGTCGCGGGTGTTCTCCATGTGGAAGCGCCAGGTCTTGACCGCGCCCGGCGCCGCCGGCGTCGAGGCCAGCACCTCGTCAGGCGTACGGATCAGCACGGTCTTATCGCTCGCGCGCGCCCGATCGAGCCGGGCTAGTTGCTCCGAGCTAAGCACATCCTTCGGATTCGTCAGCGCGCCGGAGCCTGCGACGATCATGTCCGCCGGGACCGTCACGGCGTAATCGAAGGCGCCGTACTCGAGATAAAATTCGTTCGCGAGATAGGGGAGCGTGTCCCACCCGCGCTGGTCGTCGTAGACCTGCATCCGCGGGTACCACTGGGCGATGTCGTAGATGTCGCCATTCTTGTTGGTGTTCCAGGCGGTGCGGCCGCCGAACAGGCCGGGTACGGTGTAGTGGTAGCGGATGCGGACCTTCACCTGACCGCCGCCGGCCTTCAGCACCTGGGGCAGGTCCACGCGCATTCGGGTGTCGCTGACCAGCCAATCGGCCTTGACCGGCTTGCCGCCACGCTCGGCCTCGACGGCCTCGATGACATAGCCGTCCGTGAACGTGCTGCGCGGGCGCCCGCCGCCGCCCATGGCGGTCGCGCGGGAGTCCGGCCGGTAGATGTTCTGGTCGATCTGCAGCCAGAGGCTCGGGAGGCTGTCGGGGCTGTTGTTGGTGTAGGTGATCGTCACCTGGCCGCTCAGCACGTGGGTCGTCGTGTCGATCCGGGCCTCGATGTTGTAGTCGGCGCGGTTCTGCCAGAAGGACGGGCCGGGCGTGCCGGCGCCGGTGCGTTGCGTCGTGGCCGGCTGCGGCAGGGTCAGCGGCGCGAAGGTCTTCAGCGGATCGTAAGTCGGCGTCGGGGACGACTGGGCATGGGCGGTCGTCGCGGCGACAAGGGCCGCCGCCAGGAACGTGAACAGTCGCAACGCCATAGTGATGGAATCCCCTCGAACGCGGCCTCCATCTGACGCGGCGCGGGCACCCGTGCAAGGCTTCAGGATAGGGACCTAAAGTCCCAGCTTCCCGGCGACCTCTGCGCCGATCGCCAGGGACGAGGTGAGGCCGGGGCTTTCGATGCCGAAGAGGGTCACGAGGCCGTCGATGCCGTGGGCCTCTGGCCCTTCGATGCGGAAGTCGGGTTGCGGCTCGTCGGGGCCATGCAGCTTGGGCCGGATGCCGGCGTAGTCGGGGGCGAGCGCGCCATCCGGCAGGCCCGGCCAGAACTTGCGGATGTAGGCGGCGAAGGCCGCGGCTGCGGCGGGATCAACGCTGTAGTCGAGCTCGTCCACATAGGTGAGGTCCGGCCCGAACACCGCCTGGCCGCCCAGGTCGCGGCGATAGTGGGTGCCGAGCGCGCCACGGATCGGCGGCGGGTAGATCAGCCGCGCGAAGGGCGCCTTGCCCACCAGGCGGAAGTACATGCCCTTGCCGTAGTGGCCCTTGGGGATGGTCGCCGCGGGGAATCCCTCGATCTCGGCGGCGACAGCCTGAGCCGACAGCCCGGGCGCCGTGACAAGAATGCGGCAGGTCAGTTCGGCAGGCTCCTCGCCACCGGCGCGGACCTTGAAGCCGCCGGCCTTGAGCGGGGTCGCGCCTTCGAACGGCGTGGAGAGCACCACCGCCCCGCCGCCCGCCTCGATCTCACCCTGCAGGGCCAGCATGTAGCCGTGGCTGTCGAACACGCCGCTCTGAGGGGAGATCAGCGCCCCCTCGCAACTCAGGTCGGGCTCTAGCGCGAGCGCCTCGGCCTTGCTGAGCCGGGCCATGCCTTCGACATCGTTGATGCGCGCTTGCTCGAGGATTTCCTCCAGGCGACCGAGGTCTTCGGTCGACGTCGCCACCACGAGCTTGCCGCAGCGGTCGAAGTCCACGTGGTGGGCTTCCAGAAAAGCGTAGAGCGCGCGGCGTCCGGCCACGCACAGCCGCGCCTTGAGCGAGCCCGTCGGGTAGTAGAGCCCGCCGTGGATCACCTCGGAATTGCGCGAGGAAACGCCCTGGCC
This sequence comes from Phenylobacterium sp., assembly GCA_036496685.1. Lineage (GTDB taxonomy): Bacteria > Pseudomonadota > Alphaproteobacteria > Caulobacterales > Caulobacteraceae > Phenylobacterium. The sequence goes on from DASXKT010000285.1 coordinate 39,718, forward strand.
GATGGCGTTCTCGCGCTCCAGCACCGCGACGGTCAGCCCGCGCTTGGTCAGCGCATAGCCGCAGGCGAGCCCCACGGCGCCCGCCCCCACCACCACCGCGTCGAAATCGAACTCGGCCATAGCTTGGCCTAACGCGCGCCGCGGCAAATCGAAACCCATCGAAAACGCGGAAGACACGGAATGCGCCGCGCTCTAGCTTCCCGCGCCATGTTGGGAGACGTGATGCGAAAGAGTGTCTGGTTGGCGGCAGCGGCCGCGATCGTCGCCACGGCGGCCCATGCGCAGGTGGCGCTCGATGCTTCGAAGCCGCGTGCGATCGCCTCGATCCTGACCTGGACGCCGGAACAGCAGGCCACCGGCTACCGCTCCATCGAGACGATCTTCAAGACCCACACGATCAAGCGCGGCGACACGGTCCATCCGCTGCCCGCGGCCGAAAAACAGATCGATCCGAGCTTCACCTACAAGGGAAAGACCTGGACCACCGACGACTACATGAAGGCCTATCGGGTCTCCGGCGTCCTGGTGCTCAAGGACGGCAAGGTCGTGCTCGAGAAGTACGGCCTTGGCCGCAAGCCGACGGATCGCTGGACCTCGTTCTCGGTGGCCAAGTCGGTGACCTCGACGCTGGTCGGGGCGGCGATCCAGGACGGCAAGATCAAGAGCCTGAACGACCCGATCACCCGCTACATCCCCGAGCTGAAGGGCTCGGCCTACGAGGGCGTCACCGTCCGCCAGATGCTGATGATGAGCTCGGGCGTGAAGTGGAACGAAGACTACACCGACCCCAATTCCGACGTCGCCAAGGCCGGCGGCTCGGTAACCGAGCCCGGGATCAACCCGATGGTCAGTTACCTGCGCAAGCTGCCGCGCGCGAACAAGCCGGGGACCAAGTTCAACTACAACACCGGCGAGACGGACCTGGTCGGCGTGCTGGTCTCCAAGGCCACCGGCGAGCCCCTGGCGCAATACGCCTCGGAGAAGATCTGGCAGCCCTACGGCATGGAGCAGGACGCGGTCTGGATGACCGATCCGGGCGGGCAGGAACGCGGCGGCTGCTGCATCTCCATGACGCTGCGTGACTATGGCCGACTGGGCCTCTTCATCGCCGGCGGTGGGGTGGCGGACGGCAAGCCTATCGTCCCGCCCTGGTGGGTGGGTCAGGCGACGAAGGTCGAGATCGCCAACGGCCAGCCGGCCCCGGCCGGCTACGGCTACTTCTGGTGGATCCGCCCCAACCACTCCTATGAGGCGGTCGGGATCTTCGGCCAGTCGGTGACGACCTTCAAAAAGGAACACCTGGTCATCGTGGTGAACTCCGCTTGGCCGGCGGCCACCGGCAAGGAATTGAGCGCGGCGAGAAATGCGTTCTTTGAAGGCGTGCGGGCGGCGGTAAGGTAGTCGGCGATCTGGCGAACGGGGGAAGTGGAGATGATCGAATTGTCGCGGCGGGCAGCCATCGGTGCGGGACTTGCGGGCGCGGCGGCGGCGCTGAGCGCTGGCTCGGCGACCGGGACGGCGGGGTCGCCGTTTTTCAAGCGCACCGGCCTGCCGATCGGCCTGCAGCTCTACACCCTGGGCGACGGCCTGAAGGCGGACCTCGACGGCCAGTTGGCGCAAGTCGCCAAGGCCGGCTACCGCAGCGTCGAGCTGGCCGGCTACCTCGGCCGGACGCCTAAGGAGCTCCGCGCGGCTTTCGACAAGGCAGGCCTCATCTGCCCGAGCGCCCACGTCCAGGCGCGCTCATCCGCCGAAGCGCCGGGTCTCGCGGACATCGACAAGGTCATCGCCGACGCCCAGGTGATCGGCGTCAAGCACATCGTGCTCCCGATGTTCGCGATCCCGGCGCACGTGAACATGACCCCCGGTCCGGGCGACGACCGGCGCGCGGTGCTGAGCCGCATGGCCGCCCAGATGACCGCCGACGACTGGAAGGCCTGCGCCGACCTGCTGAACGCCAAGGCCGCGCCACTCAAGGCCGCCGGCCTGACGCTGGGCTACCACAACCACAACGTCGAGTTCGCGCCTGTGGGCGGGACGACCGGCATGGACATCCTGCTGAAGAACACCGACCCGTCCCTGGTGAACTTCGAAATGGACGCGGGCTGGGTGGTGGCCGCAGGCGCTGATCCGTTCGCGCTTCTGAAGGCCCAACCGCACCGCTTCACCCAGATGCACGTGAAGGACGTCAAGGCGACCACCAAGCCCAATTTCGCCTTCCAGCAGGACCCGACCGAAGTCGGCTCAGGCACCATCGACTGGAAGCGCCTCCTGCCCGCGTCCTACGCGGCCGGCGTGCGCGGCTACTTCGTCGAGCAAGAAGCGCCCTACGACAAGCCACGCATGGAGTCAGTGCGCATCAGCGGCGAGTACCTGGGCAAGCTGGTGGCCTGAGGCCGGCGGCGACTTCTCGAAGACCGTCGCCATCTCACAATCCCACTAGTACCGCAGCACTGAGGTTATGACTCTTTGACCGGGTAGGCCTTGCGGAGTTTTACGCGGGCCTTCTGCGTCGTGAACATCCAGTTGATCTGGGCCTTCTCGGCGTTGCGCCGCTGTTCCCAGGCGGCGATCTCAGCGATCAGCAGAGCCTTGTCGTCGATGCGGCGATCGAGGCATTGGCTGCGCAGCACGCCGATTTCTATCTCGACCATGTTCAGCCAGCTGGCGTGTTTCGGCGTGTGGTGGAAGTCCAGCCGCTTGAGGATCCGACGGGCCTCGGGGGCCGGGAAGGCGTCGTAGAGTGCGCCTGCTGAGTGGGTGGAGAGGTTGTCCATCACCACCCGGATCACCGGAGCCTGGGGATAGTGCAGGTCGACCAAGTCGCGCATGCACTCGGCGAAGTCCGGGTTGGCGCGCCGCTCGGTGACCTTCACCCTGCGCCAGGGGCGGTGGGCGTCGAGGAAGACGAACAGGTTGACCGTGCCGTTGCGGCGATATTCGCAATCGTAGCGCTCCAGTTGGCCGGGCTTGGCCGCGATCGGCGCGCGCACCTCGCCGATCAGTTGGGTCGGGCTTTCATCGAAGCAGACCACCGGCCGGTCGGGATCGGGCGTCTCGGCATAGAGATCGAGCACGTCCTCCATGCGCGCGACGTATTCGCCGTCGACTTTGGGGATGCACCACATGTCCTTGCGCCAGGGCTTCAGATGGTTCTCCGCCAGCCGTCGGCGCACCGTCTCGCGGGAGAGCTCGTCATGGTCTGTCAGCGTGACCATTTCCCCGGCCAGCAGCTCAAGGGTCCAGCGCGCCCGTCCCGGCGGCGGCTGCGAGCAGGCGGTCGCCACCAGCAGGGCTTCCTCCTTGCCCGATAGCTTGCGCTCCGCCCCGGGCCGCGGCTCCTCGCTCAGCGCCCCTTCCAGGTTGGCCTCCACGAACCGGCGCTTGGTGCGATAGATCGTCGAGCCGCTGACCACCAAGGTCGCGGCCATGGCCTCATCGCTGGCCCCGGCGTCCGCCGCCAGCAGGATCTGCGCGCGCTTGAGTTTGCGCGCCGCGTGTCGCCCGCCGCTCAACAACCCGCCAAGCGTCTCGCGTTCCGCTTGGCTCAGCTCCACCCGATACCGTACATTCATCCCAGCCTCCTGGTCCTGAGAGGCGAGACGAATCTGCAAATGAATCAAAACTCTGACGAGAAATCAGCGGCCGATCAGCCGCGCTTCACAAGCACCCAGGGCCAGTACCTGGCCTTCATCGACGCCTATAGCCGCGTCCATGGCTACCCACCCGCCGAGGCCGAGCTGCAGCGACACTTCCAGGTCACCCCGCCCTCGGTCCACCAGATGATCCTCACCCTCGAGCGACTGGGCTTCATCCGCCGCACGCCCAGAACCGCCAGGAGCATCGAGCTGCTCGTCGCACCAGAGCACCTCCCCGTGCTCCAGCGCGAACCCGTCAAATCCTCAGTGCAGCGGTACTAGCCGTCGGACGACGGTCAGATGTGGACCGGATGCCCCAGGGCTCGGAGCGCCGCCTCGTGGACGGCTTCCGACAGCGTCGGGTGGACATGGATGGTCCCGGCCAGGTCTTCCAGACGCGCGCCCATCTCGATGGACATGGCGAATTCGCCGGAAAGCTCGGAGACGTGCGCGCCCACCGCCTGGAGACCGACCACGCGATGGTCGGCCTTCCGGGCCACCACCCGCACAAACCCGCCGCCGTCGCCGGCTTCCATGGAGAGCGCCCGGCCGTTGGCCTGGAAGGGGAAGGTGGCGCTGAGGGGATCGTGCCCCGCCGCCGCCGCTTCGTCCGGCGAGAGGCCCGCTGAGACGATCTCCGGCTCGGTGAAGCAGACCGCTGCGATGGTCGCCGGATCGAAGGTGCGGTTCTGGCCGGCGATCACCTCGACCGCCACATGCGCCTGGGCGGTGGCCTTGTGCTCCAGCATCGGCTCACCGACGAGATCGCCGATGGCGTAGACGCCGCTCATTGAGGTCTGCATGCGGTCGTTCACCTTCACGAAGGCCCCCGCCATGTCGACGCCCATGTTCTCGAGGCCCCAACCTTCAGTGCGGGGCCGCCGGCCGACGGTGACCAGCAACTTGTCGGCGGGAATGCGCAGGGTCTCGGCGCCCTTTTCCACCATCAGTTCGCCGTTCGCCCAGCCAGTCGCCTTGGCCGACAACTGCAGCGTGACGCCGGCCTTTTCCAGCCAAGCCCGCACCGGCTTGGTGAGCGGCTCGTCATAGGCCGGCAGGATGCGGTCCAGCGCCTCGACCACGGTCACCTCGCAGCCGAACTTGCGGAACGCCGAGCCGAGTTCCAGCCCGATATAGCCCGCGCCGATCACCGCCAGGCGCTTGGGCAGCTTGTGGAGCATCAACGCTTCGGTCGAGGAGATCACGTCGCCGCCGAACGGGATGTGCGGCAGGGGCGTGGCGATCGAGCCGGCCGCCAGGATCACGGTCTCGGCCTTGATGGTGACTGGGCCGTCCTTGGTGTCCACGTGGCAGGTCTTGGCGTCGCTGAAGGTCCCCCAGCCGGCCACGACCCGGGTCTTGGCCCGCTTTAGAAGCGCGGTCACCCCGCCGTTCAGCTTGTCGACCACGCCCTCCTTCCAGGCGACGGTCTTGTCCATGTCGAGGCTCGGCGCCGAGCTGATCGAGATGCCGTCTTTCGCACCGTTCGCAGCCGCACTCATGCCTTCGAACTTGGAGGCGACGTGGATCAGGGCCTTCGAGGGGATGCAGCCGCGGATCAGGCAGGTGCCGCCCAGGCGGTCGCCTTCCACCAGCACGGTCTCGATCCCAAGCTGGCCGGCCCGGATCGCGGCGACGTAGCCTCCGGGTCCGCCGCCCACGATCAGGAGGCGGGTGGTGATGGTCTCAGCCACGGCGTCAGTCCATGAACAGGGTTGCGGGGTGTTCCAGCATCGCCTTGACCCGCTGGATGAACTCCGCGGCGTCGTAGCCGTCCACCACCCGGTGATCGAACGACGACGACAGGTTCATCATCTTGCGGACCGTGATCTGGCCCTGACGCACGACGGGCCGATCGACGATCTTGTTTGGACCGATGATGGCGACCTCGGGGTGATTGATCACCGGCGTTGTGGCGATGCCCCCCAGCGGGCCCAGCGAGGTGATGGTGATGGTCGAACCGGAGAGTTCGTCCTTCGATCCCTTGCCGGAACGGGCGATCTCCGCGACCCGCGCCACCTCCGTGGCCGCAGCCCACACGTCGAGGGCCTCGGCGTGCCGGACAACCGGCACCACGAGGCCGCTTGTGGTCTGCGTCGCGATGCCGATGTGGACGCCCGCATGCCGATGGACGACGCCGGCCTCGTCGTCGAAGCGCGCGTTGATCTGCGGATAGGCCGGCAGCACGCGCGCCAGGGCGCGCATGATGAAGGGCAGCAGCGTCAGCTTCGGCTGGTCGTCGCGCTTGGTGGCGTTCAGGTGGACGCGAAGCTCTTCCAGCTCCGTCATGTCGACTTCCTCGACATAGGCGAAGTGCGGAATGCGGCGCTTGGATTCCTGCATTTGCCGAGCGATGGCGCGGCGCATGCCGATTACCTTCACCTCCTCGACAGCGGTGCGCCTGGCGAGCGTCGAGACGGCCGCGCCCGACCCGGCGCCGGCGATGAAGGCGTCGAGGTCTTCGTGGGTGACGCGGCCCGCCGGACCGGTCCCGGCCACATGGTTGAGCTTGATCCCCAGGTCCTCGGCCCGTCGGCGGACGGCGGGGGAGGCCAGCGGCTTTTCGCCTTCGGCGCGGAGCGGAATGACTCGGGCGCTGGCTGGAGCCGGTGCGCTGGGTGCGGGGCTGGCCGGCGGCGGTTGAGCTTCAGGCGCTTCCACCACCTCCGCGACGGGCTTGCGGGGAGCCTCCACCGCCGCGGGCGTCGGGGCCGCACGCTCTGCCGGGGCGGCGTTGCCCGCGCCCTCGACCTCGAAGATGGCGATCGGACCGCCCACGGCAGCCATGTCGCCCGGCGCGCCGTTAAGCTCGATCAGCTTGCCGGCGACGGGCGAGGTCATCTCCACGGTCGCCTTGTCGGTCAGCATATCGACCAGCGGCGCATCCTCGGCGACGACATCGCCGACCTTGACGTGCCAGGCGACGATCTCGGCCTCGGCGGTGCCTTCGCCGAGGTCCGGCAGCTTGAAGACGAAACGTCCCACGGGCCTTAAGCCTCCATCACGCGCTTGAGCGCCGCGCCGACGCGCTTCTGACCGGGGAAGTATTCCCATTCGAAGGCGTGAGGATAGGGCGTGTCCCAGCCGGTCACCCGCTCGATGGGAGACTCCAGGTGATAGAAGCACGCCTCCTGGACCAGCGCCGAGAGTTCGGCGCCGAAGCCCGAAGTCCGCGTCGCCTCGTGCACGATCACGCAGCGGCCGGTCTTCTTCACCGAGGCGGTGATCGCCTCGATGTCGACGGGCGCCAGCGTACGAAGGTCAACCACCTCGGCATCGACGCCCACCGCCTCCGCCGCGGCCACGGCCACGTGCACCATCGTGCCGTAGGCCAGGACCGTCACCTCCGAGCCTTCACGCGCGATACGGGCCTTGCCCAGCGGCACCTTGTAGTAGCCGACCGGCACGTCGTTCCCTTCGATCTTCTGCCAGGGCGTGACCGGCGCGTCGGGATTGCCGTCGAAGGGGCCGTTGTAGAGCCGCTTGGGCTCGAAGATCACCACCGGGTCGTCGTCCTCGATGGCCGCGATCAGCAGGCCCTTCGCGTCATAGGGCGTCGAGGGGATCACCGTCTTGATGCCCGCAACGTGGGTGAACAGCGCCTCCGGGCTCTGGCTGTGGGTCTGACCGCCGAAGATGCCGCCGCCGTAGGGCGTTCGGATGGTCATCGGGCACCAGAAGTCGCCCGCCGAGCGGTAGCGGAGCCGCGCCGCCTCCGACACGATCTGGTCGTAGCCCGGGTAGATGTAGTCGGCGAACTGGATCTCGACGCAGGGGCGCAGGCCATAGGCCGCCATGCCGATGGCCGTTCCGATCAGGCCCGCCTCGGCGATGGGCGTGTCGAAGCAGCGGTTCAGGCCATGCTTCTTCTGCAGACCCTCCGTGGCGCGGAACACGCCGCCGAAGTAGCCGACGTCCTCGCCGAACACGAGCACGTCGGGATCGCGCCCGAGCATCACGTCCATGGCCGAGTTGATCGACTGGATCATGTTCATCTTGGCCGTCTCGGGACGCGTGGCCCCTGCGTCGGCCTTGCCGGCGGCGCTCGGCGTGGTCATCGGCTTGTTCATCGTCAAACCCCCAGTTCCTGCCGTTGCCGGATCAGGCGCCAGTCCATTTCCTTGTAGACGTCCTCGAACATGGTCTTGACGCTGGGGCGGTCGCCCGCGTGCAGGGTGCCGTGCGCTTCCGACTCCTTGCCGGCGGCGCGAACCTCTTCGACCAGCACCTCGTGCAGCGCCTGTTGTTCGTCGTCCGACCACTCGCTCAGGCGGATCAGGTGGGCCTTCAGCCGCTCGATGGGATCGCCAAGCGGCCACAGCTTGGCCTCCTCTGCAGGGCGGTAGCGGGTGGGGTCGTCAGAGGTCGAATGGCCCTCCGCCCGGTAGGTGAAGTGCTCGATCACCGTCGCGCCAAGATCGGAACGCGCCCGCTCGGCGGCCCATTGCGTCGCCGCATAGACGGCCAGGAAATCGTTACCGTCGACCCGCAGCGAGGGCAGGTTGTAGCCGATGGCCCGCGAGGCGAACGGCGCCTCCTCCCCGCCGGCGATGCCCTGGAAGGACGAGATGGCCCACTGGTTGTTGACGATGTTGAGGATCACCGGCGCGCGATAGACCGACGCGAAGGTCAGCGCGTGGTGGAAGTCGCCTTCCGCTGTCGAGCCATCGCCGATGTAGGCCGAGGCGATCCGATCGTCGCCCTTCAGCGCTGAAGCCATGGCCCAGCCCACGCCCTGCGTGAACTGCGTGCCGAGGTTGCCCGAGATGGTGAAGAAGCCGAGCGCCTTCGACGAGTACATCACCGGCAGCTGGCGGCCTTTCATGGGGTCGAGCGAGTTCGAGTAGACCTGGTTCATCATCTCGACCATCGGATAGCCGCGGGTGATCAGGATCCCCTGCTGGCGATAGGTCGGGAAGCACATGTCGTCGTGGTTCAGCACCATGGCCTGGGCGATCGAGACCGCCTCCTCGCCGGTGCACTTCATGTAGAAGCTGGTCTTGCCCTGCCGCTGGGCGCGATACATCCGATCGTCGTAGACGCGGGTCAGCATCATGGTCCGCAGGCCACGCTTCAGGGTGGCGACGTCGAGGTTGGGGTTCCAAGGCCCGACGGCCTCCCCATCCTTGTTCAGCACCCGCACCAGGCCATAGGCCAGCTCGCGCATGTCCTTCGGCTCGGTGTCGATCTCCGGACGCGGCGTGGCGCCGGCTTCCGAGATGCTGAGATTCGAGAAGTCCGGCGTCTCACCGGGCCGGAAGCGGGGCTCCGGGATATGGAGGCTGAGAGGCCGACTATTCTTGAGCGTCGTCATGGCCGGTCCTTGCAGAAGCGGGTGAGCGATGTCCGGAGTGGCTGGGAGCCCAGCGGGGTCGCGAGCTTATCGATCCAAATGCACACAAGTGATCCGTTTCGGCCAGGTTTGGGCAAGTCCCTTGCCAACGTCCTGGCCTCCTTCGAGAATTCATTCCAACGCATTCTGATATCAGGGTTGGTTTAACCCCGCATTTAGATTCCGCGGGGATATTTCGACGCGGGGCGCGAACCCAGCGGCGCGAAGCGTCCGCGCCGCACGCCGGTGATGAAAACTCGGCCTTCTGTGAGCAGAAACTTGTCGCCGAGCGTCACTTCTGGGCGCCACATCGCAATTTTCTTCCTTCTGCCCCTCGCGCGCGCTTTAGAAGATCATATAAGATCACCGCAATTGCTTGCCAAAAGCGTGCCCCC
>DASXKT010000286.1:0-10692 GCA_036496685.1 Phenylobacterium sp.
ATCGCGAGCCGAGGGAAAATACCTGCTTGAGAACAGGGCGCTCCGTTGCTCGGTTCGATATGATTTGTCTTACAAGGCCGCATGAATACTTGTCAGTATATCCCCGGCGGAAATATCAGTCGGCCTCGATTGTCATCTGGGTTTGGGTGACCAGCGCGAGGAGCTTACCTTCGTCGTTGGTGATCCGGGTCTGCCAGACGCTGGAGCGACGGCCGACGTGCAACGGCGTGGCCTCTCCGGTGATCGTCGAGCCGGCAGGCGCGCCGCGGAGGAAGTTGGTCTTGCTTTCCAAGGTGGTCGTGCGCGTGCCGGGCGCAAGGTTCAGCACGCCGCCGATCGCGCCCAGGGCGTCGGCGAAAGCCATGTAGGCGCCGCCGTGCAATATGCCGCCAGAGGTGCAGAGATCCTCGCGCACCACCATTCGGCCGAGAACGCGGCTCTTCTCGCGCTCGACGACCTCCACGCCCATCAGGTCGGAAAATGGCATGCCGGTTGAGGAATGTGGCGCGTCGGCCATTAGGACTCCGTTTCTCATCGAGCGCGGGGTTGCAGGCGACCAGCCTAGCCGCCATCTCAGCCGTTCTGAAAGACGGATGAGTATCGCTCGCCTTGCCTACGGGCGCGCCAAGCGGTAACGGGACGCTCCCAAGATTAGGAGAAGTGCGATGGGTTACCGGGTGGCCGTTGTCGGCGCCACGGGCAATGTGGGCCGCGAGATGCTGAACATCCTCGAGGAAGTGAAATTCCCCGTGGACAAGATTCATGCGATCGCATCCCGCAAATCCATCGGCGTGGAAGTGAGTTTCGGCGACCAGATCGTCCGCTGCGAGGATATCGAGCAGTTCGATTTCTCCCGCGTCGACGTGGTCCTGATGAGCGTCTCGGGCGCCTTCTCGAAGGAGTGGTCGCCGCGCATCGGCGCCGCCGGTCCGATCGTCATCGACAACTCCTCGGCCTTCCGGATGGACCCCGACGTGCCGCTGGTCGTGCCGGAAGTGAACCCGGACGACGTCGAGTGGGCCGACCGTAAGAACATCATCGCCAACCCGAACTGCTCGACCGCCCAACTGGTGGTGGCGCTGAAGCCTTTGCACGACCGGGCACGCATCAAGCGGGTGGTGGTCTCGACCTACCAGTCGGTCTCCGGGGCCGGCAAGGAAGGCATGGACGAACTGTTCGACCAGACGAAGAACGTCTTCGTCTTGGGCGCCACGCCGCCCAACAAGTTCCCCAAGCAGATCGCATTCAACGTCATCCCCTTCATCGGGGCCTTCAAGGAAGACGGCTACACCGACGAAGAGCAGAAGATGTGGAACGAGACCCACAAGATGCTCGACCCGGACATCAAGCTGACGGTGACCTGCGTCCGCGTGCCGGTGATGGTCGGCCACTCGGAGAGCGTGAACATCGAGTTCCACGACCACCTCGACGAGGATGAGGCGCGCGACATCCTGCGCGAGAGTCCTGGCCTGATCGTCATCGATAAGCGGGACTCGACCGGGTACATGACGCCGAAAGAAGCCCAGGGCGAGTTCCCGGTCTTTGTCAGCCGCATCCGCAACGACTCGACGGTCGAAAACGGCCTCAACCTCTGGGTCGTGGCCGACAACCTGCGGAAAGGCGCGGCGCTCAACGCCGTGCAGATCGCCGAGCTCCTCCACGAGCGCGGCCTGATCCGCCAAAAAGCCCTCGCCTGACGCCATGACCCAGTCAGCGCCGGGCGAGTCCCGCCTGGCGCTGGGGGCGGGTCTCGGTTGCTACCTTCTCTGGGGGATCGTCCCCCTGGTGTTCCAGGCCATGGGACATCTCGGAATCTCCTCATGGGAGATCCTGGCGAACCGTACGGTCTGGGCGGTTCCCATGGCGCTGGTGTTCGTCGTGCTGGCGAAACAGGGCGCAGAGGTGCTGGCCGCCCTGCGTAACCGCCGCACCATGGCTTGGCTCGCCCTTTCCGCGACCCTGATCGCGGCAAACTGGTCGATCTACATCTGGGCGGTGAACTCCGGCCGCGTGCTGGAAACCAGCCTCGGCTACTACATCAACCCGCTGCTCGCCATGGCGGCCGGGGCGCTGATCTTCGGTGAGCGCATCGACCGGCTGGGCGCAGTCGCCATCGCTCTCGCCGCCCTGGGCGTCGCGATCCAGGCCGTGGCCATCGGCGGCCTGCCGCTGGTCTCGCTGGCGCTGGCGTTCAGCTTCGGTGGCTACGGGATCGTGCGGAAGCGCGTCGCCGCGTCGGCCCAGACCGGCCTGCTGATCGAATGCCTGCTGCTGGTGGGTCCGGGCCTCGCCTATGTGATCTGGCTGCAGCACGCGAGCCTTGGCCATCTGGGCGCCAGCCTGCCGGCCACGGCCTGGCTGCTGGCATGCGGACCGATCACGGCTGTGCCGTTGGTGCTGTTTTCCTGGGCCGCTCGTCGCATCCCGCTATCCACGCTGGGCTTCCTGCAGTTCATCGGACCGACCATCGCCTTCGTGATCGGAGTAATGCAGGGTGAGTCCTTCACGCCGCTGCGGGCCGCGTCCTTCCTGTTCATCTGGGGCGGAGCCGGCGTCTTCGCACTCGCCGCCTGGCGCCGTTCGCGGCCCGAGCTCGTGGCTACCGAAGTGGTTGAGCCGGCGGAGTAGCCTGGCCGCGGCGCTGGCTGCGGTCGTCGTCGCCTCGCCCGCCTGGGCGGTTGCGCCGGACCCTTCCCAAGCGCCGCAGGTGTTTGCCCGCAAGACCGCGGCGATCACCCCGCGCGTCCATCTGGTCTACAAGCCCAACCCCACAGACCCGCCCTTCGAGGGCAATGTGGTGGTGATCGAGCAGACGGGCGGTCTGGTCGTGGTCGATGCCGGCGGCTCGCCGCCCTCGGGCGGGGCTGTGGTCGCCGAGATCCGCAAGATCTCCCCCAAACCTGTCCGCTACCTGATCTACACCCACTACCACGGCGACCATAACCTGGGCGCCGGCGCGCTCCGCGCGGCCTGGCCGAAGATGACGATCATTTCCACGGCTAAGACGCAGGAGAATATGACCGGCGCGCCGATGGCCTATGTGGCGAGCTACGCGAAGTCCTACAGCGACATCGCCGACTTCGCCGCGACGCAGGCGGCGGACCCCAAGCTGCCGCAGGCGCTACGAGACGGCTGGGCGCGCACCGCGAGCGCCGGCCCCGGCATGGTCGCCGGCTACGCCGATATGAAGGTCGTACCTGCAGACCAGACCTTCACCGACCGGTTCTCGATCCCCGATGCGCAGGCGCCGGTCGAGGTGCTGTTCCTCGGCCGCGGCAATACCGACGGCGATGCGGTGGTGTGGGCGCCAAGGCAGCGGGTGGTGGCCTCTGGCGACCTGGTGGTCGCGCCGATCCCCTATGCGGCCCAGACCTACCCCTCGGAATGGATCGCAACCCTCCGGAAGCTCGAGGCTCTCGACTTCGCCTACCTGATCCCCGGCCACGGGCCGGTGATGACCGACCGGGCCTACGTGGAGAAGGTCGTTGCCTCGCTGGAGACGGTGCGCGCCCAGGTGGGACCGCTGGCGAAGGCCGGCGTGCCGCTCGCTGAGGTGCGAAAGCGCATCGACTTAGCCTCTATGAAGACCGGCTTCACCGGCGATGATCCGTGGCTGAAGTTCCTGATCGACGCGGTCTTCACCGGCGACCTGGTGTCCAACGCCTACAAGGAAGCCCGCGGCGAAGAGGTCGTGCAGGGAAAAGGTTAGCGGCCGGGAATAAATCCCGCACCGCCTGCGTCTGGTCCGGCAAGAGCAATCAAACCGGAAGGACAGACGATGGGCGACCAACCGCACAGGCGGCGTTTTCTGGAATGCATGGGCTGGGCAGGAACCGGCCTTCTATGGACCGCGGGCGGCGGGGTGGTGAGTTCGATCACCCTCGACACCGCCCAGGCGGCCGCGTCCCGGGGCATACAGCCGTTCAGCTTCCTGCAGGTGAGCGACAGCCACATCGGCTTCGCCAAGGATCCCAACCCCGATGCGCGGGCGACCTTCCGCGAGGCGGTGGCGAAGATCAGAGCCCTGCCGGTGAAGCCTGCCTTCATCCTCCACACCGGCGACATCACCCAGCTTTCGAAGGACCAGGAGTTCGACGACGCCGACCAGATCCTCAAGGAAGCGGGCCTGACCGTTTTCCACGTGCCTGGCGAGCACGACATGCTCGACGAAGGCAACGGCGCGGCCTTCCTGGCCCGATACGGCAAGGATGCGCTGGGCGACGGCTGGTACAGCTTCGACCACAGCGGCGTCCACTTCGTGGCCCTGGTCAACGTCAAGGCGTTGAAGGCGGGCGGCATGGGCTCGTTGGGCGCGGCCCAGCTGACCTGGCTGCAGAATGACCTGGCCGGGCGCTCAGCATCAACGCCGATCGTCGTCTTCACCCATATCCCTTTGTGGACAGTCTACGCCGACTGGGGCTGGGGCACGGACGATGCGGCGCAGGCGATGACGCTGCTGAAGCGCTTTGGCTCGGTGACCGTGCTCAACGGGCACATCCATCAGGTGCTTCAGAAGGTCGAGGGCAACGTCGCCTTCCACACCGCGCGCTCCACGGCCTTTCCGCAGCCCGCGCCTGGTCAAGGTCCAGCGCCCGGGCCGTTGAAGGTCCCCGCCGGAGACCTGCACGCTGCGCTCGGCGTGCGCACCGTCAGCCTGATCCGCGGTGGCGAGCCCCTGGCGGTCGTCGACTCATCCCTCGCCGCCTGAACCCACTTCATTCGGAAACGATCCTCATGTTCACCGTCCTGATCCGCCGCACGTCCGTCATGGTCGCCGCCACGGTTGTCACCGTGATCGTCGGCGCCGCAGCCCCCGCGCCGAACGTCGTCACCATCGGCAACTTCACCTTCGCAGCCCCGGTCGTCACCGTGCCCGTGGGAACTACCGTGACCTGGGTCAACGGCGACGACGTTCCCCACACCGTGGTCGCCACTGACAAATCGTTCCGCTCCAAGGTGCTCGACACCGACGAGCGGTTCTCCTTCACCTTCACTCGAGCGGGGACCTACGATTATTTCTGCTCGATCCATCCGCACATGACCGGCAAGGTCGTGGTGAAGGCCTCCTGAGAAGGCGATGGCCAGGGTGAAGGCATGACCGGCCGCGTCATCCCATTCGGACCGCTGATGGCGGCGAAGCCCGACTCCCCCGGGTCGGCCTTCGCCCTGCCATTCCGCAGGCCCCGCCAGACCGCAGGACCCGCGGACGAGACACCGCTGGATCCCGGCGAGGCCGAGCGCTTCCGCCGTCTGATCCTGCCGCACCTCGACAGCGCCTACAGCTTTGCGCGTTTCCTCTGCCGCGATGCGAGCCTGGCCGAGGATCTGGTGCAGGACGCGTTCCTGAAGGCCTTCCGCGGCTTCCGGGGCTTCCGGGGCGGTGAGCCGCGCGCCTGGTTGTTCGCGATCGTTCGGACCAGCCATCTCAGCTCGACACGCCGCCGCTCCGACGCGCCCGTGGAGCCCGAGGTCTTGGCGGCTGTCCCCTCCGAGGACGACACGCCGGAAGCCGCCCTGTTACGGCAGGCCGACGTTGACACGGTGCGCGGCGCGATCGAGGCGCTGCCGGAGCCGTTCCGGGAGACCCTGGTGCTGCGCGAACTTGAGGAGCTGTCCTATCGTGAGATCGCCGAGATCACCTCGGCGCCGATCGGAACGGTCATGTCGCGCCTGGCGAGGGCGCGGTCTCTGTTGCTGGCGGCCCTGCCGCCTGAGGAGACGGGTCGATGACCGCCTGTGCGGACAAGGAAGCTCTGCTGCATGGCCTGCTGGACGGCGAGCTCGACGCCGCCAACGCACGCGCTTTCGAGGAACACCTTAAATCCTGCCAAGGCTGCGCCAAGGCTTACGGCGAGCTTCAGGGCCTGAGCGCGCGGCTGTCCACGCCAGGGGTGAGCTATCGGGCGCCGGCCGGCCTCCGACAGCGCGTCGAGGCGATGGCCGCGGCGCCGGTCGCGCCGCGCAAGAGGCTGCGGGCGGCCGCACCCTGGGCGCTCAGCGGGACCTTTGCGGCGATCGCGGCCAGCTTCGCCATCGTCTCGATCCAGCCGAACACGACCGCGCTCGAGGACCAGCTGGTGGCGAGCCATGTCCGCTCGACGCTCGCCTCGCACCTCGTGGATGTCGAGACCTCCGATCGGCATGTCGTGAAGCCGTGGTTCAACGGGCGCGTCGATTTTGCGCCGCCGGTCATCGACCTAGCGGACAACGGCTTTCCGCTGGCCGGCGGGCGGCTGGACTATATCGGCGAGCGAGTGGTGGCGGCGCTGGTCTACCGGCGCAATCGCCACGTCATCAACCTCTTCGTCTGGCCTTCGAAACCTGGCCTGAGCTCAACGCCCGCCGTCGCCCAGCACAGCGGCTACTCCATGATCCACTGGCGCCACGGCGGCCTGGAATACTGGGCAGTGTCCGACATCGACGCGCACGACCTCGAGGCGTTTCATCAAGCCTTCGCAATACGGACGCAGAGCTGACGTCCCGCCATCGCGGCCGGTCGCGATTCGCTCGGTTCGGCGTGGCGGCAAAGGTGTGCCACTGATGGCCAAGGTTCGAAGTCGGCCCTACTACACCGCGTTCGGCTCGGAGGCGGATCTGACACCGTTCAAGGGCCTGCCAGCGCAGTGGGACGTCAACGAGAAGAACGCGCCGCCCCCCTATGGCGCGCGGGAGAGCGCCAAGATGGACTTCGCCGAGGCTGACGAGGCGCCCGTGCACCGGCTGAACGAGATCATCTGGAAGAGCGTAAAGGGCGCCGCCTCGCCGATGCCGCCGCCGGTGCATCGCTATCGTGCGGTCACCGGGCCAAACTAGAGGCTCGCGTAAGCCGCCTCGATCAGGCGCCGCGGGCGGCGGTCGCCCAGGAGGTCGGTCGACTGCTTGGTCATCACGTAGGCGCCCGCCAGCTTGCGCTCGGGGTCAGCGAAGGCGCAGGAGCCACCCCAGCCGGAGTGTCCGAAGGTCGCGTTTCCCGGCCCCCAGGGATGCACCGCCTCGTTGCGCATGAACCCCGCGCCCCAGCTCATTTCGTAGGGCAGCACCAGGTCCTGGCCGCGGATACGCTGGCGGGCGGCTTCGGCGATGAGGGCCGGCGACAGGATGTCCTCGCCGTCCAGCCAGCCGTCGTTGGCCAGGGCGCCCATCAGCCGGGCCAGGCCCTCGGCTGTGCAGTGTCCATTGGCGGAGGGGATCTCCATCCGCCGCCACTCGGCCTGGCCACGGCCGGCCGGCGAGGACCAGGGCGTCAGGAAGGCGGCGCGGGTGGCTTCGTTGTGGTGACCGAAGTCCGGCAGGGCGTTCGGACGCTGCAGTTCGGCGACCCGGTCGAACTCCGAGTCCGGCAGGCCAATCCAGAGGTCGAGGCCGAACGGCGTGGCGAGGTCCTCGCGCAGCGCCGTGCCCATGGTCCGCCCTTCGACGCGCTTGAAGATCTCGCCGGCTAGATAGCCGAAGGTGATCGGGTGGTAGCCGCTGGCCGTTCCCGGGGGCCACAGCGGCGCCATGGCCGCCAGCTTGGCGCAGATGGCGTCCCAGTCGAACCAGAGCGCCGGCTCCATCGGTTCGGGGAATCCGGACAGCCCCTCCTGGTGGGACATCAACTGTTCGACCGTGATCGAATCTTTTCCGGCGGCCGCGAACTCGGGCCATACCGAGGCGACAGTCTGCTCGTAGGTCAGCTTTCCCTGGTCCACCAGGCGGGCGATCAACAGGGCGGCGATGGCCTTGGTGGTGGAGAAGACCGGCGTCAGGGTCCGCGGGTCGAAGGGTTTCGTGCGAGCGCGGTCGGCGTGGCCGGCCCATAGGTCGAGCACCGTCTCTCCGGCCTCCACAAGCGTGAAGCGCGCGCCGAGTTCTTCGCCGGCGGCGAAATTGGCCGCGAACGCGTCCTTCACGGCAGCGAACCTGGCGGGCGCATGGCCGGCGATCTCGGTCATTGGAACTCCTGGGTGGTCGCCCACCTATAACGAGCGGTATGGCCGCGGCCCAGCCACGCGGCTAAGCTGCCGCGGCGCCTTCGGGGGTTGGCCATGAGCAGAATGGGTTGTCGGTGACCACAGCGCGCGCCACGAGCGTTCGCGGCGGCCCGCGGCTGTCGGCGACCGCGATTACGCTTGCGTTCTGCTTCGTGGCCGCCATGTGCGAGGGCCTGGACGTGCAGGCCGCTGGCGTTGCGGCGGGCGGGATCAAGGCTGCTTTCAAGCCCACAACCACGGAGCTCGGGGTATTCCTCGCCGCGGGGAATTTCGGGCTGCTTTTTGGCGCGCTGGCTGGCGGCCGGCTCGCCGACCTGTTCGGGCGCAAGGTGGTGCTGATCGCCTCGATCGGCATTTTCGGCCTCTGCTCCGCCCTGGCGGCGGTCGCCTGGGACATGCCGACCCTGATCGGAGCCCGCGTCCTGACAGGTCTCGGCCTGGGCGGGGCCATGCCCACCCTGATCGCGCTCGCCGCCGACATCAGCCACGATCGGTCGCGCAACACGAGCATCGCGCTGACCTACGTCGGCATGCCGATGGGCGGCGCTATCGCCAGCTCGATCATCCTGATCGCCCCGCCGACCCAATGGCGCTGGGTGTTCATGCTGGGTGGGATCGCGCCCCTGCTCATCGCGCCGATGATGGCCTGGCTGCTGCCGGATAGCCGCCCGACGCCGGCGCCAGCCGCCATAGGCAATGCCGGCTTCCGGGCCGTGTTCGCCGAAGGGCGGCTGCGGCGCACCCTGGTGCTGTGGCTCTCGTTCGTGCTCCTGAACCTGACCCTGCACCTGATGCTGAGCTGGCTGCCGCTGCTACTCCAGGGCCGCGGCCTGTCGAAGAGCGAGTCTGCATTCGCCCAGGTAGGCTTCAACGCCGGCGGGGCACTCGCTGCGCTGGCGGTCGGCGCTCTGCTCGACAGCCGCTGGCGGCGCCCCAGCATCGCGGCCAGCGTCCTCATCCTGCCGGTCGCACTCGTCATGCTCGCCAACGCCTCGCCATTGACGCTCGAGATGTTCGCGCTGGCGATCGCGCTCGGAGGCGGCATCCTGGCCTCGCAGGTCATCCTCTACGGGACCGCTGGCGGGCTCTACCCGCCATCAGTGCGCGGAGCCGGGGTCGGCTCGGCGGTCGGGGTCGGACGGCTTGGGTCGTTGGCGGGCCCGACTTTCGCGGCCGTGCTGCTCGCCGCCGGACGCACGCCGACCGAGGTGCTGACCAGCGTACTACCGATCGTCATCGCCTGCGGCGTCTGCGTCGCAGGACTTGGTTGGCGCGGGCCCGCGCCGCCCGCGGAGGCTTAGGCCGTCGGCTTCTGCGCGAAGCCTTTGCTGCCGTCGGTGTCGGCGGCCTCGGCCTTCACCGAACGCACCGAGGCGCCAGGCGGCCCGGTGCGGCAGGCTTTCGCAAGCTGGCGAATCTGCTCGGCCTCCCCGATCGCCAGGATTTCCACGGAACCATCCGCGCGATTGCGCACCCAACCGTCGAGGCCAAGACTTCGCGCCGTCTCGACGGCCCACCAGCGATAGCCGACGCCCTGGACGCGGCCATCGATCAGCAACCTGGCGGCGCTGCGCGCCATGGCTGTCCTCCTGTCAGAGAGACTCGATCCGCACCGCCGCCGTGGGCCGCACCAGCCGCTGCCCCAACGCCACGATGGGCAACTCCGGCGTCCGCCAGTTCTGCACGGCCTGGGCCGCCTCCCGGGCGGCGCGCGCGGCGCGTTCCGCGGCCGCTCGGGGCGAAAGGCCCTCAGCCAGTCCCGCTCCAAAGCTCGCAGTGACCAGGTCGCCGGTCCCGTTCGGGACCAGGTCCAGGCGCGGATGAGCGAAGAGCGTGGCCGCCTCGGGTTCGACCAGGAGCAGGCCGATCTCACCGGCGTCGGCCGGGACAGAGGTTACGAGCGCGGGCTTGCCGAGGCGACGCGCAGCGGAGATCGCTGCGGGAGCGCTGTCGATCACGGCGCCGGTCAGGTGGCCGAGCTCCCAGAGGTTCGGCGTGATCCAGTCGGCGAGCGGGACCAACCGGCTCGCCACCGCCTCGGCCACCGCGGCGCTGACGTAGAGCCCCTTTGGCGTATCGCCAAGGATCGGGTCGACGACAACGACCGGCCGGACCTCGCGAGCGGCGATCACGCGATCAAGGGCGTCGGCGGCGATCTCAACCTGCTCGGCCAGTGAGAAGTGACCTGTGATCACCAGGTCGACAAGCCCGAAGAGCGCGTCGGCCTCCACATCGGCAAGCATGCGCGCGAAGAGCTCCGGCGGCGTGGCCTGGCCCTGCGCTCCCTTTGCCGGGCTGCGGCCCAGCATGACGGTCGGCACCAGCACCGGATCGATGCCGTGCGCAGCCAGCACATATTGCTGCGCCGCCCCGCCAATCCGGCTGGCCGCGACGAAGGAGGAAAGAACGAGCGCCAGGGTCATGGCGCCCATCCCTACAGGCTGGCGTCTAGTACCGGTAGTGGTCGGGTTTGAACGGCCCTTCGGTCTTCACGCCGATGTACTCGGCCTGGTCCTTGGACAGCTTGGTCAGCTTCGCGCCGAGCTTGCCAAGGTGCAGCATCGCGACCTTTTCGTCGAGGTGCTTGGGCAGGGTGTAGACCTGGGTCTGGTACTTGGCGCCGTACTGCCAGAGCTCCATCTGGGCGAGCGTCTGGTTGGTGAAGGAGGCGCTCATCACGAAGGACGGGTGGCCGGTGGCGTTGCCGAGGTTCACCAGC
>DASXKT010000287.1:0-11486 GCA_036496685.1 Phenylobacterium sp.
TCTTGGTCTGGGGGTCGGTGACCGTCAGGGTGTAGGCGCCGCGCGTGTAGGCGAGGTCGCCGCCGGCGGCGACGCCCACCTTTTCGGTGTTGAGTTCCAGGTGGAAGGCGGGGTCGGCGACGAGTTCCTTCATTCCCATGCCCAGGGCGTCGGTCCCGGACATCACCGGCGCCCCGGCGGTCATCAGGACGCCCTGGGGCGCGTAGTGCGCGGCGATCTTGGCGAGGTCCTTGGCCTTGTAGTCGGCGTTCCACTGAACTTCATCGGCCCGCAGCGCCTGCTCGATCTGAGCGGTGTCGACGACGGCCGGCTTAGCGGAGGCCGGCGTGACCGCGGGCTTCTCGCATCCGGCGGTTAGGGCGATCAGCCCAAACGCGGTGGCGAGCAAGATCGGCCGGAGAACTGGCCTCATCACGAGTCTCCCCCTGCGAAGGCCACTCCATGAGGAGCGGCCACGCTGTCTGTCCGCTTATTCAGATACCATAGATATCGGAATTTGGAGCGGCTAGCCGTAGCTTTGCAGCGGCCGGACTTCGAGAGTGTCTTCCACAGTCGCCACGATCGCCTGAGCCGCGGCCAGGGCGCCGGCGGCTGTCGTGTAGTAGGGCGTCTTCATCATCAGCGCCGTGCGGCGCAGCTCGAAGCTGTCGGCCAGGGACTGACGCCCCTCGGTGGTGTTGAACACCAGCTGCACCTCGCCGTTCTTCATGGCGTCGACGATGTGCGGCCGGCCCTCGAGCACCTTCTTGATCGGCTCGACCGGTAGGCCTTCCGCCGCCAGATAGCTCGCCGTGCCGCCGGTCGCGAGGATGCGGAAGCCGAGGCCGATCAACAGCCGCACAGGCTCCAGGACCCAGGGCTTGTCGGCGTCCTTCACCGAGACGAACACGCTGCCTTCCTTCGGCAGCACCGTTCCCCCGCCGAGCTGGCTCTTGGCGAAAGCGCGCGCGAAGGCCGGCGCCAGAGTCTCGCCCGGCCGAACCCAATCCAGGCCCATGACCTCGCCGGTCGAGCGCATCTCCGGCCCGAGCACGGTGTCGACACCGGGGAAGCGCGCGAAGGGGAACACCGCCTCCTTCACCGCGATGTGGTCGTAGGGGGTCTCGGTCAGATCGAAGTCGGAAAGCTTCTTGCCGGCCATAACCTTGGCCGCGATCGCCGCCAGCGGCCGGCCGATGGTCTTAGCGACGAAGGGCACCGTGCGGCTGGCGCGCGGATTGACCTCCAGCACGAAGATCCGCGGCTCGTCGGAATGCGGCTCCTCGATGGCGAACTGCACGTTCATCAGGCCGCGCACTTCCAGGGCGCGGGCCATGGCCTCGGTCTGCCGCTTCAGCTCGGCGATGGTCTCGGGCTTCAGCGAGTAGGGCGGCAGCGAGCAGGCGCTGTCGCCCGAGTGCACGCCTGCTTCTTCGATGTGCTCCATGACCCCGGCCACGAACACGGCCCCATCGGCGTCACAGAGCGCGTCGACGTCGACCTCGGTAGCGCGTGAGAGGTACTGGTCGATCAGCACCGGACTGTCGCCGGAGACCTGCACGGCGGTGCGGATGTAGCGGTCGAGCTGTTCGTCGTCGCGGACGATCTCCATCGCCCGCCCGCCCAGTACGTATGAGGGGCGGATCACCACCGGATAGCCGACCTGGTGCGCGCCGGCGAAGGCCTCGTCGCGGCTGCGCGCGATGGCGTTGACCGGCTGGGCGATCTTCAGCCGGTGCAGCAGCTGCTGGAACCGCTCACGGTCCTCGGCCAGGTCGATAGCGTCGGGGGTGGTCCCGAGGATCGGGATGCCGGCGTCTTCCAGCGGCTTGGCGAGCTTCAGCGGCGTCTGGCCGCCGAACTGCACGATGACGCCCAGCAGCGTGCCCTTCGACTGCTCGACGTGGATCAGCTCGAGCACGTCCTCGGCCGTCAGCGGCTCGAAGTAGAGGCGGTCCGAGGTGTCGTAGTCGGTCGACACGGTCTCGGGGTTGCAGTTGACCATGATCGACTCAACGCCGATCTCGTCGAGCGCGAATGCCGCGTGGCAGCAGCAGTAGTCGAACTCGATCCCTTGGCCGATGCGGTTCGGACCGCCGCCGAGGATGATCGCCTTCTTGGCGTCGGAGGGGTCGCTTTCGCAGTCGGGAGCCTGTCCCAGAGCGCCGGTCTCGTAGGTCGAGTACATGTAGGGCGTCTCGGCCCGGAACTCGCCTGCGCAGGTGTCGATCCGCTTGAAGACCGGCCGCACGCCAAGCACCCGCCGCTCAGCGCGCACCAGGGCCTCAGTGGACCCGGTAAGCTTGGCGAGGCGGGCGTCCGAGAAGCCCTGCGCCTTCAGCGCGCGGAAGCCCGGCGCCGTCGCGGGCAGTCCCTCGGCGCGCACCCGCGCCTCCTCGGCCACCAGCGTCTGGATCTGCCGCAGGAACCACGGCTCGTACGAACAGGCCGCATGCACCTCCTCGACGGTGAGGCCGTGGCGGAACGCCTGGGCGATCACCAGCAGTCGGTCAGGCGTCGGCTGGCCGAGCGCGCGAAGTACGGAGGCGTGGCCCATCTCCGGATCGTCGGCGTTCTCTATCGCGACTTCGTCCAGGCCGGCGAGGCCGGTCTCGAGCCCGCGCAAGGCCTTCTGCAGGCTCTCGGCGAAGGTGCGCCCGATCGCCATCACCTCGCCCACGGACTTCATCGAGGTGGTGAGGTAGGGCTCCGAGCCCGGATACTTCTCGAAGGCGAAGCGCGGGATCTTGGTGACGACGTAATCAATAGAGGGCTCGAACGACGCTGGCGTCGCGCCGGTGATGTCGTTCATCAGCTCGTCGAGGGTGTAGCCGACGGCCAGCCGCGCGGCGACCTTGGCGATCGGGAACCCGGTGGCCTTGGACGCCAGCGCGGAGGAGCGCGACACCCGCGGGTTCATCTCGATCACCACCATCCGGCCGTCAGCGGGGTTGAGGGCGAATTGAACGTTGGAACCGCCGGTCTCGACGCCGATCTCCCGCAGGACGGCGATCGAGGCCGCCCGCATGCGCTGGTATTCCTTGTCGGTGAGCGTCAGCGCGGGCGCGACGGTGATCGAGTCACCGGTGTGCACGCCCATCGGGTCAATGTTCTCGATGGAGCAGACGATGATGCAGTTGTCCGCCTTGTCGCGGACGACCTCCATCTCGTACTCCTTCCAGCCCAGCACGCTTTCCTCGATGAGGACTTCGGTGGTGGGCGAAAGGTCCAGACCGCGCTCGACGATCTCGCGGAATTCCTGGGCGTTGTAGGCGATGCCGCCACCGGTGCCGGCCAGGGTGAACGAGGGCCGGACGATCGCTGGCAGACCCACGAATTCCAGGCCCTCCAGCGCTTCGTCCATGGTGTGCGCCGCCTTGGACTTCGGGCTTTCGAGGCCCAGCTTGTCCATGGCGTCACGGAATTTCTGACGATCCTCGGCCTTGTCGATGACGTCGGCCTTGGCTCCGATCATCTCGACGCCGTACTTGGCGAGCACGCCCGAGGCGTCCAGCGCCAACGCCGTGTTCAGCGCCGTCTGGCCGCCCATCGTGGGCAGCAGCGCGTCGGGCCGCTCCTTGGCGATGATCTTCTCGACCATCTGCGGTGTGATCGGCTCGATGTAGGTGGCGTCGGCGACGTCCGGATCGGTCATGATCGTCGCCGGGTTGGAGTTCACCAGCACGATCCGGTAGCCCTCGGCGCGGAGCGCCTTGCAGGCCTGAACGCCCGAATAGTCGAATTCGCAGGCCTGTCCGATGACGATCGGCCCGGCGCCGATGATCAGGATCGAGGAGATGTCGGTCCGTTTGGGCATGGGTCTCGCGCGCATGGGCGCTCGCGCTCGCAAGCGCCGGCCCGGCCAAATCTGCAGGTTAAGCCGCCCGTTTAGAGACGGAGTCGAATGGGCGCAACCCTTGCCGCCTACGCAAAGCTGGGGAGGGGCCCCGCGCGCCACAGATCGAGGGGTGGAGGAGGCCAAGCCGGGCTCCGGCCAAGCTTGAATTCGCCCGTTCCTCGCGAGCAGGGAAGCGCCCAAACAAAATGGGCCGGTGCGGACACCGGCCCATCTCTGTCGTGGCTTGGCGGGGGTTCAGCCCCGCAATCTTGAAGCCTAGGCCTGGAGCTGGCCCGCCGCGGACTTGCCGCTGCGCGGATCCTTCTCAAGCTCATAGGTGATCTTCTGGCCTTCGTTCAGGCCGCGCAGGCCCGCGCGCTCGACCGCGGAGATGTGCACGAAGACGTCAGGACCGCCTTCATCCGGTTGGATGAAGCCGAAGCCCTTGGCGCCATTGAACCATTTGACGGTGCCGGTAGCCATGTAAATTCAAGTCCTTCGATAGGTTATTGCCGACCGGCCCAAGCATTTGCGCCGACGATCAAAGTTCGAAATGGGTCGGGAGGCAGGTCCGGCGCCCAAGTTATCGAGCGGGGGAAGTCGGCCGAACCGTAACGAATTCGATGCATGACACCGTGGATGATTTCCAAACGGGAGGCAAGGCGGGTAAAAAAATTGCCGAAAGCTCGAAACCAATTGGCGGCTTAGCCATATAGTTGGGGTAGGTCGCATCTACCGCGACCGTCAATTGTGTGGAGCGGCTTACCATGACCCTCATCGAAAAAATCCCGACGTTGACCGATGAGGAAGTGATCAATCTGCTGGCTAATGCGCGACGTCTTCAGCAAGCGGGCGACGAGCGCCAGCAAGCCGCCGCCGCCGAACTTCTGCCCGCCCTGGAAGCCGCCGCAACTGAGCGCCGCACCGAGCGCCTGGCGGCCGCCCAAGCCAAACGCAGCGCCGCACGCAAGCCCCGGAAAGCCGCCGCCTAACCGCCGCTGTAGCGCTGATCGTGCTGATGTCCGCGCCGGACGGGCCCCATGTGGCCATCCGGGAATACAACCACGGCCATGTGCGGATAGCCGTCGAGATGGACGCCATCACGATCGCGGATCAGGGTCGACGACCCGCTCGTCGCGGGCGCGCCCTGGTGCATTCCGGCCTGCTCGCCGGGAGTCGGACCGCCAGGAATCCTGGGCTGCGCATCGGCCGCGAGACCTGCTGCGATTAGGGTCGCCGCGGCGGTCAGTGGCAATAGAACTCGCATCTTGAAGTCACCTCGTGACGAAGTCCGGCAGAAACCGCCGAACCGCGCCGCGGGTTTCCGCGTCCGCCCCGTCCTTGGACCTACTTCGCCGCGTCCATCAGCTGCGCGAAGCGTTCGAAGAGGTAGAGGCTGTCCGTCGGTCCCGGGGACGCCTCGGGGTGATGCTGCACCGAGAACACCGGCCGGTCCTTGAGCGCGATGCCCGCGTTGGTGCCGTCGAACAGGGAGACGTGAGTTTCGACCACAGGCTCGGGCAGGCTCGCGCGGTCGACGGTGAAGCCGTGGTTCATCGAGACGATCTCCACCTTGCCGGTGGTGAGGTCCTTCACCGGGTGGTTCGCCCCATGGTGACCCTGTTCCATCTTCACGGTCGCGGCGCCTACCGCCAGCGACAGCATCTGGTGGCCGAGGCAGATGCCGAACACCGGCGTGCCGCTGTCGATCAGCTTGCGGATTTCGGGCACGGCGTATTCACCCGTCGCGGCCGGATCGCCCGGGCCATTCGACAAGAGGATCCCGTCGGGCTTACGCGCCAGGATGTCCTCGGCGCTGGTCGAGGCCGGCACCACGGTGGCCCGCGCGCCCACGCTGGTGAGCGCGCGCAGGATGTTGCGCTTCACGCCGTAGTCGACGACGACCACCTCGTACTTCGGAACACCCGGCTTGGCGTAACCGTCGGGCCAGGACCAGAGGCCCTCGTCATAGACGAACGGCTGCAGGCAGGAGGCATCCTTGGCCAGGTCCAGGCCTTCGAGCCCGCTCCAGGCCTTGGCTTTGGCGACCAGGGCGTCGAGATCGAACTTGCCCTCCGGTGAGTGCGCGATCACCGCGTGCGGCATGCCATGCTCGCGGATCGAACGGGTCAGCGCGCGGGTGTCGACGCCCGCCAGCCCGACGACGCCGCGCCTCGCCATCCAGGTCGGCAGGTCGGAATCGGCGCGCCAGTTCGCGGGCGGCGTCGGCAGGTCGCGGAAGATCGCGCCGCGTGCCGCGGTCTCCGCCGAGCCTGACATCTGCTCCAGGTCTTCGGCCGTCGTGCCGGTGTTGCCCACATGCGGGAAGGTGAAGGCCACGATCTGGGCCATGTAGGAGGGGTCCGTCAGGATCTCCTGGTAGCCGGTCATGGCGGTGTTGAAGCAAACCTCGCCGACCGCCTCTCCGACGGCGCCGACGCCCACGCCCTGCAGGATGGTCCCGTCGGCCAACGCCAGCACGCCGGTGCAGCCGGGCAGCAGATCGCGGCTCATGCTGGGCATCGCTGGGAGACTCCTTTTGGGCAAACGGCCGCGTAGGTAGTGGGTCCCCCGCGGCGGGTCAATGTGCGCATATCGCACGGCCAGAGCCCGAGGAGCACCCCAGATGAGCGACGCCTTCATCGATCCCGACCGCGCCGCTTGGGAGGTCTTCAAGGCCCTGCCGAAGGACCGACCCATCCAGATGCTCAACCTTATCCGGCTGAGGCCCAAGGCCGACTACCCGGAAGGCCACCCCGACCACGGCATGGACCTCACTGGACTCGATGCCTACCGCGCCTATGGCCGCACGACCGCACACATCTTCAAGCGGGTCGGTGGCCGCCAGGTCTGGGTGGGGACACCGGAAGTGATGGTCACCGGCCCACAGTCGGAGGCCTGGGATCTGGCCTTCATCGCCGAATATCCGAGCTCCGAGGCGTTCATCGCCATGGTCCGCGATCCGGAGTACCGGGAGCTGGTCAAGCACCGCACCGCCGGCGTGGCGGACAGCCGCCTGCTCAGGCTCGATCCGGTCGCCGACCCTGGCGAGGGCTTCGGAGAATAGCTGGCTGGAAACGAGGAATAGTCGTCCTTTCCGCCAGGCCGACTGCACGCCATGCTGGGACGTTCTTCCCGGGAGCGCTGACATGCTGATCCTCAAGCCCAACTGCGAGTGCTGCGACCGCGATCTTCCCGCCGATAGCCCCGATGCGCGCATCTGCACCTTCGAGTGCACCTTCTGCGCGGAGTGCGTGGAAACCCGCCTGGGCGGCGTCTGCCCGAACTGCGGCGGCGACTTCGCAAGCCGGCCGATCCGTCCTGCCGCCCTGCTGGCCAAATACCCGGCTTCCACTGAGCGGGTGGTCGGAAACCATCGGGCGTGCGCGGCCTAGGACGTGGGGTGATACCCTAGTTGACCGCCTTCGGCGCCGGGTCTCAGCTTTCTCCAATCGAAATGGAGGACGACGCCATGGACATGTCGAAGCGGTTGGCTGCGGAATTCATCGGAACCCTGTGGCTGGTGCTCGGCGGCTGCGGCGCGGCTGTGCTGGCCGCGAAGTTCCCGGAAGTCGGCATCGGGCTGGTCGGCGTCTCCCTGGCCTTCGGATTGACCGTGCTGACAATGGCCTACGCCATCGGCCACGTGTCCGGCTGCCATCTCAATCCGGCGGTGTCGCTTGGGCTCTTCGTCGGCGGTCGGTTCCCGGCCAAGGACCTCTTGCCGTATTGGGCCGCCCAGGTGCTGGGCGGCATAGTCGGCGCGGCCATCCTCTATTCGATCGCCAGTGGCGCGCCGGGCTTCGACGTCCAGGCCGGCTTCGCCACCAACGGCTACGCCGAGCACTCGCCGGGCAACTACAGCCTGCAGGCTGCCGCGCTGTGCGAGGTTGTGATGACTTTCGGATTCCTCTACGTGATCCTGGGGGCGACGCACGGCAGCGCACCCAAGGGCTTCGCGCCGATCGCCATCGGCCTTTGCCTGACACTCATCCACCTGATCAGCATCCCGGTGACCAACACCTCGGTGAATCCTGCGCGGAGCACTGGCGTGGCGATCTTCGTCGGCGGCTGGGCGCTCAGCCAGCTCTGGCTGTTCTGGGTCGCGCCGTTGATCGGGGCCGCCCTGGCGGGCGTGGTCTATCGCTGGGTCGGTGGTCCCGAACCGGCGCCCGTTCCTGTTACCGGCAACTGAGGCGCCAAGGCGTCGCACACCGAACCGCCAAGGCTTCGAACGCGCAGCTTGCGCTGCTAAGAGCGCGGCCATGCGCATCACCACGGTCGGCCTCGACGCCGATGACACCCTTTGGCACAACGAAACCATCTTCCACCTGACCCAGGAGCGCTTCCGGGCGCTGATGGCCGATGTCGCTCCGCCGGAGGTGCTCGACGCCCGCCTGGCCGCGGTCGAGCGGCGGAACCTGTCGCTGTATGGATATGGCGTGAAGGGCTTCACCCTCTCGCTGATCGAGACAGCCATGGAGCTGACCGGGGGCGAGCCGCCTGGACGGATGATCGCCGACATCCTGGCCGCCGGCCGGGAGATGCTGGCCTATCCCGTGGAGCCCCTGCCGGGTGTCGACAATGCGCTCGCCGAGCTCAGCGAAACCTACCGCCTAGTGCTGATCACCAAGGGTGATCTCCTGCACCAGGAGCAGAAGCTTGCGGCCTCGGGCCTCGGCGACCTCTTCGCGGCCGTCGAGATCGTCAGCGAGAAGGACGCCTCGACCTACACCCGGGTGTTCGCCCGCCACGGCACCGGCGCGGACGAGGCAGTCATGTGCGGCAACTCCGTCCGCTCCGACATCTTGCCGGCGCTCGAAGCCGGCGCCTGCGCCGCATTGGTGCCCTATCCCCTGACCTGGGCCCACGAGATAGCCGAACCACCGGTAGATCATTCCAGGTTCGCTGAGCTGGTCTCGATTACCAACCTGCCGGCATGGGTCAGGTGGCTGAGTAGGTAGACCTCTCCCGACTGCGGAGAGCGAAAGTCTCCGCGGGATGTCACAACGCCAGCGCCCCAGCCGTCTTGCTTTCCGAAAACACTCGGGAGTTGACCACTTGGCTCGTGTCGTCTGCGTTATCCTGGCCGTGGTTCTCGGCGCCAACGGACTCGCCATGCTGTTCGCCGGACCCTGGTGGTACGGCGTTGTGCCGGGTGTGGTCGCCACCGGCCCCTTCAATCCGCACTTTGTCCGCGACATCGGGGCGGCCTACATGGTCGTCGCCGGCGGCCTGGCCTGGTTCGCTATCAGGCCGGAGCAGGGCTGGCCGGCCCTGGTCGCCGGCGCGGCCTTCCTCACCCTGCACGCGGCGGTTCATGTCTTCGACGCGGTCTGTGGATCGAGGCCCCTGGCCGATGTCGTCCGCGACCTGGCCGGGGTCTACCTGCCCGCCCTCATCGGCGTCGCCATCGCCCTTCGCTATCCGCCGCAACGGAGCCTTTGAGATGCTGAAAGCCCTGCTGTCCGCCCAGATCGGTAAGGTGGAACGTCTCTGGGCCTATGACGCGAGCTATATGCGCCGCGTCCTGGCCGCGAGCCCCAAGACCTTCCTGCGGTTCGGATTTGTGAGCCAGCTCGTCGACCCCAAGGCCGCCCCGGCCGAAGCCCTGGCCGCCGCAGGCCTCGTGGGCACCCTGGCCGAAGATTGTGGTCCCTGCACCCAGATTGGGATCGACATGGCGGCGGCCAACGGAGCCAGGCCCGAGGTGCTGCGGGCCATCCTGGCCGGCGACGAGGCCGCCATGGGCGAGGCTGCGGCGCTCGCCTGGCGCTTTGCCCGCGCCAGCCTGGCGCGCGACATGGCGGCCTGTGATCCCCTGCGCGACGAGATCGTCCGCCGCTGGGGCGAGCGCGGACTGGTGGCGATCTCCATGGCGCTCACCACCGCGCGAATGTACCCGACGCTGAAATACGCTCTCGGCTACGGGAAGGCCTGCTCCAAGGTTACCGTCGCTGGTGTCGCGACCCCCGTCGCGCACCTCGCCCAGGCGGCGTAGCCTTACGCCATGGACGCCGTTCTCACCGACGCCTTCGAGGCTCAGCGGCCGCGACTTCTCCGGCTCGCCTACCGCATGCTCGGCTCGGTCGCGGAGGCCGAGGACGCGGTGCAGGACGCCTGGCTGCGCTGGACCAGGGTGTCGGAACAGGCCGGCAATGAGGTCGCTGAGCCTGCCGCATGGCTGGTGCGGGTGACCACGCGCCTCTGCATCGACCGGCTCCGCGCCGCCAAGGCCGAACGCGCGGCCTATCGCGGGCCGTGGCTGCCGGAACCGCTGATCGAGCCGCTGACGCACGATCCGGTGGAGCGGGCCGAGGATGTCTCGGTCGCGTTCCTGCTGGCGCTGGAACGGCTGTCGCCGCTGGAGCGCGCGGTCTTCCTGCTGCACGACGTTTTTGACGAGGACTATGGCTCGGTGGCCGAGACGTTGGGCCGCTCGGAGTCCGCTGTGCGCCAGCTCGCCAGCCGGGCGCGCGAGCACGTCCGCGACGCCCGCCCGCGGTTTTCCGTCAGTCAGGACGAGGCGACCCGGCTGGCGATGGCGTTCGCCGCCGCGGCCGCCCAAGGCGACATGGCCGGGCTCTCCGCCCTCCTGGCGCAGGACGCGGTGCTGGTCACCGACGGCGGCGGCAAGCGCAAGGCGGCGCTGCGGGTGCTGGTCGGGCGGGAGGACATCGTTGGCCTGATGCAAGGCGCAGCCTGGCGAGCTCAGGTCGTGCCGCCCGAGAGCCTGCGCGCCGCGCGCATCAACGGCTATCCGGGTTTCGTGCTGACGCTACCTGACGGCCTTTCCACCATCGCTTTCCAGCCCGGCTGCGACGGCCTGATCGACGCGATCTATATCGTCCGCAATCCGGAAAAGCTCAGCCACGTGGCGGGGCAGGAGGGGTATTAGGAACGCGGGCGGCGTTCGGTGTGGGGCTTGATCGCCAGAGCCCGCTGTAGGTGTCCCGCCCAGCGCCTCGCTGCGGCCAGCAGAGACGTCCCCATCACCACGAAGAAGATCGCCAGCCAGAAGAGCTCGCCCAACCGCCCCGGCGCGCTTGCCGGCGCATCGTCGGGCGCACGGCCACCCAAGAGCCTGCTGACGCCGAAATACTCGAGGGCGCCGATGGCGGCGAGCGTCACCAGCAGTGCGCCCGCGAGACGGAGCCACATAATCAAGCGCC
Source organism: Phenylobacterium sp. (assembly GCA_036496685.1). Classification (GTDB taxonomy): domain Bacteria; phylum Pseudomonadota; class Alphaproteobacteria; order Caulobacterales; family Caulobacteraceae; genus Phenylobacterium. The sequence continues at coordinate 10,990 of DASXKT010000287.1, forward strand.
CATCCCCCAAATCATGACGCAACAAGGAGTCTGAGCATCGGCCTTGAGTGGCGCCACGTCAAATGACCGTGGCGCAAGAATCGATGTCCGCCGGCCGGATCAACCGCGTTGACGACCGCGATTGTCGTGGCGCTCCGCAAAGAACACCCACAGGCTCAGTCGCTTATCCCCGCGATTCACAGGCCGCGGACTGGCATGGGGAACGGGCAAGGCCGCAGGTGCGGACAATGGTTGGACGCTTCGACGAACGCTTCCTGGACGAGATCAAGTCCCGCCTTCGCCCCTCAGACGTGATCGGCAAGACGGTGAAGCTGCGCCGGCAGGGGCGTGAGTACGTCGGCCTGTCGCCCTTCACCAAGGAAAAGACCCCGTCGTTCTACGTCAACGACGACAAGGGCCAGTTCTTCGACTTCTCGTCGGGCAAGACCGGCGACCTGATCTCCTTCCTGCAGGAGACCGAGCGGTTGACCTTCGTCGAGGCCGTCGAGCGGCTGGCC
>DASXKT010000288.1:0-5902 GCA_036496685.1 Phenylobacterium sp.
ACGGCGTGATCTACGAGATTTATGCGCGCTCATTCCAGGACACGAACGGTGACGGCTTGGGCGATCTGGAGGGCGTGATCACCCGGCTCGACTATCTGGTCGGGCTGGGGATCGACGCCATCTGGCTGTCTCCGATCTACCGGTCCCCGATGCGGGATTTCGGCTACGACGTGCAGGACCACGTGGCGATTGATCCGCTATTCGGCGACCTGGCGACCTTCGATCGGCTGGTGCGGGAGGCTCACGCCCGCAGCCTCCGGGTGATCCTCGACTACATTCCCAACCATTGTTCCGATCAACACCTGTGGTTTCGGGAAAGCCGTTCGAACCGGACAAACCCCCGGCGCGACTGGTTCATCTGGCGTGACCCTGCCCCCGACGGCGGTCCGCCCAACAACTGGCGCTCAGAGTTCGGCGGCCCTGCCTGGACCTTCGATGCGGCTACCCGGCAATACTACTACCACGCCTTTTTACCGTCGCAGCCGGACTTCAACTGGCGCCACCCGCACGTCCGGGCGGCGATGGTCAACGTCCTGCGGTTCTGGCTGGACCACCATGTCGACGGCTTTCGGGTCGATGCGATCCACCACCTGTTCGAAGCCGAGACGCTGGCCGACAACCCGCCCAACCCGGACTGGCGAGCGGGTGAACCGCCGGCAGAGGCCCTGCTGCGGGACCACACGGTCGATCAAGCCGAGGTTCACGATGCGGTCGCCGAGATGCGGCGCCTGACCGACACCTACGCGGGGGACCGAGCGCTGATCGGCGAAGCCTACCTGCCGGTCGATCGGTTGATGGCCTACTATGGCAGCGCCCTCGACGGTTTCCACCTGCCCTTCAACTTCCACCTGATGACGATCCCTTGGCAGCCCCTCGCGGTGGCGCGGCTCGTGGAGGACTACGAAGCCAAATTGCCAGCGGGCGGATGGCCCAATTGGGTGCTCGGAAATCACGACCGGTCTCGTCTGGCCAGCCGCGTCGGGCCCGGGCAGGTCAAGGTCGCCGCCATGTTGCTCCTGACCTTGCGGGGGACGCCCACGCTCTATCAGGGCGACGAGCTGGGACTGGAGGACGTCCCGATCCCTCCCGAGCGGGTTCGCGATCCCTGGGAACTCAATGTCCCAGGCCTCGGCCTGGGCCGCGACCCGGTCCGCACGCCGATGGTGTGGTCGCCGGCGCCGAACGCCGGCTTTAGCGGATCAGACCCGTGGCTTCCCTTGAGCCCCGGGTGGCGGACGATCAACGCGGCGCGCCAGGCGGCGGACCCTCGCTCGACCCTGTCCCTGTATCGCCAACTGCTGGCGCTTCGGCGCGACCACCCGGCCTTGACCCACGGCAGCTACCGCACGGTCGGCGCCACAGACCAGATCCTGGCCTATGAACGCCAGACCGATGACGAACGCCTGCAGATCGTTCTCAACATGAGCGGCGACGTCGTCCGATGGACTGTTCCCGCCTCTACCCTGATGGCGGCCAGTGGCGACAGGGTGGGCTCCAGGCTTGATGGAGACCTCTTGCTGCAGCCGGGCGAAGGGTTGCTGCTTGAGATCCTGGACGGCCGACCGCCACGTCCGGCTATCGGTGACCTACCTTCACCGTAGGGCCTCCCGGCCGGACGCCCGTTCGCGACCAATTCTGTTGAAGAAGCCCCAGTCATGATGGGTGAGCGGTTTCGAACCCGGTGCGGCGCCCGGCCGTCGCGGAAGTCGGCGCGCCAAGTTGATTTGACCCGACTGCCGGAAGGACAATAAGCTGCACCGTAGATGCGTAGCTGGACTGTCGAAAAGCCTGTGGCCGAACAGTCGAACAGATTTCCGGGCATGCCGATCGGCATCGAGCAGCGAGAGGGCCTGGAGGAACTTCGGCAATATCTCGCCGCGATCGTTGAATCATCCCACGACGCCATCCTCTCGAAGGATCTCGATGGGGTCATCACCAGCTGGAATCGGGGAGCCGAACAGCTCTTCGGCTATACCGCTGAGGAGACGATCGGGAAGTCGGTGACCCTCCTGATCCCGGCTGATCGGCTGGACGAGGAGCCGTCCATCCTCGCCCGGCTGCGGCGTGGCGAGCACATCGATCACTACGAGACCGTGCGCCGCCGTAAGGACGGGAGCCTCGTGGACATATCGCTCACCGTCTCTCCGATCCGCGATTCCAGCGGCAAGGTGGTCGGGGCGTCCAAAATCGCCAGGGATATCTCCGAACGCCGCCGGGCGGCCGAAGAGCAAAACCTGCTGCTCGGCGAGATGCAGCATCGCGTCAGGAACCTTGCGACGGTTCTCGACGGGCTCGCGCGCATGTCGCAGCCGCACGACGAGCCCGCCGTGGAGGCGTTTGTAGCGGCCTTTCTGGGCAGAGTGCGGGCACTGCTTTCGACCGGAGAACTGGTCGTCAGCTCAAGCACCCGCGAGGCCGACCTCAGGCAGGTCCTGGAAAACGTGCTGCAACCCTTCGTCGACCCGTCGAAGGCTTCGCCGATCACCATCGGCGGGCCGCCGCTGCAGCTTTCCGAAAACACCTCCGCGGCCTTGGCGCTCGCGACGCACGAGTTGGCGACAAACGCCCTCAAATATGGGGCGCTGAAGTCCGCAAGCGGCAAGGTCGCTGTCACCTGGTCGGTTCAGCCCGACACCGGCGGCGATCGGGTGCGCCTGGAGTGGAAGGAAACCGGCGGAGCGCCGCCTTCATCCAATCCCAGGCGACAGGGCTTCGGCTCCCGGGTCATCCGGGCGGCCGTCTCGCGCGAACGGGAGGGAAAGACCGATATTGCGTTCGACCCTGAAGGGCTGCGGTGCCGCTTCGAATTCATCGCCGCGGCGCGCGTAGCGGCAGGCCCGCAGAACCTCCGCTAGGTCGAACCTCGCGGCATCCCTGTCCGTCCTCGTACACGGAGTCGGCGGTCCCGCGCCCTGCCCCACGACATGAGCCTTCCGCTCGATTTCGGATTCCTGCCCTCGGCCCTTTGCGACGATTTCCTTCCCCGCGACATCATTTTCCTGGCGGACAAGCCGAAGGGCACACGCTGCGGGAGCTGGAGCCGCGCCAACTCGGTCATCGACCGCGCGTCGATGACGATCAGGCACGCCTCATCGTCCGCCATCAGCAGCTCCAGGAGGTAGCCGTCATCCTCGGCCGTCGAGTCCTTCGGGGGCACGAAGAGCGCCTCGCCGCCGTAGTAGTCACCGTAGTCGAAGTAGGCGACGTCCTTCTCTTCCAGCAGATCGTACTTGAGCACGCCCTTGCCCATGTAGCCGGCCCGTTCCTCGTCGATCAGGTAGGCATACCGGTTCTTCCGGCCGGCATAGGCGACATTGGTGCTGGGCCGTTCATACCCATGCTCCAGCAGGCAGCGCTCTTCCGTCACGGCTCCCGCCTCCAGATCCAGCACCCACTTCTGCAGCTTCGCCGGCGGCTCTTCCGGCGTGTGGATCGGGATGTCGGACGGATAGGACTCGTACATCGGCGCGAAGAGCACGATGTCGGTCCCGCCGTCGGCGCGCTTTTCTTCCCAACCGTTGATCATGTGCCAGATGAACCCGGCGCGTTCGGTGGTGAACCAGCGCGGCTTGTCGCCCGCGCGGAAATCGCGGGGCAGCACGCCCCAGCGAAGCTTGTAGTCGGGATCGAATTTCCAGACGCTGCGCTCTGGACCGAACAGGAACTCCGGCGACGTCCGCAGCGAGACGTCGGCGAACACCAGATGGTTCTCCGTCAGCAGGTCACCCAATGGGTCGAGCGGCGGCTCGGACAGCGCAAGCTGATCCTGCTGGGCCACTCCTGGGGCACGATCGTGGCTTCGCAGATGGCGCGGCTAAGCCCTGACCTATTCTCGGCCTACGTGGCGACAGGGGTAGTCGTCGAGGCGGATCGCGGCGAGCAGATCAACTATGACAGCCTGCTGCGGCGGCTGCAGTCGGAAGGGGACGCCAAGGCGCTGGCAAAGCTGGCGACGATCCCGCGGCCGCCGTACGCACCCACTAGGGAGATTGGCGGGCGCCCCAGCACCTGCTGGGCCCGCTGAAAATCCTAAACCTCCGCAGTGCGTCGAAAGACGCACTGGCCCCGATCCGGCAAGCGACGTCTGCAAGGTCGCATCGGGGTGGAAAGGCGAGGTTCTTCGACTAAGCTTGTTTTTCCAGGTGCGCGCGGGAAAGCGATCATGGCGGACGCACGGACGGAGGGCCCGACGCGTCGGGCCGTGATGGGTGTGGCGAGCGGCGCCGCGCTCGCGCTGGCGACGAGCGAGGCGACGGCGGCAGCCACCGAGATCACCGACATGGGCGGCGCGGCCCTGGCGGCGGCGATCCGCGCCAAGAGGATCTCGGCGCGCGAGGCCATGACCGCGTGCCTCGATCGCGTCGACGCGGTGAACCCAGCGATCAACGCGGTCGTCTCAATCCCGCCGCGGGAGGCGCTGATGGCCGAGGCGGCCGCCGCCGATGAGCGGCAGGCGAAGGGCGAGACACTCCCGCCGCTGCATGGCCTGCCGCACGCCGTAAAGGACCTGCAAGCGGTTAAGGGCCTGCGCTTCACCCAAGGTTCGCCAATCTACAAGGACCGCATCGCAGCGGCCGACAGCCTGATGGTGGAACGGCTGCGCAACGCCGGGGTCATCTTCCTTGGCAAGACCAACACGCCCGAGTTCGGCCTGGGCTCGCACACCTTCAACCCGGTGTTCGGCGCAACGCACAATCCCTATGACCTCACGCGCTCGGCCGGAGGCTCAAGCGGCGGAGCCGCCGCGGTGCTGGCGGCGCGCATGTTGCCGCTGGCCGATGGCAGCGACTACGGCGGCAGCCTCAGGAACCCCGCCGGCTGGAACAACGTGTTCGGCTTCCGCACAGGCTACGGCGTGGCGCCGGCGACCGGGCCCGAGGTCTGGTTGACCGGCATGGGCGTGCAGGGGCCGATGGCGCGCTCGGTCGAGGACCTGGCGCTGCTGCTCTCGGTGCAGGCGGGCTACGATCCCCGAAGCCCGCTGTCGCTGCCCGGTGACGGCGCAGTCTACCGGCAGAACCTCGACGCGCCTGTGAAGGGTCGTCGTATCGGCTGGCTAGGCGACTTCAGTGGCGCGGTCCCGCACGAGCCCGAGGTGCTGGAGGTGTGCCTTACGGCCCTGAAGGCCTTCGAGGCGCTGGGCTGCGTGGTCGAGGATGCGAAGATCGACGCGGCGGTCGAGCCGGCCTGGCAGGCGATGATCAAGCTGCGGGGCTGGCAGCAGAGCGCCGGGTTCATCGCGGACTATCGCGATCCGGCTCGCCGCGCGCTCCTGAAGCGCGAGGCGATCTACGAGGCCGAAATCGGCCTGGCCCTTGGGGCTTTCGACATCACCGCCGCCTCCGAGGCGCGCACGACCTGGTCGATGGCGGTGAGGAAGCTCTTCGGCCGCTATGACTACCTGGTGCTGCCCAGCTCGCAGGTCTTCCCATTTCCAGTGGAGGAGCGCTGGCCCAAGACCGTCGCCGGCCGAACGATGCGCACTTACCACGAATGGATGCAGTCGGCCCTGCTGGTGACGCTCTCGGGCTGCCCTGCCCTGGTCGCCCCGGCCGGCTTCGACGCCAGGGGCCTGCCGATCGGCCTGCAGATCGTGGGGCCGAACCGCGGCGAGGTCGCCTGTCTGCAACTCGCCAGGGCCTATGAGGCCGCCACCAACTGGACAAGGAAGCAGCCGTCACTCGCGCTCAAGGCATAGGTCCACAGATGGAAAGCCGCCATCGGCGTCGTGACCGATAGCTGGCCTGGCCAGATGAAGAGTAAACGGCCTAGCTTATTCGGCCGGACCGGATAACGTCGGTACCGTACCGCCAGCGCAAGGCGGGTGCGGGGGGGGGTACCGTGGTCAATCCCACACTTGTCGAGGCCCACGGGTCGCCCGGGGTCGCTCCGGCGACCGACC
>DASXKT010000289.1:0-3563 GCA_036496685.1 Phenylobacterium sp.
CAAGCTGTTCTACCGCTACGGCGCAGAGGAGCGGCCGGTCGCCGTCTCGACCATCGCCATTCCCTACCGGACGCCGGCCGGCGGAATGGCCAGCCAGAGCTTCACCGTCTTCCGCACCCATCATGGCCCCATCGTCCGCGCCGCCGACGGAAAATGGATCGCCATGGCGCTGATGAACAAACCGGTCGAGGCGCTGGAGCAGTCCTTCGGCCGGACCAAGACCACCGACCTCGCTAGCTTCCAGAAGGTGGCGGAGCTGGCGGCCAACTCCTCCAACAACACCCTCTTCGCCGACTCTAAGGGCGAGACCGCACTGCTGCTGCCGCAGTTCATTCCCAAGCGCGACAATCGCTTCGACTACACCAAGCCCGTCGACGGCTCCAACCCCGCCACCGACTGGCAGGGGATGAACAGCCTCGCCGAGACGCCGCATGTGGTGAACCCGTCGAACGGATGGGTCTACAACAGCAACGACTCACCCTGGTCGGCGGCGGGACCGAACAGCCCGCGGCGGGCCGACTACCCGCGCTACATGGACCAGGCCGGCGAAAACCCGCGAACCGCACACGCTACGCGGGTGCTTGGCGCGCGCAAGGACTTCACCCTGCCGACCCTGATCGAAGCCGCCTACGACCCCTACCTGCCGGCCTTCAGCAGGCTGATCCCGACCCTGATCTCGGCCTATGACGGCGCCGCCGCCGATGATCCCCTGAAGCCCGGGCTCGCCCAGCCGATCGAGGCGCTCCGCGCATGGGACGACCGCTGGTCGGCGGATTCCGTACCCACCTCGCTTGCGGTGTTCTGGGGCGAGGCGCTCTGGGCCAAGGTCGCGCCTGACGCCAAGAAGGCGGGGATCAGCATCTACGACTACATGGCCACCCAGGCGACGCCCTCGCAGAAGCTCCAGGCGCTGGCCGAGGCGACCGACCGCCTGAGCCAGGACTTCGGAACGTGGAAGACGCCCTGGGGCCAGATCAACCGCTTCCAGCGTGTGGACGACGCCATCGTCCAGCGCTTCGACGATGCGGGGCCCAGCATCCCGGTGCCCTTCGCCTCCGCGCAATGGGGGTCGCTCGCCTCGTTCGGGGCCAGGCGCTACCCCGACACCCGGAAATACTACGGCTCCAGCGGCAACAGCTTCGTGGCGGTGGTGGAATTCGGCGACCGCGTCCATGCGCGCGCCGTGACGGCCGGCGGCGAGAGCGGCGATCCCGCGTCAAAGCACTTCGACGACCAGGCCATACGCTACGCCAGCGGTAACCTGCGGGAGGTCTACTTCTACCCCGATCAACTCGTCGGCCACATCGAGCGGCGCTACCACCCAGGCGAATGATGCGGGCGTCTAGAAGGAGACGCAGGCCGCCTGGGTGACGAGCAGGACCGAGTCCTGGTGGAAGCGGGTCTTGTAGGCCGTGCGCACGGCTTCGATCTTGCCGGAAACCTGATGGTCCTTCGGCAGCACGATCATCACCACCTTGGAGGCCTCGCGGATCAGCAGGTTCTCGTCACCGCGCCACTGGCCGCCGCCGTCCAGCACCGTCAGCCCGTCGGGGAACCGCGGGGTGATCTCTTCGTCGAGGAATCTGCCGAAGTCGGCTTCGCTGACGGCCGGTTTGTCGCGCTGGCTGCGGCCGAAGAAGAGCTGGGCCGTGCGCATGTATTCCTGCCCCGCCGGACATGCCGGCGCGGGCGGAACTGTAGCGCAGCCGCCGAGCGCCAGCGCCGCCAGAATGAACCCCCCAACCGCCCTCACCCGCCGACCAGCTCCCGTCCGATCAGGAAGCGCCGGATCTCGTTGGTGCCGGCGCCGATATCGTAGAGCTTGGCGTCGCGCACGAGGCGCTCGACCGGGTAGTCCTTGGTGTAGCCAGCCCCGCCCAACGCCTGGACGGCCTCCAGCGACACGCGTACGGCATTCTCGCTGGCCATCAGGATCGCGCCCGCAGCGTCGAAGCGGGTGGTCTGACCCGCGTCACAGGCCTTGGCGACTGCGTAGACGTAGGCGCGTGCCGAATTCAGGGCGACGTACATGTCGGCCACCTTGCCCTGCATCAGCTGGAAGGAGCCGATCGCCTGGCCAAACTGCTTGCGCTCGCGCACATAGGGCAGCACGACGTCCAGGCAGGCCTGCATGATCCCGAGCGGGCCCGCCGCCAGCACCGCCCGCTCGTAGTCGAGACCGCTCATCAGGACGCCGACGCCGCCGTTTTCTGGGCCCATGACGTTCTCTTCGGGAACCTCACAGTCCTCGAACACCAGCTCGCCCGTGTCAGAGCCGCGCATGCCCATCTTGTCGAGCTTCTGCGAGACGCTGAAGCCCTTGAAGTCCTTCTCGATCAGGAAGGCGGTGATTCCCCGCCCTGCGGCCTCTGGATCCGTCTTGGCGTAGACCACCAGCGTATCGGCGTGCGGCGCGTTGGTGATCCAGAATTTCGTGCCGTTCAGTACGTAGCGATCGCCCTCCTTCCGGGCGGTCAGCCGCATGGAGACGACGTCGGAGCCGGAGCCCGCCTCGCTCATGGCCAGGGCGCCTACGTGCTCGCCGGAGATCAGCCCAGGCAGGTAGCGCCGCTTCTGCTCCTCCGAGCCCCATCGGCGGATCTGGTTCACGCAGAGGTTCGAATGCGCACCGTAGGATAGGCCCACCGAGGCCGAGCCGCGGGAGACCTCCTCCATCGCCACCACATGCTCGAGGTAGCCCAAGCCGAGACCGCCGTAGGCCTCCTCGACGGTGATGCCATGCAGGCCGAGCTCGCCCATTTGCGGCCAGAGCTCGCGCGGGAAGCTGTTGGTCTCGTCGATCTTCGCGGCGATCGGCGCAATCTTGTCGGCGGCGAAGCGGGCCGTGGTCTCGCGGATCGCGTCGGCCGTTTCGCCGAGGCCAAACTCCAGGCTGGGTCCGTGGTTGGGGATCATGCGGCGCGACTTAGCATGCGTCGCGCGTGCACGCGAAGACCTAGCGACGCGACCGCGCCCGGCGCTCCGAAGCTCGACCGAGCCGCTCGAGAAGAAAATAGATCGCCACTACGAAGAAGCCGACGCCGGCCACGCCGGCGAGGCCGCCGACCAGCTTGGGCCCGAGCCACGCCGAACTCGCCACGGCCCGCGCATTGGTGGCCCAGAAGATGCCGCCGCCGAAGAAGATCAGCCCCAGGGCCGCCAGCGCCACCAGGGTCAGCACCCCACCCTGCGCCGGCCGCGGAAGCGGCTGCACTGGCGCGGGGACAAAATCATAGGGCGCGGAATCGTCGATGATCGTGCGACCGCGATGGTGTTCCGCCTCGCCCTCAACGCCATCCCCATGGCCGTCTTCGTCGGCGGCGCCTTCGGGAGCCGGAACCTCGGCGGTTTCGAGTTCGTCTGCTGCGGGATCGAAGAGGTCGCGGCCGCGCGTCTCGTCGTCGTATGCGGCCTCGTCGTCGGCCGCCGCGTCATCGTCGAGCGCCTCGTCCGGATCGTCCTGCGGCTCCGGCGCACGCAGGAAGAATGGCACCGGGTCATCAAGCGGCTTGAAAGCCACCCCGCGAAGGCCGTGGTCGGGGGTCGCTCCAGGCTCCTCGCCG
>DASXKT010000290.1:0-12040 GCA_036496685.1 Phenylobacterium sp.
GCACGCGTTCCTGAGGAACGTGGTGAGCGTCGAGGAGGTGGTGAACTCCCGCATGATCGCCGACCCGCTGCACCTGCTGGACTGCTGCGTGGTCACCGACGGCGGCGGCGCGCTGATCGTCACCAGTCCGGAAATCGCCAAGAGCCTGAACCGTCCGAAGGTCCGGGTAATGGGCGCAGGCGAGGCGCCGAAGGGCCCGCGCGGCGGGCTGGATCTGGACCTGACCCACTCGGGCGCCGTCTGGTCCGGACCCAGGGCCTTCGAGGAGGCCGGGGTGAAGCCCGCGGACATCAAATACGCCTCGATCTACGACAGTTTCACCATCACCGTCCTGATGCAGCTCGAGGATCTGGGCTTCTGTAAGAAAGGCGAGGGCGGCAAGTTCGTGGCCGACGGCAACCTGATCTCCGGCGTCGGCAAGCTGCCCTTCAACACCGACGGCGGCGGACTCTGCAACAACCACCCGACCAACCGCGGCGGCATCACCAAGGTGATCGAGGCGGTGCGCCAGCTGCGCGGCGAGGCGCACCCCAAGGTGCAGGTCAAGAACTGCGACCTCGCGATCGCCCACGGCACCGGCGGATCGCTAGGAACCCGGCACGCGTCGGCGACCGTCATCATGGAAAGGGAGGGCTGAGCATGTCCGAGACCCAAGAGAAGCCCAGCCTGATGAGCCGCCCGATCCCCGCCCCGATGGTGTCGGTGGAGACCAAACCCTTCTGGGACGCCGCCGCCGAGGGCCGGTTCCTGATCAAGCGGTGCGAGGAATGCCACAAGGCGTTTTGGTACCCGCGCGCGATGTGCCCGTTCTGCATGTCGGCGGACACCGTCTGGGAGGAGAGCCCCGGCGAAGGCGTGATCTACACCTACTCGGTCATGCACCGCTCGCCGACCGGACCCTATGCGATCGGCTATGTGACCCTCGCCGAGGGCCCTGCGGTGCTGACCAACTTCGTCGACGTGGCGCCAGACGGGCTCACCATCGGCATGAAGGTCAAGGTGAAGTTCCAGCCGACCGAAGGCGGACCGCCGGTCCCGGTTTTCGCGCCGATCTAGACCTCGGTGTCGGCCGGCGCGGCTATGCCGGATGGGTGGCGATCAGCAGGCTCTCGGTGATGTAGGCGGTGATCTTGTCGCCGACCTTCAGCTTGGCCATCTCGCGGCGACCCTCGTCGCTCTTCACGTCGAGGGTGTGGACCAGGCCGCCCTGCGGGCTGACCAACCTCAGGGTGTGTTTGGCCATGTCGATCCCGATCACAGCGCCGGTGACGACGATGTGGTTGGCCACGGCGGCGGCCGGGATCTCGCCTCGGGCGGCGCGGGCCGCGATGGTCTTCTCCGTATCCGGCGGCAGCGGCGCGCCACGCGGCGAGATCACGAAGGCGGCCGAGACGGAGTAGGTGGCGCTGATCGTGTCGCCAGGCTTCAGCCTGTCGAGGTTCTTGAACTCGGGCGGCGCCTTCAGCGTATGGGCCTCTCCCTTCGCGTCGACCACCGTCAAGTGCCGCGTCGCCAGGTCGATCGACTTGACGGTGACCCTGCCAGTCACCTGCTCGGCCTGGGTCAGGTCACGCGCGACGCGCTGCGCCCAGCTTGCGGAGGGCGCGGCCGACAGGGCCAGCGCACCAAGGGCCAGGGCCGTGGCGGTCGCAAGCGGCATGGCGCGGCGTCGATTGGAAGTCATAGGGAAGCTCCCGCTGTGGCTGGGCTGGACGCGCCGTTCCACGGAAAGCCGCGGCGTGCCTCGCCGTCCTAAACGGTGGCCAAATTCCTTCAGCCATAGGCACAGCGGTATCCGGCGAATCCACGACCCATCGCCGCTGATTCACCTGACTTGATGCAGCCTACCGCCCGCCTAGCTCAGTCGGCGACGGCTCGGGACGCCGGAGCCTGGCTGAGGACATGGGCCGCCGCCGGCAGGGCTACTCGCTCAGCGGTCGCCGTGACGGTCGGCGGAGCCGACAGCTGCGCTGCCGGCGTCGCGACCATGATGCTACAGCTCGACATTCCCGCGGCGATGCCCAGGGCCGTCCAATTCGCGAAGCGCATGGTTGAACCTCCCATACTACGCGGGGGTCAGCCTTTGACTGCGGGCGGGCCAAGTCAACGCGGACGGGCCCCACAGCGGGACACGCTTGCGTGTTGGGCGGTCAGTTCCCGCCGCCGCCCTTCGACGCCCCGCCTGCGTCGGCGCTCTTGCCGGCCTTCTCCTCGGCCCGGGCGCCGGCCAGCATGCCGGTGAGCGCGTAGTTCCCCTCATGGCAGGCGTATTCGTAGACCTGCCCCTTGGTGGTGTTCATCGCCACTTCACCGCTGAACGGCTCGGCATAGATGTCCGGGTCTTGGACGGTGAACTTGTAGGAGAGCTTGTTCGGCCCGATCCGGGTGAAGCGCTCGATCACCTTCTGGTTCGGCGAGCCGCCCCGCAGGCCCTGCTCAGGCCGCATGTTGGTGGTCTCGACGACCAGGGTGTCGCCTTCCCAGTGGCCGATGGAGTCGCCCATCCACAGCTTGATGTTCGACGGCAGGTGCTTGTCGGTGAGGCGGATGTGGCGGACGTCGTGGACCATCTCGACGTCGATGGCGACCTCGTCCTTCGACTGCACGATCTGGTAGGTGTTGTTGTACATCAGCGGCAGCATTGGCGGCCCCGCGCTGGAGCCGAACGACAAGAGGCAGCGTTCGCCGAGACTGAAGCCCTCGGGGTTGTCGGTCCGGGCGCCGCGGCCGCGCGGCGCGCCGGGACGCGGCGCCGCGCCAGCACTCGCCACCCGCGCCGGGAACTGACCGTTGGCGGGCGCGGTGATGATCGACGCCCGCTTCTCGCCGTTGATGTCGATCAGGCTGGTGCCCGGATCCTTCCAGCCCTGGTTGTAGCCGCAGTTGAAGCCGGAGATGCCGTCAGGCCCGCAGTCGGCGTTCTTGAGGTCCTTGACGGTCGCCTCGGGCGGCGTCGGAGCATCGGCCCGGGCGACTTGGTCGCGGGTGGCCTGCTCAAGCGCGTCGGCTTCCTGCTTGGTGAGCACGTTGCGGGCGCCGTATTTCGCGTCACGGACCAAGGGCGTGATCGTGGCGGTCGTGTAGGTGCCCTGCAGGTCCGGCTGGCCCCAGCCGTTGCGCGGCGCGTGATACGTCGCCGCCGGCTTGGCCTGCTGGGCAAGCGCCGGGGCGGCGATCAGCACGCTCAGGGAAGCGGCGGCGAGCAACGAGTAACGCATAGATTCCTCCAGCCCGACTCTTTGTGGTCGGCACAGCCTACAGGATAGCGGCGGTCGCCTGGATGGGAAGGGCTTCTGCAGCCCGTTCGGCGGCCAGGCGCGCGATAAGCAGGCGCCCCTCTCGCGCATTGCCGACGCGATAGACCGGGCGGCCCTCGAAGGTCCGGTTGGCGAACATCGTCGAATAGCGCTCGCGGATCATCGCCCAGTTGTCCCAGGCCCAACGGATCGGGTGGCCCTTGTCGAGCCACTTGCGGAAGAGCTCCTTGTTGCCGGAGCCTGGCCACAGCTCCTCCTTCGTGACCGCGCGGCTGAACGAGCGCCAGATCACGCGGCGCATGACCTCCCACCGCTCGGTATCCATCCAGACGAACGCCGTGGCTCTTGGCCAGTGGGCCTCTCGCGACTTGGTGTAATTGCCGTCGATGACCCAGGCCTCATCCGCCGCCGCCTCGGCCACGCGCCGGAAGAACTCCTCAGGCTCCTGGATAGCGATGTCGCGCCAGCCGGGCTGCCAGTTGATCGCGTCCAGCTCGATGCGCGGTATGCCCAGCGCCGCGGATAGCGCCTTGGCCATGGTCGTCTTGCCTGACCCGGAGGTCCCGACCACGACGAGGCGCATGGCTCAGGCGTCCTGAACCTCGTCCGAGCCCACCTCGGCCAGCACCTCGTCGGTGTGCTGACCCAGCTCGGGAGGATGGCGTCGGATGTTGGACGGGGTCTTGGCGAACTTCACCGGCGGTTTCATCTGGCGATAGGCGCCCATGGTCGGGTGCTCGTAGGTCTGGAAGAAATCCACGGCCTGCAGGTGCGGGTCGTCAGGCAGGTCGTCCAGCCGGTTGGTCTTCACCACCGGGATCGACAGCGGCTTCAGCACATCCAGCCATTCCTGCGTGGTCTTGGTCGCCGCCGCCTCGCCGACCAGGCCGTACAGCTCGTTGATGTGCTTCATCCGCGTGAAGTAGTCAGAGAACCGGGGATCCTTGGCGATGGTCTCGCCGAAGCCGGCCGCCTCGAAGAACTGGTCCCACTGCTTGTCCGTGTACGGCAGAAGACCGATGTAGCCATCCTTGGTCTTGAACGGACGTCGGTTGGGGTTGACCACCCGGACATAGCCCCACTGGCCGGTCGAAGGCTCGTAGGTCTGGTCGTAGAGGTGCTCGACGAGCAGGAAGCTGGTCACGCACTCCAGCATCGGCACCTCGACGAACTGCCCCTGGCCGGTGCGTTCGCGGTGGAACAGGGCCGCGGTCACCGCCTGGGCCATGAAGAGGCCTGAGACCTTGTCGGCGACCAGGGTCGGCAGGATACGCGGCTCGGGATTGCCGTCAGTGCGGGGCAGGACATCGGCGAGGCCCGAGGCGGACTGGATCAGGTCGTCGTAGGCCGGCTCTCCCGCGTAGGGGCCGTCGGAACCGTAGCCCGCGGCGTGGACGTAGATAATGTCCGGCCGGATCGCCGCCACGTCCTCGTAGGAAAGGCCGAGACGCTTCAGGCCCGCGTAGCGTACGGACGCAGCGAACACGTCGCACGACTTGATCAGCTTGATGAGCGTCTTTCGCGCCTTCGGATCGCTGAGGTTCAGCAGGATCGAGCGCTTGTTGCGGTTGATGGTCAGGTAGATCGGGCCCATGCCCCTAGGCGAGCCCTCCGGTGGATGGCCGGCCCAGCGCATGATGTCGCCGCCGTCGCCACGCCCTGAGCCGGGATCCTCAAGCTTGATCACGTCAGCGCCCTGGTCGGCCAAAATCTGGGTGCCGTAGGCGCCGTTCACCACGCTGGTCAGGTCGAGTACCCGGACGCCCGCCAGGGGGCCGGTCACCTTCTCTGCAAGTTTCCTCGCCTTCGCCACTCTGTACTCTCCCCACGCCGCTTCCGGTCGTTATGATCACCCTACAAAGATCGCACACGCGACGGGAGGGCCCATGGACTTTGAGATCGCCGAAGAGCACCGGATGCTCAAGGACCTTGTCGCCAATTTTGTGCGCGACGAGCTGATGCCGCTGGAACCTGCTGTCCTCGCCCGGGAGGCCGAGGGCAAGGGGCTGGGGATCGGCGAGGTCGAGCACGCCCGGCTCGACAAGGTCGCCCACGAGTTGGGGCTCTTCGGCCTGGACGCGCCGGAGGACGTCGGCGGATCGGACCTGCCGATGATCGCCATGGTCGGGGTCGAGGAGGAGATCGGCCGCTGCGTGACCCCCTACACGCTGCCGCCGGACAGCCCGAACCTGCGCATGCTGATGCAGACGGTCGACGAGCGGCAGCGCGCGGCCTACCTCGCGCCCTACGTCGCCGGCGAGACGGTCTCGGCCATCGGCATCTCCGAACCAGGGGCCGGCTCCGACCCCGCCGGCATGACGACCCGCGCCGTCCGCGACGGCGACGACTGGGTCATCAACGGCCGGAAGATCTGGATCAGTCGCGCTCAGGACGCGGATTTCACGATCCTGATGGCGCTGACCGACACCGAGAAGCGGGCCCGCGGCGGGATCTCGGCGTTCCTGGTCGACAAGGGCACGCCCGGTTTCAACGTGCTCCGGCGCATCCCGATGATCGGCGGGGCCTACACCTATGAGATCGCGCTCGAGGACTGCCGGGTCGAGGGCTGGAAGCTGCTCGGCCAGGAAGGCGCGGGGTTTGCGCCGATGCAGACCCGGCTCGGCACCCGGCGCATCCAGATGGCCGCCTGGTCGGTGGGCATGGCGCAACGGGCGCTCGACATGATGGTCGAGTACGCTCCGCAGCGGAAAACCTTCGGCATGCCGCTTTCGGAACGGCAGGCGATCCAGTTCTGGGTGGCCGAGGCGGCGACCAAGATCCACGCCACGCGGCTGATGACCTACGACTGCGCCTGGAAGCTCGACCAGGGCCGCGACGTGCGCAACGAGATCAGCATGATCAAGTGGTACGCCACCGAAATGGCCTATGAGACGGTCGACCGGGCCATGCAGGCCTTCGGGGCCATGGGCATGACCAAGGAGCTGCCGCTCTCGCTGATGCAGGCGAAGCTCCGCACCATGCGCATCTACGACGGGCCCACCGAGGTCCACAAATGGGTGGTGGCCCGCAATCTGTTGGGGACGAGGAAATGAGAGACGCTTTCGGGGATCACGTGCGGGTCGCGGTCGACGGCCATGTGGCCGTCGTGACGGTCGACCGGCCGCCGCACAACCACGTCAGCGTGGAGTTCATGCGCGATCTCGCCGACGCCTTCGATGCGATCGACGCCGAAGTCGAGATGCGCTGTTCGGTGCTGCAGGCCGAGGGCAAGAACTTCTGCGCCGGGGCCGATCTGGTGAGGAGCGAGAGCGCCGGGGGCTTGGGTTCGGTGAACCCGCTCTACGACGAAGCCGTGCGGCTGTTCTCGGCGAAGAAGCCCATCGTCGCCGCCGTGCAGGGGGCCGCGGTCGGCGCCGGCCTCGGCCTGGCGGTGGTGGCCGACTTCCGGATCGCCTCGCCCGACGCGCGGTTTGCAGCCAACTTCGTCAAGCTGGGCTTCCACCCGGGCTTCGGCCTGACCCACACCCTGCCCAGGCTCATCGGCCACACCAAGGCCCAGCTGATGTTCTTGACGGGCCGCCGGGTGAAGGCTGAGGACGCCCTGCCTTGGGGCTTGGTCGACGAGGTCGTGCCGCTTGAGGAGCTGCGGCCCGCGGCGCTTCGACTGGCCAAGGAGATCGCCGAGAACGCGCCGCTGGCTATCATCTCGACCCGCAAGACCTTGCGCGGCGACCTCGCCGCAGCCGTCCGCGCCCAGACCGACAAGGAAGCCGTGGAGCAGGGCTGGCTGCGCGACACGGAGGACTACAAGGAAGGCGTCCGCTCGGTGTCCGAACGCCGGGTCGGCAACTTCGTCGGGCGTTAGGGCCGTCTAGCCTTCGACCGGCGAGGGGGCGCGGGGGGCGAGCGCGCAGGCTTCGCGGGCGAGCGCGGTGATCCGGTCCCAGTCGCCGGCGCGCACTGCGTCGGGTGGCGCGACCCAGCTGCCGCCCACGCAGATGACGTTGGGCAGCGCCAGGTAGCTGGCGGCGTTGGCCGCGCTGACTCCGCCGGTCGGGCAGAACTTGGCTTGCTGGAAGGGACTGGCGAACGCCTTCAGCGCGTCGATGCCGCCGGCGACGTTCGCCGGGAACAGTTTGAAGCGCGTGAAGCCGGCGGCGAGGCCGGCCATAAGCTCGGTGGCGGTGGCGATTCCCGGCAACAGCGGCGTCGCCCCCTCGTCGGTTTCGCCCTCGATCAGGCCGGGGCTGACCGCGAATTTCCCCCCCACGTCGGCGACCGCCTGGCGCATGGAGGGGGTCAGCACCGTGCCGGCGCCCACCACCGCGCCCTCGACCTCGTGCGCCATTCGCTCGATGCACTGGAAGGCGACCGGGGTGCGAAGCGTGACCTCCAGCACCGAGAGGCCGCCGGCCACCAGGGCGCGGCCAAGGGGTACGGCATGGGCGATGTCGTCGATGATCAGGACCGGGATGACCGGCGCACGGCTCAGGATGTCGTCGAGGGTCATAGGCGTTCCATCATCCCGAGTTCGCGGGCCGCGCCGATAAGCGCCGGATAGGGGTGCAGCACGAGCGACGTGGGGATCTGCTCGACATAGGTCTTCAGCCGACCCTTATCTTCGAACCGTGTACGGAAGGTCCCCGACGCCAAGCGGTCTGCCATTCGAGGCGCGATGCCGCCCGAGATGAACACCCCGCCACGGGCTCCGAAGGACAGCGCCAGGTCGCCGGCCACCGAACCCATGATGCCGCAGAAGCGATCGAGCGTTTCGCTGGCCAGGGCGTCGCCCTTGGCGGCGGCCTCGAACACCGCCTTCTCATTCTCCAGCGTCGGCTCGGCCTGCCGCATCCCCGCCAGGACCCCATAGAGCTCGAAGAGCCCGCGCCCCGAGAGCACGCGCTCGATGGAAACCCGGCCATGGCGGGCGCCGAACTTGGCCCAGACCTCGACCTCCACCTCGTCGGAGGGCGCGAAGGCGGCGTGCCCGCCCTCGGTCGCGACGGCGACGTCGCCGCGATCGCTGCGCGCCAGCCCGGCCACGCCAAAGCCCGTGCCCGCACCCAGCACCACCATGGGGGCGTCGGCTGAGCCGCGCAGCACAGGGCCCAGGGGCTTCAGCGCGTCGGCCGGCAGCATCGGGCAGGCCAGGGCCTGGGCGGCGAAATCGTTGATCAGCCGCACCGCCTCGAATTCGAAATGCGCCAGGAGATCGCCCTCGGAGACCTGCCAGTCGAGGTTGGTGAATTCGATCTCCCCGTCCAACACCGGCCCCGCCACGGCGACCACCGCGCGCGGCGGGCGCTTGTTGCGACCCATGGTGCGCTCCAGGTAGTCGGAGATGACGTCGCCCAGCGACGAGAAGTTGGCGGCTGGATAGATATGCAGGTTGCGCACCCGCCCCTCGCCGTCGAGGAGTGCGAAGCGCGCGTTGGTGCCACCAACGTCGCCGACCAATCCGGTGTAGTGCGGTTTCATTCTAAGCGGCCTCGAACAGGGAGCAGGCGCCGGCGTCGGCAGGCCCAGCGGAGCGGCGCATCAGGCCGAACAATTCGCGACCATAGCCGTGTGCGGAGCGCGGGCCGAATACCCTCGCTCGGGCCATCAGCTTGGCGGGGGGCACCTTGATCTCGAGCGTTCCCTTGATCGCATCGAGCCGGATCAGGTCGCCGGTGCGGACGTAGGCCAGCGCCCCACCGTCCGCCGCTTCCGGCGTCACGTGGATAGCCGCAGGCACCTTGCCCGAAGCCCCCGACATCCGCCCGTCCGTGACCAGGGCCACCTTGAAGCCCTTGTCCAGCAGGACGCCCAGCGGCGGAGTGAGATTGTGCAATTCCGGCATGCCGTTGGCCTTGGGCCCCTGGAACCGGACGACGGCGATGAAGTCCTTGTTGAGCTCGCCGCGGTGGTAGGCGGCCTGCAGCTCCTCCTGGTCTTCGAAGACCACCGCCGGAGCCTCGATGGCCAGGTGCTCCGCCTTCACAGCCGACGTTTTCATGACCGCCCGGCCCAGAGGCCCGTTGAGCAGCCGAAGGCCGCCCTCGGCCTGGAAGGGGTCGTCGACGGGCCGCAGGATGTCGGGATTGAGCGAGGTCGCCGTCCCTTCCCGCCAGACCAGCTTGCCGCCGTCGAGGAAGGGCTCGGACTGGTAGCGGCGAAGGCCGGGTCCCGCGACCGTCATGACGTCGTCGTGGGCGAGGCCCGCGTCAAGCAACTGGCGCACCACGAACGCCATGCCGCCCGCCGCATGGAAGGCGTTCACGTCCTCCGATCCGTTTGGATAGACCTTGGCGATCAGCGGGGTGACGCGGCTGAGGTCGTCGAAATCCTCCCAGGTGATCTGGACGCCGGCGGCGCGGCCCATGGCGATCAGGTGCAGGGTGTGGTTCGTCGACCCGCCGGTCGCGAGGAGGCCCGCCAGCGCGTTCACCAGGCTTTTGGCGTCCACCACCTGCGCCATCGGCGCGTAAGCGTTGGTCCCGTCGCGGATTTCCACGGCCCGCCTGGACGCCGCCGCCACCAGGGCGTCGCGGAGCGGCGTGTTGGGATGCACAAAGGCCGAGCCGGGCAGGTGCAGGCCGGTCATCTCCATCATCATCTGGTTGGAGTTGGCGGTGCCGTAGAAGGTGCAGGTGCCGGGGCCGTGGTAGGAGGCCATCTCCGAATCCAGCAGTTCCTCGCGGGTCGCCTGGCCTTGGGCGTAGAGGGCCCGCACCTTGGCTTTCTGGGCGTTGGAGACCCCCGAGGTCATCGGCCCGCCGGGCACGAAGATCACCGGCAGATGGCCGAAGGCGAGCGCCCCCATGGTCAGGCCCGGCACGATCTTGTCGCAGACCCCCAGCATCAGGGCCGCGTCGAACGCGTCGTGGGTGAGCGCCACCGCCGTCGCCATGGCGATCACATCGCGCGAGAAGAGCGACAGCTCCATGCCAGGCCGGCCTTGCGTCACCCCATCGCACATGGCCGGGACGCCGCCGGCGTACTGAGCCGTCGCGCCGACCTCCCGCGCCGCCTGCTTGATGATCGCCGGAAAGCGCTCCAGCGGCTGATGGGCGGACAGCATGTCGTTGTAGGCCGAGACGATGGCGAGGTTGGGCGCGGTCGGATTGCGCATCGTCGCCTTGTCCGCGTCGCTCTCGGCGGCGAAGGCGTGGGCCCAGTTTGCGCAGGAGAGCTTGGCCCGCCCCGTCCCGGAGGAGCGGGCAGCCTCCATATGGGCCAGATAGTCGGCTCGGGACTCCCGGCTTCGCTCGACGATGCGTTCAGTGACTTCCGCCGTGACCGGATGCATGACTCGTTTCCCTACTGGTTCGGCGTCCAGAAAATCCTCACCGGCACGCGGTCCTGCGTGAGGATGGCGCGCACCGGCAGGTCTTCACCGTCCAGGGCGCGTGCGATCACCTGCCGCTTAGCCTCACCGGCGATCAAGAGGAAGATGGCGCGGCTCTGCAACAAGGCCGCGAGGGTGAGGGTGATCCGAGCTACGGGAGGCGATCCGAAGCCCTGAGGCGACTCCGCGGTGAGCGCGTGGCCGTCCGGATTCATGGCATGGGCCATCACCGGGCTGCCGGGGATCAGGGAGGCGATGTGCCCGTCCTCGCCCATTCCAAGAATCTCCGCGTCGAAAGGCATAAGCTTTCGAAGAGCCGGCTCGGCGTAATCGGTGAGCGGAAGAAACTGCGCGGCCGCGGCGGGGCCGACAAACAGCCGCTCGCGTAGCAGGCGGGCGTTGGACTCCGGCGACGAGGCGTCCACTTGCCGCTCATCGGACAAGGTCACGGCGATGTGCGCCCAGTCGAGGTCGGCGTCCTTCAGGCGGTCATAGACCGGCCCGGGCGAGCGACCGCCCGTGGCGACGAGGGCTGCGCGGCCGCGGGCGGCCAGGCCGGCGGCAAGCTGCGCCTCCACCGCGGTAGCAGCCGCGGCGGCGAGGTCGGACGTGGTCGGAAAGATTTCCAGCATCGCCGGGTTCTAGCGCACTCGCCGCCGCCACGCGTCCCCTGGCGCATTCGCGCGGCTCACGAGAAATACAGGCGACGTTCGGGAACCAACGGCGCGCTCAGACATAAATCAATCGGCGGCGGGGGGCGCTGGCCTGGCGCGCTCCGCGCCAGTCGCCAAAACAGTGCCATTTGATTGAGTGTGTTGATGAAGATCGCCCAGGTCACACCCCTCTATGAAGCCGTCCCGCCGCGCCTCTACGGCGGAACAGAGCGGGTGGTCGCCCACTTGACCGACGCTCTGGTGGAGCTCGGTCATGACGTCACCTTGTTCGCCAGCGCCGATGCCCTGACCAAGGCCAAGCTGGTGGCGGTGCGAGATCAGGCGATCCGGCTGGATCCAGCGCCCCTGAAGTCCGACTTGGCCGCGCACCTGTCGCTGCTGGCCGAGGTGAAGCGCCGATGCGACGAATTCGACGTGGTGCACTTCCACACCGATATGCTCCACTTCCCGTTCTTCGACCGGCAGGCCAGCCGGACGTTGACCACGGTGCACGGCCGTCTCGACCTGAAGGATCTTGCAGGGGTCTATCAGCGCTGGCCGCAGTTTCCGCTGGTCTCGATCAGCGATGACCAGCGCCGACCGCTGCCGTTCGCGAACTGGGCGGGAACCGCCCTGCATGGCGTTCCGGGCTCGCTCTATCGCTTCAGCCCGAAGAGCGAGGGCTACCTTGTGTTCCTCGGCCGGATATCTCCCGAGAAACGACCCGATCGGGCGATCGCGATCGCCAAGGCGACCGGCAAGCGCCTGAAGATCGCCGCCAAGGTTGATCTGGTCGACCGCGTCTACTTCGAGGAAAAGATCGAGCCCCTGCTGGACCA
>DASXKT010000291.1:0-8154 GCA_036496685.1 Phenylobacterium sp.
GTCATCGGTCCGGTCCACGAGGTGCACGTCTGGACCAACCGGCCTGTCTGGCCGCAGGGCGTCGCCAAGCCCCCGCCGCAACCGCCGCCCGAGAGCCTCGACTGGGCCAATTGGCTGGGCCCGGCCGACGTGGACTGGGGCTACCACCCCGACTACGCGCACTTCAACTGGCGGGGCTGGGTGCCGTTCGGCTCCGGCGCGCTCGGCGACATGGGCGCTCACCTGATCGACTTCCCGTTCTGGTCGCTGGACCCCGGCCAGCCGACCCGGGTGGAGACGCGCCACACCCGCTGGCCCGGCAATCCGAGCCTCTGGGACACCGCCAAGCGCCCGGCGGTCTTCACCGGCTACCCCGAGGCGACGCTCTCGCACTACGAGTTCGGCCACGCGAAGGGCGGGCCCCTGACCATGATCTGGTACGACGGCGGGCTCCTGCCCCCGACACCCCGCGGCTTCCCCGCCAGCATCAAGATGAGCGGCGACGGCGGCGTCCTCTTTATGGGGACCAAGGGCATGCTGATGCACGAGACCTACGGCGAGAAACCCGTGCTGATCGGGGAGGGGCTCGACGCTGCGGCGGCTAAGGTTCCGATGTCCCTGCCGCGCATCCAGGGCGGAATGGAGGGGCACGAGATGAACTGGATCCGCGCCATCCGCGGCGAGGAGAAGATCTCCTGCCCGTTCGAATACGCGTGCCGCCTCAACGAGACGATGAACCTCGGCATCGTCGCCATGCGTGCCGACCAGGCCATCGAGTGGGACGCTGCTGCAGGACGCATCACCAATTCGGCCGACGCCAACCAGTATCTCGGCCGCCAGTATCGCAAGGGGTGGGAACTTTGAGACGCGTAGCGTTGGCGGTGGCAGGGTTGCTGCTGCTCGCAGCCGGAAGCGCCGTGGGACAGGCTGCCCCGCCTACCCCGGCCCCGGCTGCGAAGCCCCAGGACACGGAGCAGTGGACGCCGGTCCCGGCGATCGTCACCCCGGGCGCGACGCCGCAGGCGCCGCCCTCCGACGCGATCGTGCTCTTCGACGGCAAGAACCTCGACCAGTGGATCAACACCCGGGACAAGGCGCCGGCCGGCTGGACCGTCGCCGATGGCGTGGTCACCGTCGAGAAGAAGGCTGGCAACATCGAGACGCGGCGCAGCTTCAAGAATTACCAACTACACCTGGAATGGCGTGTGCCGGCTGACGTGACCGGCTCCGGCCAGGCGCGTGGCAATTCCGGGGTGTTCCTGGCGTCCACCGGCCCCGGCGACGCCGGCTACGAGCTGCAGATCCTCGACAGCTACAATAACGAGACCTACGTCAACGGCCAGGCCGGTAGCCTCTACAAGCAACACCCGCCGCTGGTGAACGCCGCGCGCAAGCCCGGTGAGTGGCAGAGCTACGACGTGATCTGGACCGCGCCCACCTTCGCCGCCGACGGCAAGGTGACCTCGCCCGCCCGCGTCACCGCTTTCCACAACGGGGTTCTGATCCAGAACAACGCCGTCCTGGCGGGGGAGACCCTGTACATAGGGAAACCGGTCTATCATCCGTACACGTCCGCACCCATCAAGCTGCAGGCGCACGGCGATCCGAGCCCGTCGCTCAGCTTCAAGAACATCTGGGTGCGCGAACTGCCCGCCGCGCCCTGAGGGCGGCGCCTTCGTTCAAAACGTGAGCTGAAACGACAATCGGGAAGCGCGGCGCGTAGCTGTACCTTGTCGCCGCCCGAACTTGCTGCCTCGGTCTTCCGATGCGCCGCCTCGAAAGGACACCTTCCATGTTCAAGCCCATGATCCTCGCCGCCGCCGCGGCCGCCTCCCTGGCGCTTGTGTCGGCCGCAGGCGCGGCTGTGCAGCCGTTTCCGGCGTCGTTCCAGGTGCGCGACATCGCGGTGGACGGGGCGACGATCCATGTGCGGGTCGGTGGGCATGGACCTGCCGTCCTGATGCTGCACGGCTTCGGCGACAGCGGCGACATGTGGCAGCCGCTTGCAGTGCAGATGATGGGCGACCACACCGTGATCGTCCCGGACCTGCGCGGCATGGGCCTCTCGTCCCACCCAGATCATGGCTATGAGAAGAAGGCCGAGGCCGCGGACATCGCCGCGGTGCTCGCCGCCCTGCACGTCGACCGCTACGACCTGGTCACCCACGATATCGGCAACATGGTCGGCTACGCCCTGGCGGTTCAGCAGTCCGACAAGGTTCGGCGCTGGGTGGTGATGGATGCGCCGCTGCCCGGGCTCGGCCACTGGGATGACCAGCTCAAGAACCCCAAGACGTGGCACTTCAATTTCCACGGTCCGGACGAGGAGCGGCTGGTGGCGGGCCGCGAGCGGATCTTCCTCGACCGCTTCTACAACGAGCTGTCGGCGGACCCGAAGGGCATCGACGAGCAGACGCGCCAGCATTACGCGGCCCTCTATGCTCGGCCGCACGCCATGCATGACGCGCTTGAGCAGTTCGTGGCCTTTCCCAAGGACGCCATCGACAACCAGGGCTTTGTCGCCGCCCACGGCAAGCTGAAGATGCCGGTGCTCGCCATCGGTGGCTCGGCCTCCTATGCCGATAGCCTGGCGACCGAGATCGGCTTCGCGGCGGAGAACGTCACGCCACTGGTGATCCAGAACTCGGGCCATTGGCTGATGGAGGAGCAGCCGGCGGCGACCACGGCTGCGATCCGCTCATTCCTAGGGAAGCCCTAGGCCTGTCGCCTAGCGAGACGGCGGCGCGGTCTGCAGCCAGGTGATGAAATCCGCATGTGCCTGGGCGGTGGCCGCTTCGTCGAACAAGAAGGTGGAGTCGGCTGACTTTACCCGTTCGTCGAAGGCGTGGGTGACGCCTGGGAACACGACCGTCTCGAGCTGAGAGCCGGCGTTGCGCGCCCGGTCCATCAAGGGTTGGCATCCTTCGGCGCTTTGCACCGTATCGTTCTCGGCGAACACGAAGCGCAGGCCCCCTCGCCACGTCCAATCCCGCCGCCCGCCCTGGGAAGGGAAGCCGCAGTAGGGATAGGTGAAGAGTATGGCTTCGACCTGGTCCATGGTCCTTGTGAAGCTGCCGTCGCCCGGGTCGCGCAGCGTGACCAGATCCCCAACCGCCCAGCCGCCGTGGCTCCAGGACGCGACGCGCAGGTGATGGGAGTCAACGCGTGGGTCGGCCAGCAGCAGGTCGAGGCCGGCCAGGACGTCGGCGGCGCGCCGGAAGCCCTGGAGGCGCAGTCCGGTGCAGACCCTCCGTCGGGCCCAAGGCGCCTCCCAATCGCGGGGGCCGTAGCTGTCCAAGATGGCGCCCGCCCATCCGGCCTTGACCGCCGAGGCGGCGTACTCGTCCATGATCGGATTGGGTCCGTGGGCGCCGTGGAGCCCGCCGCACCCATGGATCAGCAGGACCGTCGGGAAGGGACCGGGGCCCGGTGGCGTCACGAGTTCCAACCCCGGCGCCATCATTTGCGCGTGGCTCGCTCGAGCGGCTGGCGCGAGGAACCGGGGGTGGGCGATCCAATTGAAGTAGGTGACGCCCGCGCCGGCCGCCGCCAGCAGCAGCACCAGCACGAGGCCTGCGAGGATCCGTCTACGGAGAACGCCCATGAATCGTTCCGCGGCCGCCGCCGCAAACGCGGGAGGACGGGCGATTTGAACGGGAATTGGGCCACGGCGGGGCCGTGACCACCATCAGGTGAACCCCTTAGCGCCTGACCGGACGCTCAACCGCGACGACCTCGGGGCCTGCGCGCCAGATCCGGTAGCGCACCTCCACGTCCGGCGGCGCGAAGATCACCAGCGGCAGGCGGCTGTTGTAGCGCAGAAGTGGCTCGTCGGAGCTGCGCACGAACTGGCGGCTACGGGCCGGCGTTGGGCAGGCCATCCTCGTGCTGGCCGGCGCTCCGACACTGGCGACCACGAAGTAGGTGTATCCCCAGCCCTTGACCGTCCGCTCTTCAAGCCGGGAGCCGAATATCTGGCGATTGCAGTCGACCATCAGGGTCCGGCCGACGACTACCCCCACCCGCAAGGCGTCTTCGTCCCGCTCGGCCGGAAGGAAAATGACCCGACGCACCTGGCCGGGTGCGGCCGGGGGAAACGCCACCAGTTCGTCCTTCGCCGTACGGGGCGAGGGTTGGGCCTGGGCGCCGCTGGCTGCGGCCGACATGGCTGCGATTGACACGGCTACCGCCGCGTAGAGCGAGTTCCGTGGGTTCATCGTCGCTGCTCAGGTGCTGGAGGCGTCAACCTTCACAGCAGAAACGACGCAGCTTCGGATTCGTTGCGGGCCTTCAGCGACGGGGGCCGAGGTGTGCGGCCCTAGGCCAGGGCCAGCTTGCCGGATCCGGCCCAGGCTTCGATGAGTTGGGAAATCGCGCGCAGCAGGGCCGGTCCCATGCCAGGCGTCAGTTGGTTGATGCGGGCGATCTGGTCGCGGTCGGCGGCCAGCGAGCGGCCGGCCAACTGCAGCACCGTGGGGCGCTGCGGGCGAACGCCGCGAAGGGCGAAGAGATCGCGGCACTCGCTGACCCGCTCGCAGAGCATGGCCTCGAGTTGGGTGCGGAGTTCGGTCTTGCGATCGAGTTCGGCGACGTCGAGCAGCTTGGCCACCATGCGGTCGTCACGCTGAGCGGTGCGCCAGTGCAGGGTGTCGAGCAGGGTGGCAGCGACAGTTTGTTGCGGAGCAGCACTCATCGGGCTTGTCCTCCCAGGTGGAACACCGTGAGCGAAAGCACGCCGAGCATCAGGAACGCGACGATCGGACGCTCGGTCACCAGGTCGGCGATCGGCCCGACGCGTCCCGCGAAATAGGCGGAGACGTCGGACAGGCAGGTCGCGGCGGTGGTGAGCGCTTCGGTCATTGGTAGTCCCATTTTGAGACGGCCATCCGCCTCACAGAACGTGATCTGCACGCCCCGGGCCAGTTGTTAGCAATCCGGTAACCATGAGGCGGGGGGCGGCGGGCCGATGGCCGGCAGAAAGGCCACCCGGCGCCCGGGGTTCGCGCCGGGCCGGCGAACCCGCTAAACGTTGCGGAACGAAGCTGAACCCTGGACGCTCGAAGCCGATATGAAGTCCCTTCCCAACATCCTGACGTCCATGCGCCTGGTCCTGGCGCTGTTCATGTTCGTAGCTCTGGCGGCCGCGGCGGGCGCAGTGCCAGGACTCTCCGATCACCTAGAGCCGCCGGTGCAGTTCGCCCTGCAGCGGTGGGCGGTCTACGCCTTCGTCATCGCCGCGGTGACCGACTTCTTCGACGGGTGGCTGGCGCGCAGGATGGACGCGGTCAGCGTCTGGGGCGCGATCCTCGACCCGATCGGCGACAAGGTACTGGTCTGCGGCGCGGTGCTGGGACTGATGTCGCTGGGCGCGCAGCCGATGGTGCTGCTGCCGGCCGGCCTGATCCTGTTCCGGGAGTTCACGGTCAGCGCCTTGCGCGAGGTCGGAGCGAGCCGGGGCGTGAAGCTGCCCGTCACCACGCTCGCGAAGTGGAAGACCACGCTGCAGCTCACAGCACTCGCCATGGAGCTCGTCGTCGGGGCCTGGGGCGCCTTCCCGCTACTGCCGCAGGATCCCGCTGTGCAGGGCCCAGTGACCATCGCCGCCCATAGCCTCTTCTGGCTCGCGACCCTCGTCACCCTGATCACCGGCGCCCAGTACTGGGAACAGACCCGCAAAGCGCTGCAAGGCTGATCCTGCTCGCCTTCCGCCGCTGAGCGGGGGACGTCGCTTGACGCTGCGCCGTCGTCTTGATACTTAATAAATCACTTAAGTATGAGGACAGCCATGGCCCTGACGCTCTACTACCACCCCCTTTCGTCCTACTGCTGGAAGGCGCTGATCGCGCTCTATGAGGCGGACGTCGCGTTCGAGCCGCGGATGGTCAATCTCGGCGACCCGGCCGATCGGGCCGCGTTCGCCGCTGTCTGGCCGCTGGCCAAGTTCCCGGTGCTTCGCGACGACGAGCGGGGCCGGACCGTGCCGGAATCGACCATCGTCATCGAGTACCTGGCACAGAACTATCCGCAGGCCGCCTCACTGATGCCAGCCGATCCGGACCTCGCCTGGCAGACCCGGCTGCGCGACCGCCTCTTCGACAACTACATCCACGACAGCCTGCAGCGCGTGGTGGCCGATCGCCTGCGGCCTGAAGGCGAGCGCGATCCGTTGGCCGTCGATCGCTTCCGCGCCCAGATCCGGGGCGGCTACGACCTGGTCCAGCCCATGGGGACCGCCCAATGGGCGATGGGCGAGAGCTTCACCCTGGCAGACTGCGCCGCCATGCCGGCTCTCTTCTATGCCGACCACGCAGTGCCGCTGAAGGAGTGGCCAGGACTGGCCGCGTACCTCGGCCGGCTGAAGGCGAGGCCCAGCGTGGCCCGCGTGCTCGCCGAGGCCGAGCCCTTTTTCCAATATTTCCCGCTGAAGGACGGCTGATGGCAGCCACAGCCTCGCAGCTCGACCTGACCTTCCACGCGCTGGCCGACCCGGCGCGCCGGGCGATGGTCGAACGGCTCAGCCTCGGTCCGGCGTCGGTCAGCGAACTCGCAAAGCCGCTCGCGATGTCGCTGCCGGCCGTGGTGCAGCACCTGGCGGTGCTGCAGGCCAGCGGCCTCGTCGCCTCGGAGAAAATTGGTCGGACCCGGACCTGCCGCATGGAGCCCACCGCCATGAGCCTGGCCGAACACTGGATCAACCAGCGCCGCAGCGACTGGGAGCGCCGGCTGGATCGCCTGGGCGAGCACCTCAAGCAATTTCCTGACGGAGAACCGCAATGAACGCGCCTCAACTCGTCGAACGCAGCATCGCCCATGGCGTCTTCACTATCGAGCGGAACTATCCGTCGGTCACTCCGCACCGCGTCTTCGAGGCCTTCGCCACCGAGGCCGGCAAGGACGCCTGGTTCTCCGGCCCCAACGAAGCCTGGGACATCGTCGAGCGCCAGTTCGACTTCCGGGTCGGCGGCCACGAGCGCCTGAAGGGCAAGTGGAAGTCAGGTTTGATCACCCAGTTCGACGCCACCTACTTCGACATCATTCCCGGCGAGCGGATCGTTTACGCCTACGAGATGCTGCTCGATAGCCGGAAGATCTCCGTCTCGCTGGCGACGTTCGAGTTCAAAGCCTCGGCCGGCGGCACGCGCTTCGTGATGACCGAGCAGGGCGCTTTCCTCGATGGTTACGACGACAACGGCAGCCGCGAGCGCGGAAGCCGCGAGATCGTCGACAAGCTCAGCGCCTACCTGGAGGGCTAGGGCGAGGCGCCGCCTAGGCCAGCGCCCGATAGCTCGCCGCCCAGAAGTCCTTGTGCAGGCGCGGCGGATCGGGCCCGTCGAACACCCGCTGGGTGAGCAGGATCATGGTCAGGTCCTTGGCGGCGTCCATGTACCAGGAGGTCCCGAACCCACCGCTCCAGCCGAACGCGCCGGCCTGCAACCCGTCGCCCGAGGGCCATGCCATCACCGACATTCCGTAGCCCCAACCGTGGCCGGGCCTCAGGATCTCCTCGCCGCCCTTCGCCTGGGCTGATGTGAGGTAGTTGGTGGTCATGGCCGCGACGGCCGCCTTCGACAGCATCCGGCCGCCGGGGTACTCGCCGCCGGCGAGCAGCATGCGCGAGAAGGCGAGCAAGTCGTCGACCGTGGAGACCAGACCGGAGTCGCCCTCGGGGAACAGCGGCGCGCGGGCGTAGCGGCTCCGAGCGCCCGAGATGTCGAAAAGCTCGAGCTTTCCGTCGTTCGGCATGTAGCCGATGGAAAGTCGCCCGGCCTTTGGAACCGGTACGCCAAAGCCGGTATCCGCCATGCCGAGCGGGCTGGTGATCCGTTCACGGATGAAGGCGTCGAAAGGCTGTCCCGTCGCCCTGGCCACGAGTGCGCCCTGAATGTCCGATCCGGTGGTGTAGAGCCACTCATCGCCCGGCTGGGCCATCAGCGGCAGGCTTCCGAGGCGACGAAGCCGTTCGTCCGCGCCGAAAGTCATCTCAGGATCGGGCATGCCGAAGCCGCAGACACCCAGTTCGGCTATCGCCCGGCTGATCGGAAGCTCCGGGTTGAACTGAATTCCCCAGCCCAGCCGGTAGGTGAGCAGATCCTCAACGGTGATCGGCCGGTTGGCGGGGACGGTGTCGTCGACCGGCCCGTCCAGGCGCTTCAGGACGCGCCGATTGGCGAGCTC